>NZ_JBVIJC010000026.1:66249-129612 GCF_055581605.1 Streptomyces sp. NPDC031418
CCCGGCCCTGGCCGCCGTCACCGGCCACGGCCCCGACCGCCGTCACCCGCCGCGGCCCCCGGGCGCGCTCGCCCGCCGCGGTCGGGCAGGGCCTGTCCGGCCGATACCCTGGAGGCATGAGTTCGCAGCAGAGCACCCAGACGATGAAGCCCGCGACCGCGGCGAAGAAGCTGGGTGTGTACCTCCCCGCCACCCCCGCCTCGTTCCAGGAGGGCGTGGTCACCCGCGCCGAGCTGAACGAGTTGCAGGCCGATCCCCCGGAGTGGCTGCGCGAGCTGCGGCGCAACGGCCCCCACCCGCGTCCCGTGGTCGCCGCGAAGCTGGGCGTGTCCATCTCCGGGCTCGCGCGCGGCGGGATCACCGACGCGCTGACCACCGAGCAGATCGAGGCGCTCAAGCAGGAGCAGCCCGAGTGGCTGGAGAAGGAGCGCGCGACGCAGGCCGAGGTCCGCAAGGAGACGGCGCGGATCAAGAAGCAGCAGGCCGAGCGCGCCGAGCAGGCCCGCCCCTGACACCCGGCGTCCCCGATGCCCCCACCGCCGTCGGCGCTGGGGGCATCGTGCTGACCGCGTGCGTTCCCTTGTCCCCAGGCCCCGGGGGCGTTGTCAGTGGCCTGCCCTAGAGTTCCCGGCACTTGATCACTGCGGGTGCGGGAGGCTCGGATGGGGTGGGTGTCGGCCGGCGACTACGAGGTCGCCCTCGACAGCGGAAAGGTGGTCTGCCGCAACGCGGCCGGGCGGTTGCTGAAGTCGGTCCCGCCCAAGATCGCCGACGATCCGGCCGTGGTGGGGCTCAGGCAGCTGACCGAGTGGCTGGAGCGGCACGAACGGCAGTGTCTGGAGGATGCCGAGCGGTGGATGATCCGCTCGCTGCCGGTGCCGCTCGCCGTCCTCACGCGCGTGTGGCCCGACCCCGCCTGGCAGGCCGCGCTGCGCGACCTCGTCGTCACCGGCGCGGACGGCCGGGTCGCCGGCTTCCTGCGGGACGCCGACCCCGAGCGCGGTCTCGGCCTCGTCGACCTCGACGGCGACACCGTCCGCATCAGCCCCGAGCTGGTCCGCATCCCGCACCCGGTCCTCCTGGAGGAGCTGGAGGAGCTGCGCGAGTTCGCCGTCGAACTGGGTGTGGAGCAGAAGGTCCAGCAGCTGTTCCGCGAGGTCTGGCACCGCCCCGAGGTGTTCGACGCCGAGGCGAAGCAGGTCGAGGAGTACGCGGGCGGCTCCTTCAAGGAGCTGCGCTTCCTCACCGGCAGGGCGGCCCGGCTCGGCCATCGGGTGCGCGGCGGCTACGCCGTGTGTCCCGTGGTGGAGGACGGTCGCAGCGTCGAGGCCCGCGTGTGGGTCGGCGACTACGAGGGCTACGACGAGACCGAGACCGGCCCCCTGCTGTGGGCCGACCCGGCAGGCCGCGTACTGACGCTGGGCCAGGTCGGGCCGGTGGCCTGGTCCGAGGGCATGCGCATGGCGGCCGGGCTGTACGCCGGGCGGGACGTCGAGGACGAGGAGCAGGCGGCATGACGTACGGCGAGTACGACGAGAACACGGCCGCCGCGCTGCTGGACGCGGGGGCGGTGCTGCCCCTGGGCAGCACCGACCGCGAGGACGCCGACCTGCTCACCGTCCGCACCTACACGCACCCCGCGCTGGACGGCCGCCGGGTGGTCCGGCTGGTGCCCGGCACGCTGGGCGAGGCCGAGGACCTGGCACTGGAGTTCCTGGGACTGGTCCGGGAGCCGGAGACACCCGAGGTCGGCCAGGTGCGCCGGGAGACCCTGGGCTTCCCGGCCTGGGCGCTGGTCCACGACCCGGCCAACGGGCACCACGCGCTGGCCCTGGTGCAGGACATGGAGCGGCTCGCCCGGCAGGCCGCCTCCCGCCCGGGCACGGCCAAGGACGGCTTCGAGGCGCTGGGCGAGCGGCTCGGGCGGGCGGTGCCGCACTTCCTGCCGACGTTCTACGAACAGGCCGCGCGGGTCTTCCTCCAGCAGGAGAACACCACCTACGCCGCCGCGTTCTTCGGCAAGGCCCGCGAGGCCGAGCGGGTGCACGCGCTCGCGGTGGACGAGGAGCGGCAGCGCGCGGTGTTCCTGGAGTTCGCCTTCGCCGGGGCGCTGACCGTGAAGGCCCTCAAGCAGTATGTGAAGGACCTCACCGCGCGGCTCGACCCGGCCGCCGCCTGGGCGCAGTTCCGGCAGCTGACGGTGGAGCGGTGCGCCGCCGGTACGCCGCCGTACGCCTCGCTGCCGCAGGACGCGCGCGGGCTGATCAGGGGCGCGGGCCTGGACCGGGTCACCGAGGAGTGCGCGCTCGTCGCCGACCTGCTCGCCTCGCCCGCGGCCGTCCGGGCGCCCGCCTCCTTCTGGACCGCCTACCGCGCGGTGCTGCCGGTCCTGGCCGACCGCCGGCCGGAGATCCGGGTGCGGCTGCTGGAGATCATGCCGGCCGGGCTCGGCCGGAAGGTCGAGGACGACGAGTTCTGGCTGACGCTGCTCGCGGAGACCGGCGCGGACCGGCTGCTGACCGACCCGGCGGCGGCCGCGGAGCACGGCGTCGATCCGGCCGGCTGGCTGACCCGGTGGGCGTCCTTCCGCAAGCACGGCGGCTCGTGGTCGTGGCGCTCCCCCGCCACGCTGGCGCTGGCCGGGCGCATGGTGCCGTTGCTGCGGGCCGCGGGCCGCCCGGTGGACCTGTTCGCCGGCGGCTGGCATCCCGGCGCCGATGTCGACCTGCTGGACCTGTGCGTGGCCGAGGGCGTCCCGCTCACCGTCCCGGAGGGCGACGACAGGATGTTCCTGCCGCTGGCCGAGTGGCTGGGCGACACCCGCGACGGCCGGCGCGACCTCACCGCCGTCGCGGCCGATCCCCGCTTCCGGCGGCTGCTGCACCAGGCCGTGGAGAAGACCGGCGGACACCAGCGGTCCGGTGAGCTGCTGGCATCGGTCGCCGGCCACCCGGTGCTGTCCGAGGTGCTGCGCGAGTGGCTGGAGGAGACCGCCGTCGCGTACACGCGCGCGGTGGGCCTGCCCGGTGCGCGTGCGGCACTCGACCGGCTCCGGCCGTTCCGGACGGTCGCGGCCGAGGTCAGCCCGGCGGCCGTGGCCCGGATCGCCGGACACGACACGGCTCCGCTGCTGGGCCGCACGCTGCGGGCCGGCATCCTGGACGAGCTGGGCTGGCCCGCCCTGGAGGAGGCGCTCGCCCTGCTCGACACGGAGCAGGGCGCTAAGGGCGAGGACACCTCGCTGGCCGTCCACGAGGCCTGGCCCGCGCTGATCCTGTGCCGCAGGCGCAGGGTGGTCGTGGTCGGCCCGGACCGGGTGCTGCTCGACCACGCACTGCGGCTGCCGCAGGAGCTGGACCGCTGGCAGCGCCCCCGCTACCGGTACGTGGACGGCGAGCTGCTGGTGATGTGGCGGCACGGCGGCAAGCAGTACGGCTACTGGTCGGCCCGGCCCGCCGAGGTGTTCGAACTCGGCGGCGAACAGCTGCCGTCCTGGTGGTCCGGCAACGAGACGATCGTCCCCTCGATCCCGCTGCCCGGCGGCGGCCGCGCGAGCGGCGGCCGCACCCTGCACGCCGGCGACACGGTGCTGCCGCCGACCCGCTCGGTCCTCGGGGACGGCACCACGTACTGGCGTCAGGGCCGCCAGGGCCGGCAGACGGTCTGGCTGGAGTACGACCCGGCCACCGGCACGCACGGCCGTGCGTCGCTGCCCGCGCTGCTGCGCGCCGGCATCCGCGAGGACGCCGAGCTGCTGCCCGGCCGGTGCGAGGTGCTGCCGCTGCAACCGGGCCTGGAGAACAGCCCGTTCGGCACCGACGGCACGGTGCTCGGGCGCTGGGTGCGCACCGAGGGCAAGGGCGCCGGACTGCGCCGCACCGCCGGGACGGCGGACGGGCGGACCGTGTCACTGCCCGCGGTCGTGGACGGGTGGCGGGTCGTGCCGCTGGGGGCGCTGCGGCTGCCCGGCGGCGTCGAGCCCGTCGTGGCCCAGACCCCCCGGCATGTGGCGCTGTTCGCGGGCGACGACGCCGCTGCCGGCGAACTGGGCCGCGTGTCGCCGAACAGCGGGGGCGGCGACTTCGCCGCCGGCACCCGGCTGGTGCCCCCGCTGCCCTACTGGCACGCGCTGCGCCCCCGCGACACGCAGGCCTCGGCCGTGCTGCGCGCCCTGACCGACGCACAGGCCGCGCAGCTGCTGCGGAGCACGGCCGAGGCACTGGCCGTACGGCAGGAGGAGCTGGCCCGCGCCGGTGACGACGAGGCCGCCAAGGCCGCCGTACCGGCCGTGGACACGGTGGCCGTGCGCGCGGTGGCCGCCGCGCTGCCCGCCCTGGCCGACGAGCGGCTGCGCGCCGGCGTCGCCGCCCTGGTCCGGTACGGGCTGCGCGTCGCCGAGTCGGCCACCGCCTTCGCCAACCCCCCGCAGGAGCGGCCACGGCAGCCGCGCAACCGGACGGAGGGCATGTTCGCCGACTACAGCCCCGAACACGGCGACGACCGCGGCCTGTTGGAGGCCGTCTCCGGCTTCGGCGGGGTCCAGGGCTGGTGGCGGCCCGAGCAGTGGAGCGCACTGCGCCAGATCCGCGCGGTCAACCATGTGCTGTCCGGCCATCCCGCCGACGGCACCCCGCTGCCCGACGCCAAGCGGCTGGGCAACCTCGGCGACGGCTGGACCGGCGAGCCGTACACCGTCCCGGACGCCGGGCTGTCATGGCCGAGCCTGCTGGGGCGCTTGCGCGCACTGGCCTACCGGGCCACCTCGGCGGTCCTGACCGGCGCCCAGCGGGAGCCGCTGCTGCTGCTGTTGGAGGCCCTCGCCGAAGGACCGCTCGCCACGGCCGGCGGCACGCTCCGCACCCTCCTGCTGAACGAGCCGTACGACCACCAGCAGCGCGCCGGGCAGGTGCTGCGCCGTGCGGGGCGCACGGTGGTGATCCTCGGCTGCCAGAACATCGACGTGCAGCGGGGCGGGGTCAACTGGCTGGCGGTGGACCACGATCCGTCCGGGGCGTTCGGCCGGGTCGCCCACTTCACGCTGCACGCGGAGGCGCACTACGAGCCGGGGATCTCCGCGGAGGACCTGGCCGCCGTCGCCCGTCTGGTCCGGGCGAAGGGCGCCGCGCCCTGGCCGTCCGAGGCGCCCGCGGCACTGGTGGCGGCGACCGGCGGCGGGCTCGGCCCGCTCCAGGCGGCCGTGCTGCTCGCCGGTCAGCCGCGCGAGCCCCACGCGGAGGGCCTGACCGCCCTCGGGCTCAAGTCCCGGCAGCGGGAACTCGGCGAGCGGCTGTTGCAGGGGCTGGACGCCGGCGGCCGGACAGAACTGATGGGCGCGCTGCTGCCCGCGGACCCCGCCGACCTGTGGACGACGGGACCGGACACCGTGGCCGCGGGCCGGGTGTGGGCCGAGCGGTTCGGCTCCCTGGTGCGGGTGCCGGAGGACGTCCGGGAGGAGCTGGCCGGGCTGGGCGTCGGATACGCCGACGACGTGCTCAATCCCTCCCTCACGCCCTGGCTGAGCCGGACCACGGTGCTGCGGCCGGACAAGGACGGCACCCTGGTGCCGGAGGACCCCGAGGCGGTACCGGGCCGGTACGACCTGGGGAACGCCGTGCGGGGGCTCGCCGCGCTGGCCTACGGCCTGCCGTACGGCCACCCGCTGCGGTCCGCGCTGCCTGCGGGACTCGCCGCCGTGCGCCGCCGGATGTACGACCCCGAACTGCTGCTCGGGCTGGGTGTCGAGATGACGGAGAAGGGCGGCCCCACGGCGGTGGAGGTGCGCAAGGCGTACGGGCTGCCCGAGACCGGCGGCGCCGACGCACACGGACTGACCCGGGTCGGCGCGGCCATCGTGCTGCGCCCCTGGTACCGCGACACGGAGACGGTGCAGATCCGGCCGGCCGGGCTCACCGGGGCCGACGACCCGGTGTTCGGGCTGCTGGAGGGCCTGGTCGGACCGGAGCGCGGAAGCGGTCTGCGGGCTCTGCGCACCCTTCTCGGCGCCGAGCTGGAGCGGGCCGTCGCGGTCGGCGCCGAGGGCCCCGCGGGGTATGCGCAGGACCCGGCCACGAGCGTACCGGAGCTGGTCGCCGAGGTCGCCGCGGCGCATGGCCTGGGCGCTGACGCGGCCGCGCTCTACCTCCAGTTGCTGGCCCTGCCCGATCCGACGGACCGCAACTGCGCCCGCTGGACCGGCTGGAAGCCCGCGCGGCTGAGGAAGGCCCGCGCCGAACTGGCCGCGACCGACCTGGTCGTGGAGGCGAAGCGGCCGCGCGCCGGGCGGAGCCTGTTCCTGCCCGGCGGCTGGCGGGACCTGAAGTCGCCCGCGCTGCCGGTGGAGACCTGGAAGGAGGGCCTGTACCCGATCGGCCGTCTGCGCGCGATACCGCTGCTGCCGGTGCCCGAGCTGTTCGGCCGCGCCTGGGCCCGGGTCCGCGCGGGCGACGCGCCGGCGTACGAGGAGCTGACCACCCGGGCGACCAGAAGGGGGCGGCGCCGATGAGCGGGCCGTCTCCGCTGCCGCCCGCCCGCCGTTCGCGTGCCTGCGGTCCCGCTGCCCGAGGCCGGCGTGCCGGTACGGCGGCCCTCCGTGCCGTCCGCACCCCGCTCGCCGCCCCTTTCCGCACCCCTGCCCTCGCCCCTGCCGTCGGCTCTGCCGTCCGCGCCGTCTCGAAGGATCCCCGCCCATGACCACCGCCGTCGTCTCCGACCCCGCGCCGCAGCCCGCAGCGGCGGCCCGGCAGATCGTCCCGCCCGAGGACCGGTACGCCACCGAGCTGGCCTTCCTCGCCGCCCATGACCAGGGTCCGCGGCCGCCCGCCTGGCGGCTGACGCCCCGTGCCGTCGTCACGTTCGTCGTGGGCAGCGAGGGCCGGGCGCTGCAGCTGCCGGACGACGTGGAGGCGCCTCAGGGAGTGCCGCGCCGGCTGGAGATCACCGGAAAGTTCGTCGGCGACCGGGCCCTGGTGGAGCGGTGCGTCGTCACGCTGGCCGGGGAACGGGGCCTGCTGCTCGTCGGCGAGCCCGGTACCGCCAAGTCGATGCTGTCGGAGCTGCTGTCGGCCGCCGTCTGCGGCACCAGCGGGCTGGTCGTGCAGGGTACGGCCGGCACGACCGAGGACCAGCTCAAGTACGGCTGGAACTACGCCCTGTTGCTCGCTCAGGGGCCCAGCCGGCAGGCGCTGGTGCCGTCGCCGGTGCTCACGGCGATGACCCGGGGGGCGATCGCCCGCGTCGAGGAGGTCACCCGCTGCCTGCCCGAGGTGCAGGACTCCCTGGTGTCCCTGCTGTCCGAGCGGCGCATCGCGGTGCCCGAACTGGCGGGCTCCGAGGAGGCGTTGGCCCATGCGGCGCCGGGCTTCAACCTCATCGCGACCGCCAACCTGCGGGACAAGGGTGTCTCGGAGATGTCGGCCGCGCTCAAGCGCCGCTTCAACTTCGAGACGGTGGGGCCCATTTCCGACCTCGACGCCGAGGTGGCGCTGGTGCGCGGCCAGGCCCGGGCGTCGGTGGCCCGGTCGGGCGCGCCCTTCCAGGTCGACGACGCGGTTCTGGAGGCCCTGGTGACCGTCTTCCGCGATCTGCGCGAGGGCCGGTCGGCGGAGGGCTGGGAGGTGGAGCGGCCGTCCACGGTGATGAGCACGGCGGAGGCGGTGTCCGTGGCGGGCGCGCTGGCCCTGGCCGCGGCCTACTTCCCGGGGGACCGTGACGTCCTGGCGCTGCTGCCCGGCCATCTGCTCGGGGTGGTGCACAAGGACGACCCGGCGGACGCGGCGCGGCTGCGCGGCTACTGGGACGGTCCGGTGCGGCGCCGGGCCGAACAGGGCGCGGCGACCTGGCGCACGCTGTGGGACCTGCGCACGGTCCTGGAGGGCTGAAGCACCGTGTCCCCTGTCTCCCCTCCCGCCGGTGGCACGACCGCTGCCCCGACGCCTCCCGCCGGGGGCACGACCGCCGCCCCGACGCCTCCCGCCGGGGGCACGACCGCCGCCCCGGCACCTCCCGAGGCGGCCGTGGCTGCCCTGACCGACCCGGCGGGGCCGTACCTCATCGGCGTACGGCACCATGCTCCGTCCCTGGCCGCAGCCGTGCCCGCGCTGCTGGACGCGGCCGGGCCGGATGTGCTGCTGGTCGAACTGCCCGCCGAGGTGCAGGACTGGCTGCCCTGGCTCGCCCATGAGGAGACCCGGGCCCCGGTGGCTCTGGCGGCCGCGCCCGTGCCCGGGGCCGGGGGCGGGGGCGGTGGACCGGCGTTCTATCCCTTCGCCGACTTCTCTCCGGAACTCGCGGCCGTGCGCTGGGCCGCGCGGCGCGGCGTCCCGGTGATCGCCTGCGACCTGCCGCTGGCGGACCGGGCGTGGGCGGGGCCGGCGGAGTCCGGTGGGGAGCCGGGCGGGAACTCCGGCACGGAGCCTGGCGGGGAGCGCGGCACACCCGGTGATACGGCGGGAGGTGACCCGGCATCCGTCGGCGGGCCGGAACCGGAGAGCGGGTCCACGGCCGGGGGCCCGGGCGTGGCCGGGCTCGGCGCCGCGCTGCGCGCCCGCCTCACCGGGCGCCCCGGGGACGATCTGTGGGACCGGCTGGTCGAGGCCCCCGCGCCCGGTTCCACGCCGGAGGCGCTGCGGCGCGCCGCACTGCTGACCGGTTGGGCGCTGCGGGCGGAAGCGGAGGCCGCGGGCGGGGTGCCGGAGCTGGATCTGCGGCGGGAACGGTGGATGCGCGCGCGGCTGGCGGCGGCCACGGCACACGGGGAGCGCGCCGCCCTGGTGATCGGCGCCTTCCACGCCCCGGCACTGGTCCCCGCGGCCGGGGAGGTGCGGCGGGAACTCACAGAGACGGCTCGGGCGACGGGCTCCCGGGCGGACACGACGACAGCGGAACGCGGCCGGGGCGGACCGAACCGCCCGGCGGAGGCCTCCCCCGCTGCCTGGACGACCTCGCTCATCCCGTACAGCTACCCGCTGCTGGACGAGCGCTCCGGTTACCCGGCCGGGATCCGCGACCCGGAGTGGCAGCACCTGGTGCTGGACGCGGCCGGTGATCCCGGCGCGCTGGCGGAGGCGCTGACCCGGGCCGCCGTGCGGGTGTGCGCCGAGGTGCGCTCCCTGGGACACCCCTCGGGCCCCGCCGACGCGCGCGAGATCGCGCGGGTCGCCGGCGATCTGGCGCGGCTGCGGGGGCTGCCCGCGGCGGGCCGCGGCGAGCTGGTCGAGGCGGTGCAGACGGTCCTCGCCCAGGGCGAACCGCACGGCCGGGGGCGGGCCGTCGCCCGGGCCATGGAGAAGGTGCTCGTCGGAACACGGACCGGACGGCCGGCGCCGGACGCGCCGCGCAGCGGGCTGGCCCCGGCGGTCGAGGCGGAGCTGGCGGCGCTGGGGCTGCCGGGCCCGGCCGAGTCCGGCCCGGGCAGCGCGCGGGACCTGCGCCTGGACCCGCTCCGCTCGGAGCTGGACCGCCGCCGCGAGCTGCTGCTGCGCCGCCTGACAGCGTGCTCGGTGCCGTACGCGGAGCCCAAGGCGGTGACGGGCACCGGCGGCGCCGACGCGCTCACCTCCCGCTGGGAGGTGCGCTGGACCCCGGCCACGGCGGCGATGCTGACCGCGGCAGCGGTGCGCGGGGTGACTCCGGCACAGGCCGCGGAGGGGGTGCTGCGGCAGCGGCGGCGCACGGAGCGGGACGAGGGCGGACCCACCGCCGCGCAGTCCCTCCAGGGGCTGGCACAGGCCGCGGAGTGCGGGCTGCCCGCGCTGGCCGACGAGCGGCTGGAGGAGATCGCCGAGGTGCTGCCGGACTCCGGCACGCTGCCCGAACTCCTCGCCGGACTGGCCCTGTTGGACCGGCTGTGCGCCGGGCACATCGCCGGACTCGGCGGTGACGGAGCGCGTACGGCGCGGGCGACGGCCGTCGCGGGGCTGCTGACGGCCGCCGCGGTGCGCCAGGTCGACGGGCTCACCGGTTCCGAGGACCCGGCGGACGCCCACGCCCTGCTGGAGCTGGCGCACCGTGCGGACAGGGAAGGTGGCATCCGGCTGACGGACGCGCTCGCGCGGCTCGCGGCCGGCGGTTCGCCGCTGATGCGCGGCGCCGCCGGGGCCGTACGGGTGCTGCTGGGGCAGGAGGAGGCCCGGGTGTTCGGCGACCGGGTGGCCTCCTGGGTGGACGGTGCCTGCGATCCGGCGGGCCGGTCGGCGCTGAGCGCGCGGCTGGCCGGTCTGCTGACCGCGGCCGGACCGCTGCTGGAGTCGGCGGCGCCCGCCGTGGAGCCGCTGCTGAACCGGGTGTCGGACCTGTCCGACCAGGATTTCCTGGACCGGCTCCCGGCGCTGCGCGACGGCTTCGACACGCTCAGCCCGGCTGCCCGGGAGCGGCTGCTGACCGCCGTGGAGCAGCGGCTGGACGGCGTACGTCCGGACGGAACGGGTGCCGTCACGCCCGCGGCCCTGGCCCGGTGGACCCGAGCCGATCTCGCCGCCCGCGCGGCGCTGGACGCGCTGGGGCTCCTGCCGACCGCCGCCCCGGCGAAGGGCGCTTCGGCGGACGCGACCGGCGAGGGGAGGACGGCGGTCGACCGGGAGCGAGCCTCGATCGCAGCCCCGGGCGAACCCACTGCGAAAGCCGCGGGGGAAGCCCCGGGACAGGCCGCCGGCGATGCCCCGGGGACCGCGCCCGCCGCGTCGGACGGCGAGCGGCGGCTGACCCCGGCCGACCGCTGGCGTCTGGTGCTCGGCCGGCGCAGCGACCAACTGCCGGTATCCGCCCGGCCGTTCGCGACCGCGCTGGACGAGCTGTACGGCAGCGGCCGGGGCGAGGGCAGCCGCGGGGACCTCTCCCACCGCGGCGGCGGACGCGAGAGGTCGTATCCCGGGGCGCGGGAGTGGTCGGAAGAACTGGCCGCCCTGTTCGGGCCCGGCATCCGTGAGGAGGTGCTGGCGGCGGCCGCGGCGGCCGGACGCCAGGACGTGTTCGCGGAGCTGGACCCGGACGCCGTACGGCCCTCCGTCGACCTGCTGCGCTCGGTGCTGCGGCACGCGGGTGGCCTGCCCGAGGCGCGGCTGGCCGCACTGCGACCGCTGGTGGGGCGCCTGGTCGACGCGCTGAGCCGGGAGTTGGCGACCCGGCTCCGCCCGGCCCTGCACGGCACCACGCTGCCCCGCCCGAGCCGGCGCCCGGGCGGCGGCCTCGATCTGCCCCGCACGCTGCGGGCCAACCTGGCGACCGCCCGCCGGTTGCCGGACGGCACGGTCCGGGTCGTACCGGAGCGTCCCGTGTTCCGCAGCCGCGCCCGGCGCGCGGCCGACTGGCGGCTGATCCTGGTCACCGATGTGTCGGGCTCCATGGAGGCGTCCACGATCTGGGCGGCGCTCACCGCGTCGGTGCTGGCCGGGGTGCCCACCCTGTCCACGCACTTCCTGGCGTTCTCCACCGAGGTGATCGATCTGACCGACCATGTCGCGGACCCGTTGTCCCTGCTGCTGGAGGTGCGGGTGGGCGGCGGTACGCACATCGCCGCCGGGCTGCGGCACGCGCGCAAACTGGTCACCGTACCCTCGCGCACGCTCGTCGTGGTGGTCAGCGACTTCGAGGAGGGCTACCCGCTGGGCGGGCTCCTCGCCGAGGTGCGGGCGCTGGTCGGCGCCGGCTGCCACGTGCTGGGCTGCGCGAGCCTCGACGACGCGGGCCGCCCCCGGTACTCCACCGGGGTGGCGGGCCGGTTGGTCGCCGCGGGTATGCCGGTCGCCGCGCTCAGCCCGCTCGAACTCGCCCGCTGGGTAGGGGAGAAGATCACATGAGCCCGGAAGCCACCCCACAGACCGGTGCCGGACTGCCCGCGGTCGCCCCGTCCGTGACCGCCGAACTCGTCGCCGCGCTCACGCCCCGGCTGCGCAAGCGCCTGGACGCGGGCATCGCCAAGCTGGCCGGCCGTCCCGTGGTCCGCGACGGCGACACCGTGCGGCTCGCCGTCGACGACGACACGGATCTCGTGCTGCACGCGCCCGGCTCCACGGTGACGCGTGCGGACGCGATCCGGTGCGGCTGTCTGCTGGCCCCGGACTGCCTCCACCGCGCCGCGGTGGCGTCGGCGGCCCCGATCGCCGACACCGACACCGTCGCCGTACGGCAGGACTCCACGACCGTCGCGGACGACGCACCCGAGCCACCGGCCGCGCAGGAAACCGCGGCCGCCTCAAAGACTGCGGCCACGCCCCCACAGACCGCCGCCGCCCGCGCGGTGCACGACGCCGCGGCCGCCGTGCTCGAGGCCGGTACCGACGGCGCGGGCGCGGTGCTCCAGGCCGCCTTGCTGCGGGCCGCGCACACCGCACGGCTCGCCGGGCTGCACCGGGCCGCCGCCACCTCCGTCTCCGTGGTCACCGCGCTCCGCGCGGGGCGTTCGGCCGACCCGGCGTTCCGCCTCGCCGACCTGGTGGCGGCCCTGCGGGACGTGCTGTCGGTCGCCCACCGGCTCCGCCACGCCACCGGTGCCGAGCTGGACATGCTGCGCGGGACGGCACGGCAGCCGTACCGCCCGGACGGCGCGCTGCGGCTGTACGGCCTCTTCTCCGAGCCGGTCCTCACCGCGAGCGGTCACGCGGGCGCCGTCACCTGGACCGCCGACGCCGAGGGCCGCCTCTACCAGGTGTCCGACGTGGCTCCGGGCGGGGCCGGGCGCGCGACGGGCGCCGCCGACCGCACGGTGCGGATCGGCGACACGGCGCTGACCCACCGCGAGCTGTCCCGCGCGGGTCTCGCGGTGACAGGGGCGACCGTCTCGCCCACCGGGCGGCTCGGCGCGGGCGCCGGGGTCCGGGCGGTCCGGGCCTCGGGTGCCGACTGGCGCGCGGAGCCGCTGGACCGGCTGTGGGCGGTTCCGGTGACCGAGCAGGTCGCCGGCGCGCAGGCGGGCGGTCCCGGGCTGCTCTTCCTGGAGGTCACGCTCGTCGGTACGGCGGCCGAGGCGGCGGGCGCCTGTCTGCTCGCCGAGTGCGGTGGCGTCCTGGTGCGGCTGACGGCAGCGCACGACGACCCCGCGCTCGCGTACCGGGACAATCTGCGGCTGCTGGCCGCCGCCCGGGGCAGCAGGCTGCGGATCGTCGCCCGGCTCGCTGCGGCCCCGCACGCCCGGGCCCTGCTTCTCGCGGCCGAGCATCCGACCGTGCCCGGCGCCCGTGTCGACCTGGGCCTGGACCGCCTCCAGCGCGTCGACCTGCCCGCCACCGGCGCCACCCGGCAGCAGACCGTGCCGACCCCGGAAGAAGCACCGGTCCATCTGCTGCGCCGCCGGGTCCAGCAGGCGGTGGCGGGCGGCCGGCGGGTGCTCTCCTTCCCCGGTGACACGGCCGCGGACGTACGGCGCCTCGGGCGGGCCGGGCTCGCGACGGCGGGCGAGCTGCTCGAGGAGCTGCACGCGGCGGCGGCCGAGCGCTCCCGCGATGTCTTCGGCAGGCTCCTGCCGGCCGACCCGGACCGGTTCGCCCGGGCCTGGCTGGCGGCGGCCCGCTACACCGAGGAGCTGGACCGGGCGCTGTGCGTCGCCGCGTGGTCGGGTGAGGTGGAGTGAGCGGGCGGCATGACGGGGCATCCCACCGCGCGGCTGGGCGTCACCGAGGCGGGCGCGGAGGCGTGCGGGCCGATAGCGGGGACCGGTTCTCGGGCAGCCCTGCGCCGTCGGTGACGCCCGCGCTACGGTCGGCCTGAGATCGTCAGGGAAGCGGGGGGGGGGCATGGCCGGTACGACGGACGAGGACGGCCCGAGCGGCACGTGGGCGCGCGAGTTGTGGGACTACGCGCAGGCCGTGCTGAGGGAGTGGCAGTCCACGCAGGTATGGCAACCCGCCCAGCAGTTGCGCGCGGCCTCGCACGGCAACGCGCGCGACTACGCCGGACGCTTCCTCCTGGAACTGCTCCAGAACGGCCACGATGTTCACAGCAAAGACCGGAACGACGGGAGCGTGCACGTCCTGCTCGACGAGGGTGAAGGGGCGCACGGCACGCTCTATGTCGCCAACGGCGGCACTCCCTTCACCTGGGCCCGCATCCAGGCCGTGTGCAAGCTCGCCCGGAGTGAGAAGACCGTCGGCGAGGGCATCGGGAACAAGGGGGTCGGCTTCCGCAGCATCCTGGAAATCACGGACGCCCCGGAGGTCTACAGCGCCGGCGCGGCCGGAGAGGGTCCGGCCGTGCTGGACGGGTACTGCTTCCGGTTCGCGGTGGGGGACGACCTTCGGGTGCTGCTCCGCGACGAGGACCTGGTCCGCAGGGCGGAGGAGGAACTCCCGCCCTTCCAGGTCCCCTTCCCCCTCTCGGACGTGCCCCCGACGTGCAAGGAGCTGGCCGCCGACGGTCATGTGACGGTCATCAGGATCCCGCTGCGCAACGAGGCCTCCCGGCGTGCGGCCGTGCGCCGCCTCGACGAGCTGGGCGCCGCGAAGGCTCCCGTGATGCTGTTCCTGGACCGGCTCGACCGACTGGTCATCGAACGGCGCGGAGGCGAAGCCCCCCGCCGTACGGAACTCACCCGGCGGGAAGCCCCCTTGGCGCTCGGCGGGGACCAGCCCGAGGGGCACGGTGTGCTCGCCGGTGCGGCGCAGAGCGTTCCGGTCGTCTCCCTCGCCCGTGTCGATCTCGGCTCCCTGGGCGCGTACCTGGTGGCCAGGGGCGAGGTGCCCGTGGCGCGCCTGCGTGCCACGCTCGAGGCGGCGACCGAGCGGGGGCAGCTGGACGACTCGTGGGGCGACTGGAAGGAACCGGCCGTCGTCGAGATGGCGTTGCCCCTCGACGGCGCCGAGTCGCTGCGGGGTGGCCGGATCTACACCTTCCTCCCCCTGGGCGAGGACGCCGGCGCGCCCCTGCGGGGACACCTCAACGCCCCGTTCTTCACGAAGGTGGACCGTACGGCCCTCGACCGGGAGCACCCGCTGAACAGCATGCTGTTCGCGGCGGCGGCCGAGACCTCCCTGGCGGCGGCCGCCATGCTGCGGGAGGGGGCCCGGCCCTCGGACCGCAGGCTGGCGGTCGATCTTGTGACATGGGAGCACGAGCCGCGCTCCCACCACCTGTTGCGCGAAGCGGCGCAGCGGGTGCATGGCGCCGAGTTCGCGGACGTCCCCGTCGTACCACTGATGGACCGCGGGGCTGCGCACGGTTCCTGGGGCACGCCCCGCGATTCCGTGCTCTGGCCCGATCTCAGGCTGTCGGTGCTCACGGCCGAGGCGGCCGGGGCGGTGGGCATCGCCGTGGCCGACCCGGACGTCGGGGCCAAGCCCCTGAAGCGTCTCGCGAGGTTGTGCGAGGCGCTCAAGTGCCCCTTGGAGCCCTCGGCGCAGCAGCGGGCCGACCATGCCGAGCGGATCGTGGAAACGCTGCCGCGGCCCGCTCCCGATGCTCCCGCCGACCACTGGAACGGCGTGTACGCCGATCTCGCCCTGCTGTTCAAGGAGGAGGGCGGAGTACTGCGGGGCAGGAAGCTGTTGCTGGCGGACGACGGGGAGCTCCGGCGGGCCAACGGCGACCAGTCCACGGGCACGAAGGACGGCTCGCGGCGCAGAGCGGCCAGGCGGGAGGCGTTCTTCCAGCCGGCTCGCGGCGAGACAGCGGGTGACCAGGCCCTGGCCGTGCCCGACGCCTTGAAGAAGCGCATGTTCTATCTGCACCCGGGGCTGAACTGGGTGGAGGAGGAAGGTCACGTACGACGTCAGGAAGCCCGGCTCTTCCTGGAACGCTTCCGGCTCGTCCGCCGTTTCGACGCCGCCGGCCTGCTCGACCACGTCCGCCGCGCCCTCACCGAGAGCACCTCGGCGCGGCTGCGCGAACAGGCCCTCCGCTTCGTGTTCCGCCTCCACCAGTCGAGGCAGTCACAGTCGCTGCAACTGCGCCAGCTGGGACTGTACGTTCCCTCCGCCGAAGGCCCCACCATCAAAGCGGCCGATGCCGTGTTCGGGGCCGGATGGACCGGGACCCAGGGCGACGCGCTGGCCTCCGTCGTCGCTGAGGGGCGGGAGTCCTCGGCCGGCCTCCGCTTCATGGCGGAGCGGCTCCTGGCGCCGCCCGAGGGCTTCCTGCGGCGGGGCGAAACCCTGGAGGCGTGGCGGGAGTTCCTCGGCGATCTCGGCGTCACCGACGGGCTGCTGCCCGTGGTGTCCGCCGGCGCGGAGACGCAGGCCGAGGGGGGGATGCTCACCACGAGCAACCTGATCAGCATGGCGAAGGTGTCCGACGTGGTCGCCGATCAGTGGCGGCCGTTCATCGACCGCGCGCGGAGCCGGGTCGCTCATCGGTACACCCCGTACGTCGGAACCGCCGCGTTCCGGCTGCCGGGCCAGGACGTCGCCGGGCGGCTGAGCGAACCGGGCCGGATCGCCTATGCACGACTGGTCCTGGACGGCCTGGCCCGGTGGCAGCACAAGCACCTCACCAGCGTCTGGCACCGGGACCGGACGGGCAACAAGGATTACCAGCAGGTCCCGACTCCCCTGTCCGCCTTCGTCCGCGGTCAGCGCTGGCTCCCGGTGCGTGGCCGTGGCGGCAGCGTCCGCTTCGTACGGCCGGACGAGGCGTGGCATGCCCCCGCGGCCCTGGAGCAGGAGCCGGTCTTCGCCCCGACCGTGCTGCGGCAGCTCCGTCCCCTGCTGGACGACGATCAGGTCCTGCGACGGCTGCGCGACGCCGGGCTGCCGACCTGGGGCGACCCCCGGGACAGCGCCCGGCTCATCGCCACCCTGGGCGAGCTGGTGAAGACGGACGCCGTGGACGACGGGGACCGGGCCGCCCTTCAGCGGGCGAACGAGCGCGCCTGGCAGAGCCTGGCCGCCCAGGCGTCCTCCATCGAGCCGCTCATCGGCTCGGCCCTGCTCGCGGAGCGGGGCAAGCAGCTCATCGCGGTCGACTTCGCCACGCTCCTCGACGGCTCGGTCCGGCTGTACGTCACCGGGGACCGGGACAGCCTGAAGGCACGCCTGGCCGGAGAGCTCACGCTTCCGCTGCTCGTGGTGCCGGAAGCGGCGGCTGACGTCGCCCGCATCCTGCGCCGGCGCTGCCCGGACGCGATACGGCACGCCGACGACGCCGACCTGTCGGTCGAAATCGTCAGCACCTCCGGCACCACCGTCGTCGGAGCCTCCGGCACGACCGAAGGGCTCGGCACGCCACTCGTCGACGAGCTGCCGTGGCTTCCGCTCGCGGTGGGCGTGCTGGCCGACCATCCGCCCCGGGGCGGCCGTCCGACCGATGCCGAGCTCACCGAACTCGTCGCCGCCGTCCGCCGCGTCCGCGTCCACCGCTACCTCTCGCTGAAGATCACCCTCGACGGGGCGGACGTGGAACTCCCGGAACGGCAGGACGGCATGCTGCCCCTGCCCGACCCCTCGCACCCGCTGGTCCTCACCCCGGACCTGCCCCTCTCCTGGGACTTCGTGGCCCGGACCGGCTACGCGGTCAGCCAGGTCCTGGACCGTCCGACGTACGCCGTCCCGCTCAAGCTCGCCGCCCGCGAACTGGAGCGGTGGCACGCGTCCCTCGACAAGCCGACCGAGCGGCAGCTCGCAGCAGCGCTCGACTTCTCCGTCGACCAGGTCGGGGAGACCGCCCACCGCCTCGACGGCTCCCTGGCGGGAGTGCTGGAGCGCTGCCACCCCTTCCTCGTCCACGCGCTCGGCGCCGGCAGGGCCAGGGAGCTGACGGAGCCTGCTCCGGCCGACGCCCGGGAGTTCCTCGCCCGCCTCGCACCGTACGAGGGCGCCCTTCCACTGCCCGCCGCGCAGCTCATCGAGGCCGCGCGCGACGCGCGGGACATCGACGGCCTCCGGAACGTGGCCGAGGTCGACTTCGCGGACCTGAACCGCACCCTGGCGGGGCTCGCGCCCCGGTACCGCCCGATCAGCCACGCCGAGGCCCACGACGAGGCCGTACGCCGGTACGTGGACTTCGGTCGCGGCGTCCTCATCGACCGGCTGCGCTGGGCCCGTCGGGAAGAGTTCGACCATCGCAGGCCCATCGCCGACTGGCCCGCCCTCCGCTCCCTGAAATGGATCACGGCTCCGCAGGAGTGGGCGCTCACCGTCGACACCGCCGACGACGGCCTGCTGCGGGCCCACGTCGAAGAGGCACTCACCGCCCGGCTGGGGGCGCCCGCCCCGGCCAAGGGCGAACGGCTTGCCGCCATGGACAGGGTGCGCAGCCACAACCACGCGGTCATAGCCAAGGCGGCACCCGACCTGGTCGCCCTGGTCAACGCCGCGAAACAGCCGCTGCCCGCGGCGCTGGCGAAGGCGGCCGCCGCGGAGGAGATCACCGCCCTGCTGGACGAGGCGGGCGCGCTCGACTTCCGTGAGCTCTCGGCGGACGATGTCGTCGGCTGGCTCGCGGCCCTCGGACAGTGGCCGGCGGGGATGGACGCCTCCTCGGATCCCCGGGTGCACGGGCTCACCCCGGCCGAGCTGGACCGAGCACGGAACGCCGCGGAGCGGGCCCGCACCGAACGGGCCAAGCGCAAGCGGATCATCTCCCTCGGCGAACGGGACTTCGACATCGAGTCCGGCGACTTCTCCGAGCTGGCCGCGGAGCTGCGCCGCACTCTGGAAACCGACCCGCTCCACGGCAGCCCCCGATGGCGCTGGGCCGCGCTGAAGCCGATCCCGCCCCGGAGGACGGCCGGCCCCTCGGGTGAACGGCCAGGCGGGCGCGTCGAAGCAGAACGCGGGCTGTCGTCGGCCCAGCGCTCGGCGATCGGCTTCGTCGGCGAGTGGTACGCGTACCAATGGCTGCGCGAACAGGACCGGGCGACCGACGAGACGAGCTGGGTCTCCGGAAACCGGGCTCACGTCTTCCCCGGCCCTGGCGACGACAGCCTCGGCTACGACTTCACGGTCGGCTCCGGCAGGAGTCCGCGGCTGTACGAGGTCAAGGCCACCCAGGGGCCGGGCGGGCGGATCGAGCTCGGCGAAACCGAGGTGCGGGCGGCGCAGAAGTACGCCGGCAGTGACCGCTGGCGGATCCTGGTGGTCACCTCGGTGCTGGACGCGGAACACCGACAGGTGCGCATGCTGCCGAACCCGTTCAGCGAGCGCGGCCGCGGGCTCTACCGCGAGGAGGGCGGCGCGCTCCGCTTCGCCTATCGGCTGTGAGGCGCGGCCGCTCCCTCCGCCACGATCGGCTCGGTCAGCCGAGGAAGCTCAGCCGCACCGTGCGGTCCGGGTTGTCCTTGTTGGTGTCCACCAGGCAGACGGACTGCCAGGTGCCGAGTTCCAGCCGGCCGGCGATGACGGGAAGGGTCGCGTGCGGCGGGACGATGGCCGGCAGGACGTGGTCGCGGCCGTGCCCGGGGCTGCCGTGCCGGTGCTGCCAGCGGTCGTCGGCGGGGAGCAGGCTGTGCAGGGCGGCGAGGAGGTCGTCGTCGCTGCCGGCACCGGTCTCGATGACCGCGACCCCGGCGGTGGCGTGCGGGACGAAGATGTTCAGCAGGCCGTCGCGGCCGGCCGCCGCCTCCCGCAGGAAGTCCTCGCAGTCCTGGGTGAGGTCGACGACGCGCTCCCGCGTACCGGTGGAGACGTTCAGCGTCCGGGTGGTGAAGGCATCTGGCATGAGGTCATCCTGACCCATGAGCCGGGATCCACACTCCCCGGCACGGCCGGTTCTGATACCGGCGGTCCACGGAGCGAGATGCGGCGTGGCCTTTCCGGCGCCCCGGCCGACGCCCCGGAAGGGGGTACATGCCCGAACGCTGCGGCGCCGAGCGGGTGTTGGCCGAGGCCGGGCTCGGCCACCGGACGGGCGCCTGGCCGCGCCCCCTCTCCGGTGGCGCGGCCCGGCTCGGCGTCGACCCATGGGCCGGCACGGCTAGTGTTCGCCGGTGGCCGGACGGCTGGGCCTCACTTCAGGTGTCGGGTGAAGAACTGGGCCGCGGCATCCGCCGCGAACTGCGGAACACCGGTATGGCCGCCCATATTTGCGTGCAGCGTCTTCTCCTTGGAGCCGAAGGCGTCGAACAGGTCCAGGGCCGCCTGCCGGTCGTTCCCCTCGTCGTCCCACTGCAACAGGACGTGCAGCGGGATGGTGACCTGGCGGGCCTCCTCGAACATGGCGCGAGGGACGAGGCTCCCGGCGAACAGAACAGCGGCCGAGATGCGCGGCTCGACCGCCGCCAGCCGGGTTCCGATGGAGATCACTCCCCCCGAGTATCCGACCGGACCGCCGATCTCGGGCAGCGACAGGAGGGCGTCCAGGGCGGCCTGCCATTCCGGGACCGCCTGGTCGACCAGCGGGAGGATGAGGGCGTCGATGATCTCGTCGCTGACCGGCTCACCGGCCTCAATAGCCCGGCGCAGATCGGCGCGAGCCTGCTCGGCGCCGGGCAGACGGGGCCGCTCGCCGCTTCCGGGGAGCTCGATGGTGGCCGTGGCGAAGCCGTCCGCCGCGGAGTTCCGGGCCCGGGCCGCCAGCCGGGGGTACGCCGTGCGCAGCCCGAGAGGAGGGGGGCTGAGCAGGATCAGCGGCGTCGGTGCGGATGCGGATGAGGGCGTCCACAGGATGCCGGGGATCTCGCCGAGGGTGAATTCGCGTTCGAGGACAGCGTCGTCGAGACGCCGGGCAGAAGTGACGTGCATGGTCGTGCCTTTCGGGAGTGCCATGGAACGGCGCTCCCGGACGACCTATCGCCCGACCGTGACCCCGGAGGGGAGCACCCATGTCGATACGTTCACGGGTACCACCTCCTCGCTCTCTTGCACGGCCTTCCGAAACGTAGCAGTGGCCGCCATGACTTCGCCAACGGGTTTTCGCTGAGCACCGGTCACGCGGGCCCTTCGGCCTGTGACGTCAGCCGTCGACGCCTCGGCTGATGCGGCGGGAGGGGGTGAACGCGTACAGGTCGAGCACGCCGGGCGGCTCGGCGAGACCGGGGCCGCCGGCTTCGATCCAGGTGGCGATGTCGTCGGCGGCGTCGGGGTCGTTGACCAGGCCCAGCCATACCGGGCGGCCGCCGGCCACCCGGCCGGCGGCGGAGGGCTGGACGACGATGACGTTCGCCTGCTCACAGGCGTCCAGGCAGTCGGTCACCCGCACCTGCGCAAGGCCGTCGAGCGCGTGGCGCAGCCCGGCCAGCTGAGCGGCGTGGTCGATGCCGGGGATCTTCGCGGTGCCGCAGCAGCAGCCGCGGCAGACGGTGACGGTACAGCGGGCCGGTCCGTCGGTGGCGGGGGCGGCCTTGCGTGCTCGGCGGCTCACCGGGCGGCACCGGCCCGGGCCTCGGCGGCGCCGGTCGGACGTATGACGCCGGAAACGGCGGACCGCTGTGCTGCGGTCGTCACTGATCCCCCTTGAGACATGCCATCGGCCGACAGACGCGGGCCGTTGCGTCCGACGATAACAGTGGAGCCTTCGTGACCTGCGGCGCCGAGGGGCAAGGGGCGGGTGCCACCGGGTCCGGATGGTCAGGCAGCGAGCGGCGCGGCAGCGGGAAGATCTGGGTCCGGCACCCTGTTAGTGGAAGCGTGAACGAATCACGCGAGGTCGAGGTTGTGGTCATCGGCGCCGGTCAGGCGGGGCTGGCGGCCGCCTACCATCTGCGGCGCACCGGTTTCGAGCCCGGCCGCGACGTCGTGGTGCTCGACCACTCCCCCCGACCGGGCGGCGCCTGGCAGTTCCGGTGGCCCTCACTGACGTACGGCAAGGTGCACGGGATGCACGCGCTGCCCGGCATGGAGCTGACGGACGCCGATCCGGCGCGGCCGTCGGCGGAGGTGATCGGCGAGTACTTCGACCGGTACGAGCGCGTCTTCGACCTGCGGGTACGGCGCCCCGTCGATGTGCGGGCGGTGCGCGAGGGCGACGCGGGACGGCTGCGTGTGGAGACCTCGGACGGCGTGTGGTCGACGCGGGCGCTGATCAACGCCACCGGCACCTGGGACCGTCCGTTCTGGCCGCGCTATCCGGGGCAGGAGACCTTCCGCGGACGGCAGTTGCACACCGCGCAGTACGCGGGGCCCGAGGAGTTCGCGGGGCTGCGGGTCGTGGTGGTGGGCGGTGGTGCCTCGGGCACCCAGCACCTGCTGGAGCTGGCCCCGTTCGCCGCCGCCACGACCTGGGTGACCCGGCGGCCTCCGGTGTTCCGCGCCGGGCCCTTCGACCAGGAGGCGGGCCGCGCCGCGGTCGCGCTGGTGGAGGAACGGGTGCGCCAGGGGCTGCCACCGCTCAGCGTCGTCTCGGTCACCGGGCTGCCGCTGAACGACGCCGTCCGGCAGGGGCTCGCGGACGGGGTGCTGGACCGGCAGCCGATGTTCGACCGGATCACCCCGGACGGGGTGGCCTGGGACGACGGCCGGCGGGTGGACGCCGATGTGATCCTCTGGGCGACCGGGTTCCGGGCCGCGCTCGACCATCTCACGCCGTTGCGGCTGCGCGGGCCGGGCGGCGGTATCCGGCTGGCGGGGACCCGGGTGGCGGCCGATCCGCGGATCCATCTGGTCGGGTACGGCCCCTCGGCCAGCACCATCGGCGCGAACAGGGCCGGGCGGGCGGCCGTACGGGACATCCGGCGGCTGCTGGCCGGGGAGGAGGCCGTCGCCGCGTGACGTCCCGCCGGTTCAGCGGCCCGCGTCCTGCGCGGCGACCGGGGGCCGCTGCGGACCGCCGCTCGGTGTCTGCGTCTGGCCCGTCCCCTGGTGGAGGGCGTTGAACTCGGCCACGTTGCGCATGTGCGCCGGGTAGTCGGCGGTGAAGCGGGTGTCCCCGGGTTTGACGGTGACGAAGTACAGCCAGTCGCCCGGCGTCGGGTTGACCGCGGCGCGCATCGCCTCCTCGCCGGGGTTGTCGATCGGCGTCGGCGGCAGCCCCATGCGCTGGTAGGAGTTGTACGGGCTCTCGATCCTGGTGTCGTCCTGGCTGGTGCGGACGGTGCTGCGGTTCAGCGCGTAGTTGACGGTGGAGTCCATCTGGAGCGGCATTCCGCGCTCCAGCCGGTTGAAGACCACCCGGGCGACCTTGCCCATGTCGGCCTTGGTCGCGGCCTCGGCCTGGACGATGCTGGCGATGGTGACGGCCTGGTAGAGACTCATGGTGTGGCGCTGCGAACCGGCCGTCAGCGTCGGGCCGTTGAACTTCCGGTTGGCGGTGTCGACCATGAACCGCAGCACGGACTCGGGGGTCTCTCCCTTCCGGATGGGATAGGTCGCCGGGAAGAGATAGCCCTCGGGGTTGCCCCCGGCGTCGTTCGGCAGCTTCAGGCCGGCCCTGCCGACGGCCTTGCGGGTGCTGCCGGGGGGCAGCTCAAGGGCGCGGTCGACGGCCTCGTACACCTGGCCCGCGCGCCAGCCCTCCGGGATGACCAGCATGGTGGGCTTGGGCTCCTCGGGTGCGGCCCCCAGGGTCAGCAGCGGCACCGCCACGGCGGTGCCGGCCACGACGGCGCCGGCCACGACGAGGACGAGCCTGCCCCGGCGGGTCAGTCGGATCGTGTTCCGTGGCGGAGATTTCAGCTGCATGCAGGCACGGTAATACGCATATCACTACAAACCCGGCATATAGTCAGTTTGTCGGCGGTAGCGTCTCCTTGTCGCGCGAGATCGCCGCCTCCCGCATCAGCTCGTCGGCTCCAGCTGAGCGTCCCGGCGCACCAGGGCCGCGTACCGCCCGTCGCGCTCCAGCAGCTCCTCGTGGGTGCCGCGTTCGGCGACCCGCCCGGAGTCCAGGACCACGATCTGGTCGGCGCCGCGGACGGTGGACAGACGGTGGGCGATGGTGATCGTCGTCCGGTTCGCCGACAGGGCGTCGATGGCCTCCTGGACGGCGGCCTCGGTCCGGGTGTCGAGCGCGCTGGTCGCCTCGTCGAGGATGAGGACCGGCGGGTCGCGCAGGATGGTGCGGGCTATGGCGAGGCGCTGCTTCTCGCCGCCGGAGAAGCGGTGGCCGCGTTCGCCGACGACCGTGTCGTAGCCGTCCGGCAGCGCGGCTATGTGGTCGTGTATCTGGGCCGCCTTCGCCGCCGCGTGCAGCTCCTCGTCGGTGGCGTCCGGCTTGGCGAAGCGCAGGTTCTCGGCGACCGAGGCGTGGAAGAGGTACGTCTCCTGGGAGACCACGCCGACCGCGCGCGCGAGGGTGTCGAAGTCGAGGTCGCGGACGTCGACGCCGTCCAGGGTGACCCGGCCGCCGGTGACGTCGTAGAGCCGCGGCACCAGATAGCCGAGGGTGGACTTGCCGGCGCCGGTCGGTCCGACGACGGCGAGACTGTCGCCGGCCGGGACCGTGACGTCGATGCCGGCCAGGACCGGGCGCGTCCTGTCGTCGCTGTCGTAGCGGAACTCCACGTCCTCGAAGCGGACTTCGCCCTTGATCCGGTCCAGGCGGACGGGCCGCTCGCGCTCGGTGATGTCGATCGGCAGGTCCAGATACTCGAAGATGCGCTGGAAGAGCGCGAGCGAGGTCTGGATCTGGACGCCGGTCGCGAGGAGGCTCACGGCCGGGCGGAACAGACCCTGCTGGAGCGAGACGAAGGCGACGATGGTGCCGAGGGAGACCTCCGGGCCGCCGAGCTGGAGGGCGAGGCCCGCGGTCCAGTAGATGACGGCGGGCATCGCGGCCATGACGATCGTGATCACGGCCATGCGCCAGCGGCCGGCCATGTTCGCTCTCACCTCGAGGTCGACCAGGCGCTCGGACTCCTCGGCGAAGGACGTGGTCAGCGAGTCGGAGCGGCCCATGGTGCGGCCGAGGAGGATGCCGCTGACCGACAGCGACTCGGTGACGGTGGCGGCCATCACGGCCATCTGCTTCTGCCGCTGGGTGGTGATCTTCTTGCGTTCGTTGCCGACCCGCCGGCTGATCCAGACGAACACCGGCAGCAGAAGCAGCGAGACGACGGTCAGCCGCCAGTCGAGGGCCACCATCGCGACGATCGTGGCGACGACGCTGGTGACGTTGGAGACCAGGGAGGTGGCGGTGGAGGTGACCGTCGCCTGCATGCCGCCGATGTCGTTGGCGATGCGGGACTGCACCTCACCGGTGCGGGTGCGGGTGAAGAAGGCGAGCGACATGCGCTGCAACCGGCCGTAGACGGCGGTGCGCAGGTCGTGCATGACGCGCTGGCCGACGGTGGTCGAGATCAGCGTCTGGAGCACACCGAAGACGCTGGACAGGACCGCGCTGAGGATCATACCCAGCGCGAGCAGGCTCAGCAGACCGGTGCGGCCCTGCGGGATCGCGACGTCGAGGGTCTCCCGCAGCAGGAACGGTGTGGCCACCGAGACCAGCGAGGAGGCGCCGACCAGCAGGCCGACGATCGCGAGCCGTCCACGGTAGGGACGGAAGAGCTTCAGGATGCGACGCACCTGCCGCGGCTGTTCCTTGGCGTCGGCAGGCGGGGTCCAGGAGGGTTCACGGTCGGGATGCATGGGCTCCTACGGAGGTCGGCAGGCGCCGGTCAGGGATCGGCCGACGATGACGGAACGGATCGTAGCTCATTGTTACCTATACTCACAATGAACGGCATCCTGATATTGTTCCCGCATGACCTCCCCCGATCCCGAGGGCCTGCTCGCGGAGCAGTTGCTGCGGCTCACCCGCCGGGTGCACCGCATCCAGAAGCGCCATCTGGAGCAGCGCGCGCTGGGTGTCACCCCGGCCCAGTCCCGGCTGCTGCGCACCCTCGCGCACTACGGCTCACCCCCGCGCATGGCCGATCTCGCCGAGCGCCTGGAAGTGGTGCCGCGCGCGGTGACGACGCTGGTCGACGGGCTGGAGGCGAGCGGCAAGGTGCGCCGGGTGGCGGACCCGTCCAACCGCCGCGTGACCCGGATCGAGTTGACGGACGACGGCCGCGCGACCCTGCGCGAGCTGCGCGGCGCCCGCCACTCGGCGGCCGAGGAGATACTCGCCCCGCTGACCGAGAAGGAGCGTGAGGTGCTGGGCGTGCTGCTGGACACGCTGGTCGACGGGGAGACGGCCAAGCGCTGCTGACAGCCGGGGCGTGCGGCCAGGGGACGGCTGTGGCCTGCTCCGGCCCCGGCCGCCGCGCACCCCTGCCGCCTCAGCAGCGGTCGCGATCCTCCGTCAGCACCCCCTGGACCGACGTCAGCGAGCGGTCGTAGCAGCCGTCCGAGCCGTACAGCCGATAGCGCTCGGTCGATGTGCCGACCGCGTGCCGCTGGTCGCGCGGGACGTCGAGCGTGTACGCGGCGTCGCCGCGATAGGTGTCGTCGAGCCGGGACCACACCGTGCGGCGCCCGTCGCGCTCCTCGGTGACCGAGGCGCGGTCGCCGAGGGTCAGCACGGTGCGCAGCCGGTTGTCGGAGCCGAGGGTCGTGGCGCCGTTCATGGCGTACGTCCGCTGCGTGTGCGTCGTCCGCACGGGACCGTGCCCCGCGACGGTGACCGTCTCGTCGTCGGTCCAGGTCGCGTCGAGTCCGTCCGTGTTCTCGCCGTCGGTCCAGCGGTGCGCGGAGGTGTTGCCGAGCGTCCGGGTGACGGTGGTGGTCACGCGGCCGTGCGAGGTGTCCAGGTAGCCGGAGACGGTGAGCCGGTGCCCCGCCCGGGTGTCCACGCGGTTCTCCGCACCCGGCGTGTAGACGGAGGAGTTGGCGAGATCGGTCGCCGTGTCCTCGGTGACGGCGCCGGTGAGCCGGTCGCGGTGCGCGTCCTGCCAGACCAGGACGTTCACCGGGGTGCTCCAGCCGGACTGCCCGGCCGGGACACCGGCCACGGAGACCTCGACGCGGTGCGGCCGGCCGTCGTCGAGCAGCGCGGCGAACGGCGTCAGGTCGTACTGGATCGGCCGGACGTCGAAGGCGTGCGGGGCCGGGACGACGTACCAGAGGAAGGGATTGGACCAGCCGCCGGTCCAGACGTTGGGGTAGGGCGCGGCGATCCCGGCGAGCCGGCCGTCGACCGTGATCTGCACCTCGCGGTAGGGCCCGTGGTCGGCCTTGCAGGAGTACGACGCCGGGTCGGCCACGGTCAGATACCAGAACTCCTCACAGCCGCCGCCCGATCCGGTGGCGTACACCTCGGCGACGATCCGCTCGCTGTTGCGCGGGGCGGTGAGGGTGGTGCCGCCGGGAGCGCCGGCGAGGGTCAGGACGCGGTCGGGGGTCCGCTCGGCGGGACGGCCCGCGTAGAAGGTCAAAGTGACGTGCACGTCGATGACACCGGTGTAGGTGTCGTTCACGACGTTGCCGATCAGCGTCTCGACGTCCTGCGGGCTGCGGAAGGTGTCGCTGTAGCGGGTGACGTCCTTCTCGACATGCCACTCGATGCCGTCGGGCGAGGGCTCCGGGGTGGAGGTGCGCAGGATCTCGACCCCGCCGACGTGCAGATAGCCGAGCCGGTCGTACTGTCGTCCCTTCACCTTGCCGTCCAGGCGCAGGACGACCTTGCTCCAGTGGTCGCCGCAGCCCTGCGGCGGGGTGTAGGCGCTCCGGTAGGGGGTGAAGTCACGGAACTGGGCGTCGGCGAGGGTGACCTGGCACGACGTGGTGTGGGGCCGCTCGACGGGGGGTTCCGCCGTCACCGGGTCGTGCCAGTCGGTGCCGAACTCGGCGGGCACGTCGGCGGCTTGGGCGGTTCCCGCCCCCGCGCCGAGGAACGTGCTCAGCAGGAGGGTTGCCCCTGTGAGCATGGACATGACTATCCGTCTCTTCATGCCCGGTGTTCTAACGGGGCCGCCACCCCGTCCGCAATGCCACCCGCCACGGTTCGGCCGCGCACGGGCGGTGGCGGACGGAAGCCGGGCCGGTCAGGCGCGCAGGTCGTCCCTGTCCCCCATCACCATCACCGGATGCCCGGCCGGGTCGAGCCTGCGCAGCAGGAACCGCATGGCCTCCGCGGAGACGCTGATGCACGCCGAGGTGCCGCTGTCATGGTCCACGTGCAGCCAGATGCTGCCGCCCTTGTCGTCCCCCTCCGGGCGGGTGGGGTCGTCGGGGGCGGTACCCCGGGCGCGGTTGTAGTCGATGGCGATGACGTAGTCGAAGTCATGCTGATGCTCCTCGCCCTCGAACGGCGGGGAGTAGGCGTCCTCGTCCTGGTCGTACGGCAGCTTCGTGCCCGGGTCGGAGAGCACCCCGCCCGCGTCGGAGAGCGTGAACACACCGACGGGGCTGCGCTCGTCGCCCATATGATGGTCCGCCGTCCAGCCGTTGCGGCCGTTGTGCGCGGGCCAGCTGCCCACCGGCCGCCATTCCGCGCCCTGCCGGGTGTACAGCACGACCGTGGAGTCGGCCGAGTCCGCACCCTCCCCGTAGACGGCCACCACCTGGCGGGAGTCCGCGGGGATCTGCCGGAAGAGGCGGTCGCCCACCCCCGGGATACGGGCCGGATCCGTCGCCGGGGGCTCCGACACGGCCGGACTCTTCGGGAGCCCGCCGCTCGGACCCGGCGCTCCGCCGGTCCGGGGCGGCCCCGGGTTGTCCGTGTCGCACGCGGACACGGATGCCAAGAGTGTTCCAAGGGTCGCCACCGCGACCGTCATTCGCCGCACGCTGTCGCTCTGCACTCAATCATCGTGCATCACATACCCGTTGCTTGTGTGATCTTCTGGACATTCGGGTGACGGGGTGCGGGACGGCCGGAACGGGGCCCCGCGGGCCCGTGGCGGAAAGTCGGCGAACTGTGCGGAGCGGCCGAGAAAACCGGTTGAAATCCGCAGCGCCCCGAAGCGAACCTTGCACGGTTTGGTGCCGCCCTTCGCCTTGCACTCCCCCCTCGCCCCCATTCCTCTCCCCCTCCGCTGACACGAGCCACTGGGACGTCAGACCTCATGCAGATTCAAGACCTTCCGTACTCCGATCCGGGCGTTCCCGACGCGCGCTCGGGTCCTCGATTCCTGTGGTGGCTCTGGCGCAACCAGCTGGGCGGGCAGCTGAAGTCGCTCGCCTGGGGCCTGCTCCACTTCGTCTCCGTCTCCGCCCTCCCTTTCTGTGTCGGCCTCGCCGTACAGGCGGTCGTGGACCGCTCCGGCACCCGGCTCGCCCTGACGGGTGGTCTGCTGGCGCTGTGCGGGACGGGCATCGCCCTCGGTGACACCTTCCTGCACCGGACCGCCGTCACGAACTGGATCACCGCCGCCGCCCGCGTCCAGCAGCTCCTCGCACGCAAGGCCGCCCATCTGGGCTCCGCACTGACCCGGCGGGTCGCCGCCGGTGAGGTGGTGGCCGTCTCCACCGGTGACGTCGAGAAGATCGGCTGGTTCGTGGAGGCCGTCTCCCGGTTCACCGCGGCCGCGGTGACGGTCGTCGTGGTCTGCGTCGGCCTGCTCGTGTACCAGCCCGCGCTGGGTGTGGTGGTCGCCGTCGGCCTGCCCGTCGTGGCGGTCGCGGTGCTGCCGCTGCTGCCTCGGGCGACCCGCCGCGCCGATGTCCAGCGCGAGAAGGCCGGCCGCGCCACCGAGCTGGCCTCGGACACGGTCGCCGGACTGCGCGTGCTGCGCGGCATCGGCGGCGAGGAACTGTTCCTCGACCGCTACCGCCGCGCCTCGCAGGAGGTGCGGCACGCCGCGGTGCACAGCGCCCGCATGTGGTCGCTCATCTCGGCCATCCAGGTGCTGCTGCCCGGGCTGCTGCTGATCGCGGTCGTCTGGCACGGCATCCACCTCGCCCGCCAGGGACGGATCGCGGTCGGTGAACTCGTCACCGTGTACAGCGCGGTCATGATCCTCAACTATCCGCTGCGGCACTTCGAGGAGATCGCCATGGCGTACTCCTTCTCCCGGCCCTCGGCCAAGCGGGCCGCGCGGGTGCTGTCCCTGCAACGGCCCACGGCCACGGACGGAGTCCGCGCGGCCGAGCAACCGAGCGGCGATCTGTACGACCCCGAGACCGGTCTGCTCGCGCCCGCGGGCCGGCTCACCGCCGTGGTGTGCGGCGACCCGGACGCGGCGGGCCGGCTCGCGGACCGGCTGGGCGGCCACCCCGCCGAACCGGGCCGCTCGGTGCTCCTCGGCGGCGTGCCGCTGGACGAGCTGCCGCTGGACAGCGCCCGGACCGCGGTCCTCGTGCAGGACAAGGACCCGGTGCTGCTCTCCGGCACCCTGCGCGAACTGCTCGACGTGCCCGCATCCGGTGCCGTACAGGCCGCGGACGCGCTGGCGGCGGCCCAGTGCGCGGACGTCCTGGACGCGCTCGTCCAGGGATCGCTGGGCGCCGACGACCCGATGGACGCGCGGATCACCGAGCGCGGGCGCTCGCTCTCCGGTGGCCAGCGGCAGCGGCTGGCGCTGGCCCGGTCGCTGTTCACCGACCCCGAGGTGCTGGTGCTGGACGAGCCGACCTCCGCCGTCGACTCGCACACCGAGGCCCGTATCGCGGACGGTCTGCGCCGGCTGCGCTCGGGACGGACGACGGTGGTGTTCACCTCCTCCCCGCTGCTGCTCGACCGCGCGGACCGGGTCGCGCTGGTCCACCAGGGCGAGGTGGTCGCGACCGGCCCGCACCGGGAGCTGGTCGCCGGCGAGCCGCGGTACCGGGCCGTGGTGACCCGGGACACCGAGGAGGAGCTGGCCGCCGCCGAAGAGGGCGCTCTGCTGGACGCCCTCCAGGAGCTGGAAGAGATCGAGGAGAGCGCATGATCGGCGTTGCGCCGCCGGCCTACGACCCGGCGGCCCCGACGACCGCCACCACCCTGCCCGTCGGTACGGCCGCGACCGTACGGACCTACGTCGTCGCACTGTTCCGCCGGCACCGCCGGTCCTTCCTGCTGCTCATCGCCGTCAACACGGTGGCCGTGGTCGCCTCCATGGTCGGGCCGTACCTGCTGGGCGGGCTGGTCGAGCGGGTGTCCGGCCACGCGCGGGATCTTCGTCTCGGATGGAGCATCGGACTGTTCCTGCTCGCGCTGGCCGTGCAGGCGGTGTTCGTCCGGCAGGTCCGGCTGCGGGGCGCGATGCTCGGCGAGCGGATGCTGGCCGATCTGCGGGAGGACTTCCTGGTCCGCTCGGTCGGGCTGCCGCCGGGGGTGCTGGAGCGGGCGGGCACCGGCGACCTGCTGTCCCGCATCACCACCGACATCGACCGGCTGGCCAACGCCATGCGGGAGGCGGTGCCCCAGCTGGCGATCGGCTTCGTGTGGGCCCTGCTGCTGCTCGGCGGGCTCGTCGTCACGGCACCGCCGCTGGCGGCCGCCGTGCTGCTGGCCGTGCCGGTGCTGGTGGCCGGGTGCCGCTGGTACTTCAAGCGCGCCCCCTCCGGCTACCGCTCCGAGGCCGCCGGGTACGCCGCTGTCGCCGCCGCGCTCGCCGAGACCGTCGACGCGGGCCGCACCGTCGAGTCCCACCGGCTCGGGGACCGCCGCATCGCCCTGTCGGAGCAGCGGATCAAGGAGTGGACGGCCTGGGAGCGCTACACGCTCTGGCTGCGGTCGGTGCTCTTCCCGGTCATCAGTGCCGTGCATGCCATCGTGCTCGGCTCGGTCCTGATGGTCGGCGGCGTGTTCGTCCTCCAAGGCTGGATCGGCGTCGGCCAGCTGACCACCGGCGCGCTCGTCGCGCAGATGCTGGTCGACCCGGTGAACCTGATCCTGCGCTGGTACGACGAGGTGCAGGTGGCCCAGGTGTCGCTGGCCCGGCTGGTCGGGGTGCGGGAGATCGAACCGGACGCCGGGGAGGACACGCTGGCCCCCGACGGGCGGGACGTGCACGCCGACCGGGTGCACTTCGGCTACCGGGAGGGCGTCGACGTGCTGCGCCATGTCTCCCTGGAGGTGGCGCCGGGCACCCGGCTGGCCCTGGTCGGCCCCTCCGGCGCCGGCAAGTCCACCCTGGGCAGGCTGCTCGCCGGCATCTACGCGCCGCGGGACGGCCGGATCACCCTGGGCGGGGCGGAGCTGTCCCGGATGCCCGCGGAACGCGTCCGCGCGCATGTCGCCCTCGTCAACCAGGAGCACCACGTCTTCGTCGGCTCCCTGCGCGACAACCTCCTGCTGGCCCGCACCAGCGCCACGGACGCCGAGCTGTGGGCGGCCCTGGGCGCGGTCGACGCGGACGGCTGGGCACGGGCGCTGGACGACGGCCTGGACACCGAGGTCGGCTCCGGCGGGCTCGCGCTGACACCGGCGCAGGCCCAGCAGATCGCGCTGGCCCGGCTGGTGCTGGCCGACCCGCACACGCTGGTCCTGGACGAGGCGACCTCCCTGCTCGACCCGCGCGCGGCCCGCCATCTGGAACGCTCGCTGGCGCGTGTCCTCGACGGCCGGACGGTGGTCGCCATCGCCCATCGGCTGCACACCGCGCACGACGCCGACATGATCGCCGTGGTGGAGAACGGCCGCATCAGCGAGCTGGGCAGCCACACCGAGCTGGTCGCGGCGGACGGCGCGTACGCCGCGTTGTGGCGCTCCTGGCACGGCTGAGGCCCTTCGACCGCTTCCGTCGGCGCCCGCTGCTCGGGCGGGCGCCGGCGCCGGGCGGCCGGGGACGTCGGGAAACCGGCGGGACCGATGCCGGTGCCGACGGTGCCTGGGCGGCCGGCCCGGGGGCGCGCCGGGCCCGTGGCGGCGGTGCGGGTGCGGGCTGTGCCGGGGCCCGTCAGGGACCGCGGACCCGGAGTGCGGCTGCTCGGGCCCCGGGCGGGGCCCGTGACGTTGCGCGGTCCCGAGCAGGGGTGGAAGTCTGGAGAACGGCACCGGTTCGTGGCACACCCGGGAACCAGCTGGTCCCCGTCGTGCGGCACCTGTGCCGACGGCCCGCGCCCCGTCTCGGCGGTACGCGGCCGTCCTCACCAGATGGAGGTACCCGTGGACAGCGCCGGCGGCTGGGGGGACGACGTCTACCAGCCCGATCCCTCGGAGATCCGGGAGGACTCGGGGGTGCTCGACGTCGAGGACACACTGGACTTCGACGGCGTCGACGATCCGCTCGACCGCGGCTGGTCCCCGCCCGAGCGGCCATGGGCCGTGGAACACGACGGAGTGACGGCGGCCGAACGCCAGGCGGGCGAGACCCTCGACCAACGCCTGGCCGAGGAGCTGCCCGACCTCGCCGCGCCCGACGGCGACGGCATCGGTGACCACGACACCGACGGGGAACCCCTCGACAACGAGGTCGGCAACCGGCGTTCCGGCCGGTTGGTGGCCCCCGACGAGGGGGCGCACGAGGACGACGAGCCCGCCCTCCTCGCGACCGACGTCGGCATCGACGGCGCCGCCGCCTCCGCGGAGGAAGCCGCGATGCACATCGTCGACGAGGACTCCCTGCCCGGCTGACCACCCCCGTGGACGGCCGGCACCGAGGGCCGCATCGCCGGCATCGCCCGTCTCGCGCGCCCGTACGGCGGCGCCGACGCGAGCCGGCCGGGAGCCGCGGCCGGGACCACGGATCAGATCACGTTGAGAGCCGCCGCGCAGCCCACTCCGCCGAGCAGCATGAACACGGGCATCAGCACCCTCAGCTCGACCCAGCTGCCCGCCCGGAACCGCATCGCCTTCGGCGGCCCCACCGGGTACCAGCGCTTGCGGCCCACGGGGATCGGCCACAGGATCGGGCAGCCGGACACGGTCAGCGCGTCCCCGATGTCGTGCACCAGCGCGCCCAGCACGATCGGCAGGCCGAGCCAGAGGTACTGCTGCCCGGGCTCGGTGAACAGCCAGTGCGAGCCGTTGCCCGGCTTGTCCAGCACCCCGGCGAGGATCCACGAGGTGGTGGCCGCCAGCAGCCAGACCAGCACATCGCTGCTGGAGCCGCGCGCCGCCCGCCACAGCAGGCCCTCGATCGCCAGCACCATGTGCACGAAGAGGATCGCCAGCACACCCCAGCGGCCGCCGGTGACCGCCGCCGCGGAGCAGCCCGCGCCGATCAGCACCGCCCACACCCAGGTGTGTGTCAGGGTGCGATGCCCACCGGAGCGGCGCGGGTCGCCCTGCTTCCTGGTCGTCTTGTAGGTGGCGTACGACAGCTTGTCCACGATCTCGCACAGCCAGCGGGAGATCGGGCCGAAGGCCCGCGAGATGGTCGCCGCCTTGTGGTCGAGGTCCGGGGCGAGCGCGGCGCCGGCGCAGATCAGGGCACCGGCGAGCAGCACCGGCCAGGGCATCGGGTGCCCGGCCGCCGCGGCGGCCGCTCCGACGCCGAGCCAGGCCGCGGCCCCCGACAGTGAGTGTGCTGGTCCCATCATGGCCGCTTCCCGCCCCATTCCTCGTGTACCGCTGACCAGTTGACCTGGTGCGTTGACGCTGCGTCGGCGACACAGCGTAGCGGCCATGATCGTCGGTCCCGCAGCCGATTCCCCTCTCGGGGACAAGGACAGGCAAGATGGGGTCGTGACCCTCATCGATCAGCTGCCGCCGACCGCCGACCCCGACGCCCTGTACGAAGCCTTCGAGTCGTGGGCCCAGGAGCGCGGCCTCACCCTCTATCCCCACCAGGAGGAGGCGCTGATCGAGGTGGTCTCCGGGGCGAACGTGATCGTTTCCACCCCGACCGGCTCCGGCAAGAGCATGATCGCCGCGGGTGCGCACTTCGCGGCACTGGCCCGGGACGAGGTCACCTTCTACACGGCGCCGATCAAGGCGCTGGTGTCGGAGAAGTTCTTCGAGCTGTGCAAGATCTTCGGCACCGAGAACGTGGGCATGCTCACCGGCGACGCCTCCGTGAACGCCGACGCGCCCGTGATCTGCTGCACGGCCGAGGTGCTGGCGTCGATCGCGCTGCGCGACGGCAAGGACGCCGACGTCGGCCAGGTCGTGATGGACGAGTTCCACTTCTACGCCGAGGGCGACCGTGGTTGGGCCTGGCAGATCCCGCTGCTGGAGCTGCCGCAGGCGCAGTTCATCCTGATGTCGGCGACCCTGGGTGACGTGTCCTTCTTCGAGAAGGACCTCACCCGCCGCACCGGCCGCCCGACCTCGGTGGTCCGCTCGGCGACCCGCCCGGTGCCCCTCTCCTACGAGTACCAGTACACCCCGCTCACCGAGACGCTCACCGACCTGCTGGAGACCAAGCAGGCACCCGTCTACATCGTCCACTTCACCCAGGCGCAGGCCGTGGAGCGGGCACAGGCGCTGATGAGCATCAACATGTGCTCGCGGGAGGAGAAGGAACAAATCGCCGAGCTGATCGGCAACTTCCGTTTCACCACCAAGTTCGGCCGCAACCTCTCCCGGTACGTCCGGCACGGCATCGGCGTGCACCACGCCGGCATGCTGCCGAAGTACCGGCGTCTGGTGGAGAAGCTCGCCCAGGCCGGTCTGCTGAAGGTCATCTGCGGCACCGACACCCTCGGCGTGGGCGTCAACGTGCCCATCCGCACCGTGCTCTTCACCGCTCTGACCAAGTACGACGGCAACCGGGTGCGCACGCTGCGGGCCCGTGAGTTCCACCAGATCGCGGGCCGGGCCGGCCGGGCCGGTTTCGACACCGCCGGGCTTGTGGTCGCGCAGGCGCCTGAGCACGTCATCGAGAACGAGAAGGCGCTGGCGAAGGCGGGCGACGACCCGAAGAAGCGGCGCAAGGTGGTGCGCAAGAAGGCGCCTGAGGGCTTCGTCGGCTGGACGGAGAACACTTTCCAGAAGCTGATCGAGTCCGATCCGGAGCCGCTGACCTCGCGGTTCCGGGTGACGCACACGATGCTGCTCTCGGTGATCGCCCGGCCGGGCAACGCCTTCGAGGCGATGCGCCGCCTGCTGGAGGACAACCACGAGCCACGCAGGCAGCAGTTGCGGCATATCCGCCGCGCTATCGCGATCTACCGCTCGCTGCTCGACGGCGGCATCGTGGAGAAGCTCGACAAGCCGGACGCCGAGGGCCGGATCGTCCGGCTCACGGTCGACCTTCAGCAGGACTTCGCGCTCAACCAGCCGCTGTCCACGTTCGCGCTCGCCACGTTCGAACTCCTCGACCCCGACTCGCCGTCCTACGCCCTGGACATGGTGTCCGTGGTCGAGTCGACCCTGGACGACCCCCGGCAGATCCTCGTCGCGCAGCAGAACAAGGCGCGCGGTGAGGCCGTGGCGGCGATGAAGGCGGACGGGGTCGAGTACGAGGAGCGCATGGAGCGCCTCCAGGACATCACCTACCCGAAGCCGCTGGAGGAGCTGCTCTTCCACGCGTACAACACCTACCGCAAGAGCCACCCGTGGGTCGGCGACCACCCGCTGTCGCCGAAGTCGGTCATCCGGGACATGTACGAACGGGCCATGTCCTTCACGGAGTTGGTCTCCTTCTACGAGCTGGCCCGCACCGAGGGCATCGTGCTGCGCTACCTCGCCAGCGCCTACAAGACCCTGGACCACACCATCCCGGACGACCTGAAGTCCGAGGACCTCCAGGATCTGATCGAGTGGCTGGGCGAGATGGTCCGCCAGGTCGACTCCAGCCTGCTGGACGAGTGGGAGCAGCTCGCGAACCCGGAGGAGATGACGGCCGAGGAGGCGCAGGAGAAGGCCGACGAGGTCAAGCCGGTCACCGCCAACGCCCGTGCCTTCCGCGTCCTGGTGCGCAACGCGATGTTCCGCCGCGTGGAGCTGGCCGCGCTCGACCAGGTCGAGGAACTCGGCCAGCTGGACGCCGAGTCCGGCTGGGACGCCGAGGCGTGGGGCGAGGCGATGGACGCGTACTGGGACGAGTACGACGACCTCGGCACCGGCCCCGACGCCCGCGGTCCCAAGCTGCTGGTCATCAAGGAGGAGCCGGAGAACGCCCTGTGGCGCGTCCGCCAGATCTTCGACGACCCGAACGGCGACCACGACTGGGGGATCAGCGCGGAGATCGACCTCACGGCCTCGGACGCCGAGGGACGTGCGGTCGTCCGCGTCACCGCTGTCGGACAGCTCTGACCACAGGAGAGACCCACCGATGACGAACCCGGCCGAGAGACTGGTCGACCTGCTCGACCTGGAGCAGATCGAGGTCAACATCTTCCGTGGCCGCAGCCCGCAGGAGTCCTTGCAGCGGGTCTTCGGCGGCCAGGTGGCGGGCCAGGCGCTGGTCGCCGCCGGCCGCACCACGGACGGCGACCGCCCCGTGCACTCGCTGCACGCGTATTTCCTGCGTCCGGGCCGGCCGGGTGTGCCCATCGTGTACCAGGTGGAGCGGGTCCGCGACGGGCGGTCGTTCACCACCCGGCGGGTCACGGCCGTGCAGCAGGGCCGCACGATCTTCAATCTGACCGCCTCCTTTCACGAGCCTGAGGAAGGACCGTTCGAGCACCAGCTGCCGCCGGCCCGCGAGGTGCCGGACCCGGAGTCGCTGCCGACGGTGACCGAGGAGATCCGCAAGCATCTGGGCGCGCTGCCCGAGCAACTGGAGCGGATGGCGCGCCGCCAGCCCTTCGACATCCGGTATGTCGACCGGCTGCGCTGGAACCCCGAGGAGATCCAGGGCGCCGATCCACGCAGCGCCGTGTGGATGCGCGCGGTCGGACCGCTCGGCGACGATCCGCTGGTCCACACGTGCGCGCTCACGTACGCCAGTGACATGACTCTTCTGGACGCGGTCCGCATTCCGATCGAACCGCTGTGGGGTCCGCGGAACTTCGACATGGCCTCGCTGGACCACGCCATGTGGTTCCATCGGCCGTTCCGCGCGGACGAGTGGTTCCTGTACGACCAGGAGTCCCCGATCGCGGTGGGCGGCCGGGGCCTTGCCCGGGGCCGCATCTACAACCTCTCCGGGCAGCTGATCGTGTCGGTCGTCCAGGAGGGTCTGTTCCGGTCCCTGTAGCGGGGGCCGGAGCCGGGCGTGCGGTGGGCCGGGAACATCGGGCCGGGGGCGTCGGCCGCCTTGGTCAGACCTGTGCGGGCCGTGGGTTTCTGCGGCGGAGCCAGCCGCGCAGCCCGCGTGCCGGTCGGTGTGTACCCGCTCGGGGCGCTTGGTTCCGGGGCGGGCACGACCTGGCCGGTGCGGGCTGCCGAGCCGGCAGGGCCGGGCGGGCCTCCGTGCGCATCCTCGGCACCGGCCGGCGCGCGGCCGGACGCCGGGCCGGCGAGAGGCTGCGGGCCTCCTCGACGGCCCGGGCCAGTTCGCTGCGCAGCCACTCGATCTCGTCCGCGTCCTGTGCGGTCATGATGGTCTCGGCCAGATGGGCGGAGGGCGATCCGGGCTGGCCCGCTCCCGGCACCACAAGCCGGTAGCGGTTCAGCCGGGCCCGTTCGTACGGGTCCCTGACCACGTCGGCGATCTCGACGGAAGCGAGGAAGGCGGCCACGGCCCCGGCCCGGGCCCATGGGTCCGCGGCCTGACGCAGCAGGAAGCCGAAGTGACGCCCGCGCCAGTTGCGGGCGCGCAGATCCACTCCGTCCGCCAGCCGGCTGCGCAGCACTTCGGGCGTGCGCCCCTTGAGCAGGTGTGCGTTCTCCGGGGCCGCCGCGAAGGTGCGCAGGTCCGCCGCCAGATAGAGCCAGACCACGGCGCGATAGCGGTTCAGGTAGAAGCGCACGGGCACGAACAGGCCCAGGCGGGCGAGCCGGGTGAACCGGCCGGCCGGGATCCCCATGAGCGCGGCCCCCTCGGTTGTCCCGACGACGCGCACGCTCTCGCGCAGGGCTTCGGGGAAGCCGTCCTGGGCGCGGAGGCGGTCCAGTTCCGCGCGCTCCACCCGCCCGGGTCCCCCTCCCCCTTCGTCGGGCACGGTCCTGATCCGGCCGAGGTGCACGGCGAGGTCGAACTCGCTGCGCTTGAGGCCCAGCTCCCTCGCGGCTCGGCTCGGCGTGCAGCTGCTGGTGGGGTGCGCGGTGAAGGTGGTCGCCGACATGGTCGTACTCCCCCGGGGACTCGGGTGGCTCACGCCCGGTGCGTTCGCCGTGCACACACCGTAGCCGTTTCGGAGCAGTCCGTGTCGGGCCTGTGGATAACTCCCCGGTGGTTCGAAAAACCGCAGGTCAGGACTCTTGGTTAGGCGTGCGCTCGGGCTGCCTTGCGTCGACGGCGAGGTGTTCGCCGACGCGGTTGACGAGGAGGGTCATCTCGTAGGCGATCTGCCCGATGTCGGCCTCGGCCGCGCTGAGCACGCACAGCGAGCTGCCGGTGCCGGCAGCGGTGACGAACAGCACGGCGTCGTCGTACTCGATCATGGTCTGGCGCACCCGGCCCGCGCCGAAGTGGCGTCCCGAGCCCTTGGCCAGGCTGTGCAGCCCCGATGCCACGGCGGCCAGATGCTCGGCGTCCTCGCGGCGCAGGCCCGTGCTCGCTCCGGTGACCAGTCCGTCGTTGGACAGGACCAGTACGTGCCGCACATGCTCCACCCGCTCGGTCAGATCATCCAGGAGCCAGCCGAGTCCCTGGTTGTGCGCCATGTCCTTCTCCCCGTGTGCTGTCTCCGCCTGGCTGGAGGAGCCTCCCGGCCAGCCTTCCCCACCGACCGGGGCAGGGGCAAGGAGGACAAGCCCCTGACCCGGAAGATGACCGACGCACACTGACCGACGCCCGCCTCCGAGGCAGCCCGGGCGAGGCCGGGTCCGGCCGTTCGCGCCGATGAGAGACCCTTCGTACGGTTCCGTTCCCCCGCGCTCGCCGGGGCGAACCGGTCTTCGAGACCGGCGACGCCGTGGTGAAAGGGCGCAATCTCGCCTGTGCCGGATGGATCGCCCGGTGCGGGACGTTCCTTGCCTCATACGGAAATGCCCTTGCGCTAGCCCACCGAGTCCAGCAGCCGGGCGGTGTGCCTGCGTCCGGCGTACTCGACGAGGCTGATCAGCACTTCCTTGCCGGAGTTCCGGTCGCGGGCGTCGCACAGCACCACCGGGGTGCCGGGGTCGAGGTCGAGGGCCCGGGCGACGTCGTGGGCGTCGTGGGCCCGGGCCCCGGCGAAGCAGTTGACGGCCACCACGAACGGGATGCGCCGGTGCTCGAAGTAGTCGACCGCGGGGAAGCAGTCCTCCAGGCGCCGGGTGTCCGCGAGGACCACCGCGCCGAGCGCGCCCTGGGACAACTCGTCCCACAGGAACCAGAAGCGGTCCTGGCCCGGGGTACCGAAGAGGTACAGGGAGAGGCCGGAGCGGATGGTGATGCGCCCGAAGTCCATCGCGACGGTGGTGGTGACCTTCCGGTCCACGCCGTCGGTGTCGTCCACGAGTTGGCCGGCTTCGCTGAGCAGTTCCTCGGTGCGCAGCGGCCGAATCTCGCTGACGGCCCCGACGAGGGTCGTCTTGCCGACGCCGAATCCGCCCGCGACCAGTATCTTCAGCGCCAGGGCGGAGGTGTCGTCGACGGTGCCGGAGTGCTCGGAGACCATGTTCACTTCTCTCGGAAGGGCCGACCGGGGCCGACGTACGTTCATCTACAGCGCCCGCAGTCCCGCGATGACCTCGCGCAGGATCCGCTCGTCGGGCAGTTGCGCGGGCGGCACGGGACGGCTGATGGTCACCCGGCCCAGTTCCAACAGGTCCCCGAGGAGCACCCGCACCACCCCCACGGGCAGGTCCGCGTCGGCGGCGAGTTCGGCGACGGACTGGGTCTCGGTGCGGCACAGCCGGATCAGCGTGCGGTGTTCCGGTCCGAGCGCGGTGTCGTCGTCGGCCGCCGGTGCGGCGGGGTGGAGGGTGACCAGCGCGATCAGGTCGAACCGCACGCCGGTGGGGCCCGGTTTGGTGCGTCCGCCGGTCATGGCGTAGGGGCGGACCAGGGGCCCGGCCTCGCCGTCGTACCACTGGCTGCCCGGCTCGCGGGGACCACCGGTGGGGGTCTGGGTCATCGGTTGTGCCTCTCCGGCTCATCCGGCGGCGGGCGGCTGCGCGGTGACGCGCGGCGGGGTGTAGAGGTGTTCGCCGACGCGCTTGACCAGTCGCGCCATCTCGTAGGCGACGAGGCCGATGTCGGCGGTGACGGCGGTGAGCAGCGCGAGGCAGGAGCCGTCTCCGGCGGCTGCCACGAAGAGGAAGGCGTCGTCCATCTCGACCATCGTCTGGCGTACCCCGCCGGCTCCGAAGTGCCGTCCCGCGCCCTTGGCGAGGCTGTTGAAGCCGGACGCCACGGCGGCGAGGTGCTCGGCGTCCTCGCGCGCGAGTCCGCTGGAGGCGCCGACGGCCAGTCCGTCGTTCGACAGCACCACGGCGTGCCGCACCTCGCGCACCCGCATCACCAGGTCGTCCAGCAGCCAGTCCAGTTCGCCGGATCGCCGCCCTGTCCTCGGGTTCGGGTCCTGGATCATGCCGGGTCTCCTTCGCTGCTGTCACTGCGCGTTTCGGGTTCCGGGGCGGCACCGCGGCCCGGCTGCCGGCCCCCGCCGCGCACCCAGCCGGCGCGGTAGGCCGCCATGCGGTCCCGCACGAGTTCGGGGGTGCGCCGGTCGTCGCCGTGGCGGGTGGGGGACGGGTCCGCCTCTGCCGTGTGCTGCTGGCGCAGCTGGGGGGCGAGGCTGGCCTGGCGCACCCGGCGCGGGAGGTCGTCGGAGGGCTCGGACTCGTCCGGAGGGCGGTGCAGCTTCAGGGGGGTCACTCCAGGTGGCGGGGGCTCGTACGCGCCTGGGCCGGGGGCGGTGCCGTACGCATCCGGCTCGGGGGCGGCGGCGCGGTGCGGGCGGGGTGGGTGGGCGCTGTTGCGCGGCTCGGGGGTGGTGACGGCCAGGGCGGGCCGGCCGAAGCCCACGGTGACGGGTTCCGGCGGCGGGGCGGCGCCGGACACGCGCGCGTACCCGCGATCCCGCTCGGTGACGGTCTGTTCGTCCTGGCGGGGCGGGCGGTCGGCCGGGCCGGTGTGCAGCAGGGCGGTCGGCAGCAGGACGACGGCGGTGGTGCCGCCGTAGGGCGACGTCCGCAGGTGCACCTTGATGCTGTGCCGGGAGGCGAGCCGGCTGACCACGAAGAGCCCGAGCCGGTCGCTGTCGAACAGGTCGAGGGCATCGGACTGTTCGATGCGCCGGTTGGCTTCGGAGAGGGTGTCGCCGCCCATGCCGAGTCCGCGGTCCTCGATCTCGAGGGCGTAGCCGTTGCCGACGGGCTCCCCGGTGACGCGTACGCGCGTGTGGGGCGGCGAGAACTGGGCCGCGTTCTCGACGAGTTCGGCGAGCAGATGGGTGAGGTCGGCGACCGCCGCTCCGATGATATGCGCCTCGGGGAACTGCCGTACCTCCACGCGCGCGTAGTCCTCGATTTCCGATACGGCGGCGCGTACGACGTTCGTCAACGGGACGGGCAGCCGCCAGGCCCGGCCGGGTGCCGCCCCCGAGAGGATGATCAGGCTCTCGGCGTGCCGCCGCATCCGGGTGGTGAGGTGGTCCAGACGGAACAGGTCGCTCAGCTCGTCGGGGTCGTCGGAGCGCCGTTCCATGCGGTCCAGCAGGCTGAGCTGGCGGTGCACGAGCACCTGGCTGCGGCGGGCCAGGTTGACGAAGACCCCGGAGATGCCGCTGGCGAGTTCGGCACGCTCCACGGCGGCGTGCAGCGCGGCGCGGTGCACGGTGGTGAGGGCTTCCGCGACCTGGCCGGTCTCGTCCTCGGCGGGTGGTCCGGCGGGTGCCTCCGCGTGGATGTCGATCTCCTCTCCCGCGCGCAGTTTCCGGATGGCCTGGGGCAGTTTGCGGCGGGCGATCTCCAGGGCGTCGTTGCGCAGGCTGACGAGTTCGACCACGAGTGCCCGGCCGATCCGCACGGAGATGACGAGCGAGGCGGCGACGGCGGCGAGGCCGAGGAGGACGGCGGCGCCCGCCGGGCTCAGCAGTCCGCGGGTGAACGGGTCGGCGCGTCCGGCGACGGCACGACCGGTGTCCCGCGCGATGGTCCGCATGCCGTCCTGCATGCGCGCGTGGGCGGCGCTCCAGAGGCCCTGACCGGCCGCGTCGGGCTCGGCGACCGGGCCACCGTTGACGATCTTGTCCTCGGCGCGGCCGAGGTCGGTGTAGGAACGGCTGCCGGCGAGGGCGCGCCAAGCGGCGCGCTGGGCAGTGGGGAGGTCCGGGACGGCGGTGTCGGTGAGGGTGCGGCGCGCGGCGACGGCGGCGCTGAACAGCCGGAGCCGCTCGCCCCGGAGCGCGCCCGCGGTCCGCGCGGTGCCGAGCAGGGCGTCCTCCTGGGCCAGTGCCTCGGCGGCGCGGGAGAACTCGAGCAGGACACGCGCGTCGGAGCCGGTGTCGGAGCGCTGGACGGCGGTGAGGGTGCCGTCCACGGCGAGGGCCGCCGCGATGCTGTTCGTGTACTGCTCGTACGTCGTGTTCCAGGCGGTCCGGTGGTCGAGAACGCCCCTGCGCAGCGTACGGAGACGCTCGGCGCCCTGGATGAAGGCGGCGAGGCGGTCGGAGATGTCGGAGGGCAGTTCCTGGCTGTCGGCGACGGTGCTGCCGTCACCGAGCCGCAGCGCGGCCACGGCCCGGTCGGTGCGGGCGGCCAGCCCTTCGAGGTCGCTGCCCTCGGTGCCGGGCGGGGCGGTGGCGTAGCGCACGGCGGCGGTGCGTTCGGCCTGGAGGGCGATGACGGCGGTGGCCACCGGGGTGCGCAGTTCGGCGTCGACACGCTGGGACTCGCGGAGCCGGGCGACGTCCTGGGCGGTGCTGACGGTGGCGTACGCCCACAGAGCGAGCAGGGAGACGACGGGCACCATCAGGAGGCTGACCACCTTGGCGCGCACGGTCCGCGGCCGCAGGGGGCGGCGCGCTCCGCGGGCGCGTGCCGGGCGCGGTCCCCTGCCCAGGGAGCCGTCGGCGGGCGGGCCGGCGTGCGCGCGGCGGCCGCGGGGCGGGTGCGGGGACGGCTCCGGGGTGCCGTCGTTCGGGGTGGTACGGGGTGGGCGCATGGCCTCCTCGCTCGGGGTGTGGGCGGAGCGCTCGGGACTGCCTCAGGGGGTGAGGGACTCGACGGGCCGTTGGGCGGAGGCGGAGGCCTCGCGCTCGTCGGCGCTCGGCGAGAGGGCGACGAAGGCCGAGGTGATGAACAGGTAGGAACCGAGGCCGACGGCGAGGGGGAAGATGAACTGCATCGCCGTTGCCCCGGGCAGTGCCGCGCCGGAGGGGTGCACCCGCACACTCACCGCGAACATCCCCGTGTAGTGCATGCTGCTGACGGCCGCTCCCATGACGAGGGAGGCGACGGTGACCGCGCGGGGGGACTTGATGTTGAGCCCCGCCCACAGGGCCGCGGTCGCCGCCACGATGGCGATCAGCACCGACAGCCCGACGAGCACGGGGTCGTACCTGACGTCGCCGTGCAGCCGGACCGCGGCCATGCCCAGGTAGTGCATGCTGGCGACGCCCAGACCCGTGGTGAGACCGCCGAGGAGGAGTGACCGGGTGCGGTCGCGACTGCGGCCGACGGCGAAGACGCCGGCGCAGACGACGACCATGGCGACGAGAAGGCTGAGCATGGTCAGCGGCACGTCGTAACGGATGTCGGTCCCACTGACGCGGAAGCCGAGCATGGCCACGAAGTGCATGGTCCAGATGCCCGTACCGATCGCGGAGGCGGCGGTGACTTGCCAGTTGCGGCGCGCGCGGCCGGTGGTGGCGAGCGCGCGGACGGTGCAGCGCAGTCCGAGAGCGGCGCCGGTGCAGGCCATCACGTATGACAGCACGGGGGTCAGCCAGCCGAAGGCGGCGTGGTCCAGGTGTCCCATGGCCCAGGGACGCTAGGGGTGCACGGGTGCACAAAGGGGGCGCATTTCGAAAGGTGTTGGAATATGACACTGAGATGCGCTGGAACGATCGCGTCCAGCTCGAACATGCGCACAGGGGCATCCCTCGTGTTGGTGAGGGATCATGCGGAGCATGAGCGACGACCACATACATGTCCGGGAGTTCTTCACCGCGCGGGCGGCCGACTGGGACAGCAGGTTCCCCGACGACGGCCCCGCCTACGCGGCCGCCGTCGCGGATCTCGGGCTGCGTCGGGGTGACCGGGTCCTGGACGCGGGCTGCGGCACAGGGCGCGCACTGCCTCCGCTGCGCGCCGCCGTGGGGCCTTCCGGGGTGGTGCTCGGCGCCGATCTGACGCCGGCGATGCTCGAGGCCGCCGTACGGTCGGGCCGGGACCGGGACGGCCGGCTGCTGCTCGCCGACGTCGCCGCACTCCCGCTGGGCTCCGGGTGCCTGGACGCCGTGTTCGCGGCGGGGCTGATCGCGCATCTGCCGCAGCCGGAGGACAACCTGCGGGAACTGGCGAGGGTGGTACGGCCGGGCGGCACGCTCGCGCTGTTCCACCCCATCGGCCGGGCCGCGCTGGCGGCGCGCCACGGCCGCCGGATCACCCCCGACGACCTTCGGGCAGAACCCAACCTCCGGCCGCGCCTGGCTCGTTCGGGCTGGCGTATGACCTCGTACGCCGACGAGGACACCCGCTTCCTCGCGGTCGCCGTCCGCGAGGGCTGACCCGGGGTCAGCCCGCCCCGCCGACGACCGCCGCGAAGGCGTCGGGGTTGTCGAACATGACGTTGTGGCCGGCGCCCGGCACGGTCACCACCCGCACCCCGGCGGCCTCCAGGTCCGCGCTGCCCGCGAGGTCGCCGCTGTGCTCGCCCTGCAGGTAGACGCGGTCCACGGGCAGCCCCTCCAGGATCGTCCGCATCACCGGATCGGAGCCCTGGCGCAGGCCGACGGCGCTGCGGTGCAGGGCGCGCGGATCGGCGAGCCGCATGGTGGCCGCCCACAGCGGCCCGACGCGGTCCAGCACGCGCGCGTACTCCCGCTCGGCGAACTCGTCCTCCGTATAGGCGGCGATTCCGCTGCTGCCGGCGGTCGGCGGCGGGAAGGGGTCCAGGTTGGCCTCCGTGAGCACCAGCCGGGACACCAGGTCGGGGCGCCGGTGCGCGAGCACGATGGCGACGGCGCCGCCCATGCTGTGCGCGATCAGCTCGGCGCCGGCGACCTGGGCAGTGTCCAGGGCCGCCGCGACCGCGTCGGCGTGCTCCGCCAGGGTGTACCCGAAGTGCTGGGGCCGGTCGCTCACTCCGTGCCCGGGCAGGTCGACGAAGAGGCTGCGCCGGCCCGCCAGTTCGGGCCGGGCCGCGATGTGCGCGTGATAGACGGAGGACATCGATCCGAGCCCGTGGAGGTACACCCGGGCGGGTTCCGCACCGGGCGCCTCCGTCCAGCGGACGCAGCTTCCCTCGCTGTCGAATACGGCCTGCCGCATGGCACCTCTCCCCGCCGACTGTGCTGTCCCGCGACAATACATCGGTGCCGATGTATTGCGTCAAGGTGGTATGGAGGGGGCGATGTACACCGTCATGCCGCAGAATGCCGTCATGCTGGAACTCGCCATCCTCGGATTCCTCTACGACGCCCCGCTGCACGGATACGTCCTGCGCCGGCATATCGCGGCGCTCACCGGCCATGTGCGGCCCGTCGCCGAGAGCACCCTGTACCCGGCGATCAAACGGCTGGAGAAGGCCGGTCTGCTGGCGCGGGCGACCGAGCCCGGCGCGGTGGCCGCGCCCCGCCATGTGCTGCGGCTGACCGAGGAGGGCGGACGTGAGCTGCGGCGGCGGCTCGCCGAGCCCGCGCAGCGTGAGATCACGGACGAGAACCACTGGTTCACGCTGCTCGCGTTCCTGCGGCACCTGGAGGACCCCGCCGCCCAGGCCGCCGTGCTGCGCCGCCGGCTGGCCTTCCTGGAGGAGCCGGCGAGCTTCTTCTACGACGGCGACCGGCCGCTGCGCGCCGAGGAGCTGGACGATCCGTTCCGGCGCGGCGTTCTCACCATCGCGCGGGCCACGAGCCGGGCCGAACTCGGCTGGCTGCGCGACACACTCGCGTCACTCGAGGGTGCCGGCCGCTGAGGTGTCCAGGTGGGCCGGCCGTGCAGGCCGGGGACGGGACGGGTGCCGCATACGTCGCCGAGCGGCGGAGGAGCGGCCGAGAATGACAGCCCCACGGACCGGAGCCGTGGCCCCTCCGGGACGAGTGGCGGTCTGGGGAAGTCCTGTGGAGACCGTGGCCGTTTCGCCCCGTCCAGGTGGAAACCGGCAGGTCCGGGTGGTGTGCGGAGTCGTGACAACCGCCTTCCGCCCGCATTAGGGTGCGCGCCGATGGAAGAACCACTGGGGAGGCAGAGATGGCCGGGACGGACGAGAAGGCCGTCGCCGCCGCAGACGACGCGCTGTATGTACTCACAGCGGTACTGCTGACGCCGGCGCAGTTCCCGAGCGTGCTGGGCGACGACTACCCGGAGGCCTGTGCGGCTCTGGGCCTGCCACCCCGGGCCGACGGATACGGCCTGGTGCTGGGCCAGGACGGCGACGGTGCGCGGTGGACGGTCGTCATCGACGACGTCTCGCTGGTCGCTGTGGCGATCGCGTCCTGGGACTGCGGCATGGAGTACGAGCTGTCCCCGGACGAGCGCGCCGTCGTCACCGCGCTGCCGGGCTGGCCGCTGGCGGTGGCCGTCGCCGCCCCGGGCGTACCCGCGCCGCACGACCCTGCGGTGGAGGCGGGCGACCAGGCGCCGCTGAGTCCGCCGGACACCAGCTCGTGGGGCCCTGCGCAGCGGCGCCTCGGCGCCGATGAGATCGCCCTCCAGTGGGCGATGTGGCGGGAGCAGATCAGCGACGACAAGTTCCTCCCTGCCGGCGAGCCGCAGGGGGCGTCTGCCGAGCCCCGCGCGGAGGGCGGAGCGAGCGTGCCGCAGGGCGGCCATCAGGGCGTCAGGCGAGTGCTCGCGGAGGCGCGCGCCTATCTCGACACGCCGCCGCCGCTCGGCCGGGTGCGTTCCTCCTTCGCCACCGGGGACGCCCGTACGCTGCGCGCCGACGGCCCCGGCTGGTCGATAGTGGCGCGGACCGACGACATCGCGTTCGTGCTGCTGGACGAGGAACCCGGCGAGGTGTTGCCGGTGGGCCGGGGTCCCGAGCTGCCGGGCCTGCTGGAGGCGCTCGACAAGCTGGCCGTACGACCCCTGTGAGCCGCGCTCGCCCTCCGGCCCACCGCGCCGTCGGGTCCCCGGCCGCTCAGCGGCCGAGTTCCTTGCGGGTGACACGGCGGAGCCTGCGCCGCTGGGAGGGGTCCAGCGCCAGATAGGCGGCGACCGGAACTCCGACCACGACGAGGAACACCACCCACCAGGGCAGCCAGGCCAACAGGATCAGCCCGATCGCCACACCTCCCACGGCGATCATCAGCTTCTTGGACATGAGCGTCGCCTCCTTCACGGCCGCTGCCGCTTCTGCACTGAGAACGGCCGCCCGCTTCCCGCTGTTCCGGCCCTGTCCCGGAGACATCCCGGAGGCCGCCCCCTAAGGGTCGCCCGTCGCGACGGCGTCGGCATGTCCCGTTCACCCTCCGCGTGCTGTACCCTCGGCGACCCCAACCCGAGTAGTCAAATTTGAGGAGTGCGGCAGAGCGTGCAGGGCAAACAATGCGCACCACCCTCCGAACTGTCCGAACTGGCCCGCTGCGGCGTCGTGTTCCTGCCGTCCGATCCCGCCCGGGCCGGCCGGTTCGCCTTCTGGCGTCCGGACGGCGCGCCTCCGCCCGGCGGCGTCGACGGATACCCCGATGAGCTGGACGTCGTCGCGCCGGCGGCGGACGGCGGCGTCGAGCGGGTCCGGCGCCCGGTCCTCGCGCTGTCGACGGGCGCGGCTCTGCCGCTGCTCACGCGCGTGCGTGGACTCCCCGAAGTGCACCGGGCCGGTGCCTTCTGGGGGTCGGCATACGCCCTGGCCCTGCACTTCCTGGCCCGTGGGCTGCTGCTGCCGGGGCTCTCACCGGGCGAGCACGACGCCTGGCGGATCGGACCGCTGTCCGCGCGGGACACGGAGCTGATCCGTGAATGCGCCGCCGCCATGCCCCCGGAGGCGCACGCCGTGCCGCTCGCGCCGTCGGGGCCACCCCAGCTGCCCGCTCCGGAGCGGCTGCTGCGCGCCTTCCTGGACGCGGTCGCCGACACCCTGCCCCGCTCCCCCGCCGCGCCCCTGGTGACCGGCGGCCCTCCGTACGCCGTGGCCGAGCCGCAGCGGCTGCCCGCCCTGCGGGCGTGGGCCGACGACATCGCCACCGCCCATGACGCGGGCGTACGGCTGTCGCTGCGGGTGGAGATGCCCGGACTCGGCGAGGCGCCGCAGGAGGAGGCTGCCGTCCGCTTCCGCGCCGTGCTCCAGGTGCATGGGCCGAGCGGCGCGGCGGACGTCATGGATGCCGCGGGCCTGTGGACCGGGGCGGCGGACGTGCGGGGTGCGTTCGGCCCACGCGCGCGTGCGGACGCGTTGCTGACGCTGCGCCGCGCGGCCCGCGTCTGGCCGCCGCTGACGCCCCTGCTCTCGGCCGCCGTGCCCGACACCGTGGACCTCGCCGACGAAGAGATCACCGAACTCCTGGGCGAGGACGGCCGAGCGCTGGCCGCGGCCGGAGTCGAGGTGCACTGGCCGAAGGAGGCCGTGCGCGGCCTCACCGCGCACGCGGCCGTCGGCCCGCCGGACGACGGAACGGAGACGAGCGGTGCACCGGCGGGCCCGTCCGCGTTCCTCCCAGGAGCCGGCGCGGTCGCGTTCCGCTGGCGGTTCGCGCTGGGCGGGCGGGAGCTGTGCGGGGAGGAGCTGGACCGGCTCGCGGAGGCCAAGCGCCCGCTGGTCCGGCTGCACGACGGCTGGGTTCTGGTCGACCCGCGCGAGGCGCAGCGCGCCCGAAGCCGCAAGGAGCGGGCCCTCTCGCCCGTGGAGGCCCTGGCCGCCGCGCTGACGGGCTCGGCACAGGTCGACGGCCGGCTGGTCGACGTACGGCCCACGGGATGGCTCGCCCGGCTCCGGGAACGGCTCGCCGGGGCTGAGCCCGCGCCAGCCACCGGACCGCCGCCCGGTCTGGCCGCCACCCTGCGGGACTACCAGCTGCGCGGCCTCGACTGGCTGGCCCGCACCACGGCTCTCGGCCTGGGCTGCTGCCTGGCCGACGACATGGGCCTCGGCAAGACCGTCACGCTGATCGCGCTGCATCTGCACCGGCAGCGGGAGGCCTCGACCACCGGTCCGACGCTGGTGGTCTGTCCGGCGTCGCTGCTCGGCAACTGGCAGCGCGAGATCGAGCGGTTCGCTCCCGGGGTGCCGGTGCGCAGGTTCCATGGCGCCGGGCGTGATCTCGGTGCCGTCGCGCGCGGGGAGTTCGTGCTGACCACCTACGGGACGATGCGCCTGGACGCCGCCGGGCTGGCCGCTGTGCCGTGGGGGCTGGTCGTGGCCGACGAGGCCCAGCATGTGAAGAACCCGTACTCGGCGACCGCGCGGGCGCTGCGGTCCATCGACGCACGCGCACGCGTGGCGCTCACCGGCACCCCGGTGGAGAACAACCTCACCGAACTCTGGGCGATCCTCGACTGGACGACACCGGGCCTGCTCGGCAGCCTCGGCACCTTCCGCGCGCGGTACGCGCAGCCGGTCGAGACCGGCCGGGACCCTGCCGCCGAGCGGCTGGCGCGGCTTGTGCGGCCGTTCCTGCTGCGGCGCCGCAAGTCGGACCCCGGCATCGCACCCGAGCTGCCGCCGAAGACGGAGACCGACCGTCCCGTCACGCTCACCCCGGAACAGGCAGGACTGTACGAGGCGTTGGTCCGCGAGACGATGCAACGGATCGCGGCCGCCGACGGCATGGCGCGCCGGGGTCTGATCGTGCAGCTGCTGACCGGTCTGAAGCAGATCTGCAATCACCCCGCGCAGTTCCTCAAGGAGGACGAGCCACGGCTTGCCGGGCGCTCGGGGAAGCTGGAGCTGCTGGACGAACTCCTCGACACCGTCCTCGCCGGGGGCTCGGGGGTGCTGGTGTTCACGCAGTACGTCCGCATGGCGCGTCTGCTCGAACGGCATCTGGCGGCGCGCGGGGTGGCGTCGCTGCTGCTGCACGGGGGCACTCCCGTGGCGGCCCGCGAGGAGCTGGTCCGGCGTTTCCAGGACGGTGAGGCACCGGTGTTCCTGCTGTCGCTGAAGGCGGCCGGCACCGGTCTGAACCTCACCCGCGCGGAGCATGTCGTGCACTACGACCGGTGGTGGAATCCGGCGGTCGAGGCGCAGGCCACCGACCGCGCGTACCGGATCGGGCAGGATCAGCCGGTGCAGGTGCACCGGCTGATCGCCGAGGGGACTCTGGAGGACCGCATCGCGGAGCTGCTGGGCCGCAAGCGGGAGCTGGCCGACGCGGTGCTCGGCTCCGGCGAGGCCGCGCTGACGGAGCTGACGGACGCGGACCTGGCCGCACTGGTGGAACTGCGCGGGGAGGCGCGATGAGCCGTGACGACGACGAGCGGGACCGTGACGCTGGGCGCACGTTGGCGGCGCTGCCGCCGGTGCGGGGCCGTGGGTTCGCCCGGAGCTGGTGGGGGCGGGCCTGGCTGCGGGCGCTGGAGGACGCCGCTCTGGACGCCACGGCGGTCAAGGCGGGGCGCCGGCTCGCGCGCGCGGGTGCGGTGGGCGCGGTGACCGTACGGCCGGGCCGGGTCACGGCCGTCGTACGCGATCCGGGCGGGGCGGCCCATCGGGCCGACGTCCTGGTGCCGGAGCTGTCCGACACGGCGTGGGGCCGGCTGCTGGACCTGGCCGTGGAACAGGCCGGGCATCTGGCCGCGTTGCTGGACCGGGAGTTGCCGCCGCACCTGGTCGAGGACGCGGCCTCGCGCGGGGTCGATCTGCTGCCGGGCCTGGGCGAGCTGGACCCCGAGTGCGACTGCGGCGCTTGGGACCACTGCGGGCACACCGCCGCGCTGTGTCACCAGGTGGCGAGGCTGCTGGACGAGGATCCGTTTCTGCTCCTGCTGCTGCGCGGGCGGCGGAGGGGGACCTTCCTGTCCGAGCTGCACGTACGGAGCACCACGCCCCGGGCGGAGCCTGCCGACGCCGGGCCCGCGGACGTGGGCGCGGGCCTGGATGCGGCGCATGCCTGGGCGGCGGCGGACGCCCTGCCCCCGCTGCCCGCTCTGCCCGGACTCCCCGACGAGCCCGGCACATCGCCGTCCCTGGACGCCGGAACGGCGCCGGCACCCGGGGTCGATACCGTCGCACTGGAGCATCTGGCGGGCCGTACCGCCGTGGAGGCGTACCGGATGCTGGCGCGGTTCCGGTCCGGGGATGCACCCGCGGAGGGGCTCACGACGGCGCAGGACGCGGTACGGCTGGCCTGCGGACCGGTGCCCGGCGCGGTGGCCCGGCGGCTCGCCGAGGGGGCGGGGCGGGGCGGCGCGGAACTGGCCGCGGCGGTCCGGGCCTGGCGCGTGGGAGGTCCGGCGGCCCTGGCCGTGTTCGAGGAGGAGTGGCAGGTGGCGGGCGCGGCGCTGGCACGCGCGCGTGCAGCGCTGGAGTCGGCCTGGGGGGAGGACGAGCGGCCGGTGTTCCGGCACAGCGGCAACCGGTGGACCCTCCCGGACGGCACGGTCCAGCTGCGGCTCGGACGGGACGGCCGCTGGTGGCCGTACCACGACGAGGACGGCCACTGGGTCCCTGCGGACGGCGCGGACCGCGATCCGGCCACGGCACTGGCCGCGGCGCGATGCGCCGCGGAATGGGCGGACTGACGCTCCGTCAAAGCGACGAACGGTCGACAGCGGCGTCAGGACGACCGCGGTGTACGTGCGGCTGCCCGAGGGGCTGTGACGCGGGCCTCCCGGCGGGCCGGGGAGGGGCACGTGCCCATGCCGCCTCCCCGGCTCTTCGCGTCTGCCCGCGCGCGTGGGCGACGGCCTACGCGCGTGGGTGCTCAGCCGCGGGCCGCCAGCAGGTGGTCCATGGCCAGCTGGTCGAGCCGTTCGAAGGCCATGCCGCGCGCGGCCGCGCTCTCCACGTCGAAGTCCTCGAAGGCCGTGCGGTCGGCGAGCAGCGCCTGGAGGCCGTCGGCCGCGGTCGGCTGGGCGAGCTGGTCCAGGCGCGCGGCGCGCAGTGCCTCCTGCACCTCCGGGTCGGCGCGGAAGGCGGCGGCACGCTCCTTCAGGACGAGGTAGTTGCGCATGCAGCCGGCCGCCGAGGCCCACACGCCGTCGAGGTCCTCGGTGCGCGGCGGCTTGAAGTCGAAGTGCCGGGGGCCGGTGTAGCCGGCGCTCTCCAGCAGGTCGACCAGCCAGAAGGCGGCGCGCAGGTCGCCGGCGCCGAAGCGCAGGTCCTGGTCGTACTTGATGCCGGACTGGCCGTTGAGGTCGATGTGGAAGAGCTTGCCCGCCCACAGGGCCTGGGCGATGCCGTGCGGGAAGTTCAGACCGGCCATCTGCTCGTGCCCGACCTCAGGGTTCACGCCGTACAGCTCGGGGCGCTCCAGGCGCTCGATGAAGGCCAGCGCGTGGCCGACCGTGGGCAGCAGGATGTCGCCGCGCGGCTCGTTCGGCTTGGGCTCGATGGCGAAGCGCAGGTCGTAGCCCTGGGCGGTGACGTACTCGCCGAGCAGGTCGAAGGCCTCCTTCATGCGGTCCAGAGCAACGCGCACGTCCTTGGCGGCGCCGGACTCGGCGCCCTCCCGGCCGCCCCAGGCGACATACGTCTTCGCGCCCAGCTCGACCGCCAGGTCGATGTTGCGGATCGTCTTGCGCAGCGCGTAACGGCGCACGTCACGGTCGTTGGCGGTGAACGCTCCGTCCTTGAAGACGGGGTGCGTGAAGAGGTTGGTGGTGGCCATCGGCACGGTCAGGCCGGTGGCGTCCAGCGCCTGGCGGAAGCGCTTGATGTGCGACTCGCGTTCGGTGTCCGAGGAGCCGAAGGGGATCAGGTCGTCGTCGTGGAAGGTCACTCCGTAGGCGCCCAGCTCGGCCAGGCGCTGCACCGTCTCGACCGGGTCGAGGGCACGGCGGGTGGCGTCGCCGAACGGGTCCCTTCCCTGCCAGCCGACGGTCCACAGGCCGAAGGTGAACCTGTCCTCGGGGGTGGGCTGGTAGTTCATGCCGCGGCTCCTTGCTGCGTACGACTATTTCGTCATGGCCGTTTACAAATTAGTATGCGGACGCACCTGTGGGAAGAGAACAGCCAGTACGCATCCCGCTGAGCCGCGGAAGAGGGAGAGCCCGATGTCAGCAGCCGAGGGTCCGCTCGTCGTCGGCGTGGACACATCCACGCAGTCCACGAAGGCGCTCGTCGTCGACGCGGCCACCGGGCAGGTGGTGGCGAGCGGCCAGGCGCCGCACACCGTGTCCTCCGGAGTGGGCCGGGAGAGTGATCCTCGCCAGTGGTGGGACGCCCTGTGCGCGGCGCTGCGTCAGTGCGGCGACGCGGCGCACGAGGCGGCCGCGGTGTCGATCGGCGGCCAGCAGCACGGCCTGGTGACCCTGGACGAGCGGGGCGAGCCGGTGCGTCCGGCGCTGCTGTGGAACGACGTCCGCTCAGCGCCCCAGGCCCGCCGGCTGGTGGAGGAGCTGGGCGGGCCCAAGGCCTGGGCGGAGCGCACCGGGAGCGTGCCCGGGGCGTCGTTCACGGCCACGAAGTGGGCCTGGCTGGCCGAGCACGAGCCGGAGGCCGTGCGGGCGACCAGAGCGGTGCGGCTGCCCCACGACTACCTCACCGAGCGCCTGACCGGGCAGGGCACCACCGACCGCGGCGATGCCTCGGGGACCGGCTGGTGGGCGTCGGGGACGGAGGGCTACGACGAGGAGGTCCTCGCTCATATCGGTCTCGACCCGGCACTGCTGCCCCGGGTGCTGGGGCCGGGCGAGGTGGCCGGTACCGTGCGCGACAGCCATGACCTGCCGTTCTCCAAGGGCACGCTGGTGGCCCCCGGCACCGGCGACAACGCGGCGGCGGCGCTGGGGCTCGGCCTGCGGCCCGGCACCCCGGTGCTGAGCCTCGGCACGTCCGGCACGGTGTACGCCGTCTCCCGGCACCGCCCGGCCGACCCGACCGGCACGGTGGCGGGGTTCGCGGACGCGCGCGGCGACTGGCTGCCGCTGGCCTGCACCCTGAACTGCACGCTGGCCGTGGACCGGGTCGCCACGCTGCTCGGCCTGGACCGCGAGGCCGTCGAGCCCGGGGGCACGGTGACCCTGCTGCCGTATCTGGACGGCGAGCGCACCCCGAACCTGCCGAGCGCCTCCGGCCTGCTGCACGGACTGCGTCACGACACGACCCCGGGCCAGTTGCTGCAAGCCGCGTACGACGGCGCGGTGCACGCGCTGCTCGGCGCGCTCGACCTGGTCCTCGACGAGGACGCGGACCGCAGTACCCCGCTGCTGCTGATCGGCGGCGGCGCCCGGGGCACCGCCTGGCAGCAGACGGTACGGCGCCTGTCGGGACGGCCCGTCCAGGTGCCCCAGGCACAAGAACTGGTCGCCCTGGGCGCCGCGGCGCAGGCGGCCGGGCTGCTGACCGGCGAGGACCCCGCGGCGGTGGCCCGCCGCTGGAACACGGCCGCGGGCCCGGTGCTGGAGGCCGTGGAACCGGACCGGGAGACGCTGGCCAGGATCAGCGGGGTACTCTCCGACGCGGCCCCGCTGCTGGAGCGGGGGACCCACACCCAGCCGCCCGCGCAGAGCCCGGCGGCACAGGACAAGGATTGACGGAGGCATGACCGCACCGCTGCACGAGGCCCGCCCGGGTGCCGGCCGTGCCCTGCCGGACACCCAGCAGGGCATGCGCCGGCGCAATCTGGCCCGGGTGATGCACGCCGTGAGCGCCGAGGGGCCGCTGTCGCGGGCCGCGGTCGCCTCGCACATCGGGCTGACGCGGGCGGCGGTGTCGACCCTGGTGGACGAGCTGATCCGCTGGGGACTGCTGGAGGAACTGGGCCCGGAGCGGCCCGGCCGGGTGGGCCGCCCGGGGTCGGCGCTCGCGGTGAGCGGCCGCGGGCCCGCCGGGATCGGCGCCGAGATCGGCGTCGATCACCTCGCGGTGTGCGCGGTGGATCTGCGGGGCACGGTCCGCGCGCAAGCGGTACGGCACGGCGCCAACCGGGGACGGGCGCCCGGGCCGGTGATCGAGGAGCTGACCGGGCTGATCCGCCGGGTCGTCACCGAGGCGGAGGAGGCGGAACTCTGGCCCGCCGGTCTCGCGGTGGCCGTGCCCGGCCTGGTGGCGCGGGACGGGCGGACGGTCGTACGCGCCCCCAACCTGGACTGGTGCGACACGGACCTCGGCGCTCTGCTGCCCGCAGGCCTGCCGCTGACCGTGGACAACGAGGCCAACTTCGGTGCGCTGGCCGAGCTGTGGCTCGGGGAGGCCACCCCGGGCGACTTCCTGCATGTGTCGGCCGAGATCGGCATCGGCGCCGCGGTCGTAGTGGACGGCGGACTGCTGCGTGGCACCCGGGGATTCGCAGGCGAGCTGGGCCATGTGCCCGTCCGGCCGGACGGTCCCCCGTGCCCGTGCGGCGGCCGGGGCTGTCTGGAGCAGTACGCGGGCGAGGAAGCGGTGCTGCGCGCGGCCGGACTCGAACCGCGGGAGGACCTGGTGGGCCTGCTCGCCGAACGGGCGGAGCAGGGCGACGAGGGGGTACGGGCGGCGCTGCGGGATGCCGGTACGGCGCTCGGCATCGCCCTGACCGGAGCGGTGAACCTGCTGGACCCCGAGACCGTGGTGCTGGGCGGCGCCCTGGCCGGACTCTCGCCCTGGTTGCTGCCCTCGCTGGAGGCGGAGCTGACGGGCCGTACGGCGGGCCCGGCCTGCCCGGTGTCGGTGTCCCGGCTGGGTCCGCAGGGGCCGCTGCTCGGCGCGGCGCACTCGGTCGTCCGGGCCGTGCTGGACGATCCGGCGACGGTGGCGGAACGGTCCTGACGCCTGGCACGCTGGGGCTCGTCGGAGAGGGGGGCCTGATGACGGGCTGGGTGCCGCGGGCGGAATGGGTCAAAACCCAGCCACAGGCTCTGCTCGCCTCGTGCGTGCTGATGCTGGACGGGCAGTCTCGCGTCCTGCTGCTGCGCTACGGTCCGGGCCACCCGAACGCGGGCCGGTGGTGGCTGCCCGGCGGCATGCTGGACCACGGCGAGGATCCCTGGACCGCGGCGCGCCGCGAGATGCGCGAGGAGACCGGTGTCGAGCTGGGGCCGGCGCCGCAGCTGCTCGGGATCGACCACCGGGTGGACGTGCTCGGCACCGGTCCGGTCCTCGACTCCTTCTTCCACGGCGGCACGCTGGCCGAGGGCACCCGCATCCGGCTGAGCACGGAACACGACCGGCACGGACTGTTCGCACCGTCCGAGCTGGAGGAACTGCCGCTTGTGACACGGCGGTCCACGCTGCTGGCCCTGTATGCGGCCGCGCTGAGCGGGGGCGTGGTGTACCTGAGCGAGGGTGTGCCGGTGTGACCGTGCCGGCGCGGCGGCCCGGGAGGGCGGCCGGGCGGCCCGGCCGGCCGGGGCCTCGGCGGGAGGCGGGACAGTCCGCCTGGCCGGGGCCTCGGCGGGCGATGACGCGGGCCTGACAGGCCGCTGGACGGATGCCCCTCCTCCCGGCGTGGACCACTGAACTCACCCGAACGGGTGGCCGAGTTGTCCACAAGGAGGGGCCTGTCCACGGAACCGCGGCGGACCCTTCTGCCCGCTCCGCCCGCGCCGTACCGTGAGGGCACGAGGCGGAACTGCCGGGCCGTCAGATCCGTCGGCCGCCTCTCGGATCAGGGAACGCGCACGCGCCGGACGGCAGCGGCCTCACAGGCATCGGGGGACACATGCACGGGGAGACGACCAGGGCCCTGTTCCGAGCCCGGAACCGCACGGCCTCATTGCGATCCCAGAATCGCACGGGCGCATGGCGAATACCGCTGCCGGACCCCGTGCGGTGGCCGGTGCACCAGCGCGGGATCTGTGAGCCGGACGCGTACCGATGCGCAACCCCGGCGGGCCCGTCACCGTTGGCCAGCGCGTGCGACGGGAACGACACGTGCCTGGCCACGCTCGGCGAGGAGCGGCCGACCGCGCCGGACGCGTACCCCGGTGTGCCCGAGCGAGCGCGCCGGAACGCACCGGGTCTGCACCACTGACGTTCCCGCCATACCCGTCCTCGCTCCCCCACCCCTCCCCTCAACCTGCCCCACTCCCCCACCCCACATCACCCCCACACTCCCGAAAGGGGCCCGACGATGGACATGGACCCGGTAAAGCCGCGTCTGAGCAGACGGTGGCTGCTGAAGGGGGCGGCGCTGGCCGCCGTGCCGTACGCGCTGCTGCCCGAAGCGCGTGCCGGTGCGACCGAGCCGGTCGACTACCCGCCGGCCCAGTGGGCCGGGGCGAGCAGTTCCAACTACACCACCTCCGACCGCCCCGACAGCTACCTCATCGACCGCGTGATCATCCATGTGACACAGGAGACGTACGCGAACACGCTGGCCATCTTCGCGAACCCGGCGAAGAAGGTCTCCGCGCACTACCTGGTCCGCTCGGCCGACGGCCATGTGGCCCAGTGTGTGCACGAGACGGACATCGCCTGGCACGCGGGCAACTGGGACTACAACACCCGCAGCATCGGCATCGAACACGAGGGCTGGGTGGACCAGCCCGCCTACTTCACTGACGCGCTCTACGAGCAGTCGGCCAGGCTCACGGCGGCCGTCTGTGCCAAGTACGGCATTCCCACGGACAGGGAGCACATCATCGGCCACTACCAGGTGCCGGGCACCGACCACACCGATCCCGGGCCGAACTGGGACTGGGTCCGCTACATCCGACTGGTCAACCTCGCCTAGGGGCATCCGCCGGCTGTCACGCCCCACAGGAGGGAGGCGATACGCAGAGGGTTGGTGAACCGGTGTCGCACTGGTTGTCCGTGCGAACACCGTGCGTGACCATGGAGGCAGCCGTTTCAGCGTCGGGGAGGCCGAGTTGACCGATCCGTGGGTGGCCCTGGAAGCCGGAGCCGACCCCGCCGCACGGGTCCGGGAACTGCGCCGGGCGCACGAGACGTTCACCAGAGTGGGCCGGGTGCCGCGGCCGGTGCGCTCGGTGGTGGCGGAGTCGTGGCGGCGCAGCGCACGGGCCGGTGTCGGACCGGACGGCAGCGCCTGTGTGGAGCTGACCGGGGGCGAGCTCGGCGCCTACCGGGCGGAGCACCCGCTGGCCCGGGTGATGCCGCTGTTCCGGGAGCTGCTGGGCACCTTCGCCGCCGACGGCGAGCATCTACTGGCGGTGTGCGACGCGCACGGCAGACTGCTGTGGGTCGAGGGCCATCCGGTGACCCGGCGCCGGGCGGACGGGATGAACTTCGTGCCCGGTGCGCGCTGGTCGGAGACGGCGGTTGGCACCAACGCGCCGGGGACGGCCGTGGCGGTGGACCGGCCGGTGCAGGTATTCGCGGCGGAGCACTTCATCCGGCAGGTGCAGCCGTGGACGTGCGCGGCGGCGCCGGTGCACGATCCGCGCACCGGCCGGGTGCTGGGCGCGGTCGACATCACCGGCGGGGACGGGCTGGCGCATCCGCACAGCCTCGGCTTCGTGCGGGCGGTGGCGCGGGCCGCCGAGACACAGCTGGCCCTGCTCGCCCCGCCGCGGCGCGCCGCCGGCGTCCCGCTGCTCAGCGCGCTGGGCCGGGACGAGGCCGAACTCACCCTGGAAGGAGGGCGGATCAGACTCAGCCGCCGGCACAGCGAGATCCTGGTCCTGCTGTCCCGGCATCCGGAGGGCCTGAGCGGTGACGAGCTGCTGTGTGCGCTCTACGCGGACGAGTCGGTGACCCCGGTGACGCTGCGCGCAGAACTGGCCCGGCTGCGCCGCCTGCTGGGGCCGGGGCTGCTCGCCTCACGGCCGTACCGGCTGACGGCCGCGGTGGAGTCCGACGCGAGTGTGGTGGAGCGACGGCTGGAGGCGGGTGCGCTCACCGCGGCGGCGGAGGCGTACACCGGCCCGTTGCTGCCCGGTTCGCAGGCTCCGGCGATCGTACGGCTGCGGGACCGGCTCGCCGGCGGGCTGCGGGCGGCGCTGATCGCGCGGCGCGACCCGGACCTGCTGGCGGACTGGGCGCACGCGCCATGGGGAGAGGAGGATCTGGAGGTGTGGCGGGCGCTGGCCGCGGTGCGGCCCACCGCGCCGGTGCGGGCCCGGCTCGCCGCGCTGGAGACCGAACTGACCGCACCGGCCGGCCGGGCACCGGCGCGGACCTGCGGTGCAACGTGCCTGCAACGTCCGTCCGCCTAGCCTCGCGCCGGGAGCTGCCCAACGGCGGGCAGCGCTGGACCGGGAGGCAGACCAGCATGACTCGTTACGCGGCGCCGGGCACCGAGGGCGCGATCGTCTCCTACCAGGCGCGGTACGACCACTTCATCGGCGGTGCGTATGTGCCGCCGGTGCGCGGGCGGTACTTCGAGAATCCGTCGCCGGTCAACGGGCAGCCGTTCACCGAGATCGCGCGGGGCAGCGCCGAGGACGTCGAGCGGGCGCTGGACGCGGCGCACGAGGCCGCGCCGGGGTGGGCCCGGACGTCGGTGACGGAGCGCAGTGACATCCTGCTGAAGATCGCCGACCGTATGGAGGCCAACCTCGAAGCCCTCGCGGTCGCCGAGAGCTGGGAGAACGGCAAGCCGGTGCGGGAGACCCTGGCGGCGGACATCCCGCTCGCGATCGACCACTTCCGGTACTTCGCCGGGGCCATCCGGGCTCAGGAGGGGTCGCTGAGCGAGATCGACGACGACACGGTGGCGTACCACTTCCACGAACCGCTGGGGGTCGTCGCGCAGATCATCCCCTGGAACTTCCCGATCCTGATGGCGGCGTGGAAGCTGGCGCCGGCGCTCGCCGCGGGCAACGCGGTGGTCCTGAAGCCCGCCGAGCAGACACCGGCCTCCATCCACTACTGGCTGAGTCTGGTCGCCGACCTGCTGCCGCCGGGTGTGCTGAACATCGTCAACGGCTTCGGTGTCGAGGCGGGCAAGCCGCTGGCGTCGAGTCCGCGGGTGGCGAAGATCGCGTTCACCGGGGAGACCACCACCGGGCGGCTGATCATGCAGTACGCCTCGGAGAACATCAAGCCGGTCACCCTGGAACTCGGCGGCAAGTCGCCGAACATCTTCTTCGACGACGTGTGGGCGCACGACGACGACTTCCGCGACAAGGCGCTCGAGGGCTTCACGATGTTCGCGCTCAACCAGGGCGAGGTGTGCACCTGCCCGTCCCGGTCGCTGGTGCAGCGGGGCCAGTACGCGGAGTTCCTGGAGGCGGCCGTGGCGCGGACGCGGCGGATCAGGCCGGGGCACCCGCTCGACACCGACACGATGATCGGCGCACAGGCCTCCAACGACCAGTTGGAGAAGATCCTCTCCTACCTGGACATCGGCCGGCAGGAGGGTGCGAAGGTGCTCACCGGCGGCGAGCGCGTGGAACTCGACGGCGAGCTGAAGGGCGGCTACTACGTCCAGCCGACGATCTTCGAGGGCGACAACCGTATGCGGATCTTCCAGGAGGAGATCTTCGGCCCGGTCGTCTCGGTGACCTCCTTCGACGACTTCGACGACGCCGTCAAGATCGCCAACGACACGCTGTACGGGCTCGGAGCGGGCGTGTGGACCCGAGACATCAACACGGCCTACCGCGCGGGCCGCGCCATCCAGGCGGGCCGCGTGTGGACCAACTGCTACCACGCCTATCCGGCGCACGCGGCGTTCGGCGGGTACAAGCAGTCGGGGATCGGGCGTGAGACGCACAAGATGATGCTGGAGCACTACCAGCAGACCAAGAACCTCCTGGTGTCGTACTCACCGAAGAAGCTCGGCTTCTTCTAGACGCACGAGAAAAGGCGCCTGACCTGGTCTTTTGCCGGTCAGGCGCCTTCGGCGGAGCCTGCTCAGAGCGGGGCCCGGTTTACGTTGTAACTCCCAGTTCCTCCCACCGCTATCCCGCTCCTGACCGGTGCTTCCGGACCAGTCACGGACCAAAGCCCCCGGTTACCCAGCAGGTGCCGCGTCCTGGCTGACGCGGTCCCACTCCTGCATGGACTGCTCGATGAGGCGGTTGGCCTGCTCCCGGACGCCGTCCAGGAACTTGGCGTAGTGACGGAAGAGGACCTCGATGCTCTGGCCCGCGCGGCGAGCGCATTCGGCTGGGTCCACACCTGAGTACAGCCAGAACGAGATCCCAGCGTGCCGGAGATCGTAGGGCCGCTTGGCCAGGCCGGATGCGAGCTCCGTGCGGGTGAGAACGTACTTCCGTGCCCGCGCCCACGTCGTGCCATACGCAGCTGCATCCACGTAGTTGCCGGCCTGGTTCCGAAACAGCCGACCGTCAGGCGCCACGCCGAACCGCGCGATGTGTGCATGGAGGATCCGCACGAACTGCGGCGGGATGGGCACGGGCCGCGTGGCTGTAGCCGCACGACGCTTAAGCGAGTGCACCTCATGCACCGCGCCGTCGTCCGTCCACTCCTTGCCTGCGGTCACGACCCCGCCCGACAGATTGAGCAGCCCCCACCCGGTCTCGGGGAGATGGCACTGCTCGAGACGGAGGTGAATGACCTCGGCCGGCCGCATCGCGGCGTAGTACATGCAACCGAAGAACGCCTCCAGGTGAGGGCCTCGCCCACGCTGCTGAGCAACCGCGGCGAGTAGCCGGGCGACCTGGGCTGGATTGGGAACGGAAGCGGGGCCTCCTCGTTGGCTGCCGGAGCGCTCCACCTGAGCCCGTTGAGCGGGTTCTTCGAGAAGTACCCTTTTTCTACTGCGGTGTTGAGGACTTCGTTGAAGGCGGCCCTCTTGCGCCGCGCCGTCTTGGCTGCAGCCGCCTTACCGTCCAGCTTGCGACACAGTGCGTCCAGCGCCCGTCGCAGCACATCGGCTTCCGCGAGAGCGCTAACAGGCAGGGAGTTCCGCTTAATCCACTCCAGGGCCTTCCGCCACTCCTCAGTCGGCTCATGTGCCCACGCCTTCTTGTTGAACGCCCACAAGTAGAGGGCGCGGCGCAGCACCCGCGGCTCCGGGTAGGACGCGCCAGGGTGCACCAGGGCAGGCGTGATGGTGGCGAACGCGTCGGCCAGGGTACGGCGGGTGTTTCCCGGCGTACGGCCCCATCGTTGGTCGAGGTATTCGTGGGCAAGGTCGTACCACGTCGTCCTCTGCTTGATAGCTCGCAGCTCGGACGCCGGCAAACCCGTATGCGTATCGAAAGGCTCGCCGTCGCGCGCTGCCGTCATCAGCTTTGCGCGTCTGCTGTCAGCGAGCCCGACGGTCATGAATGACTCTGATTTTTCTCGCCCGTCTACCGTCCACCGGACCATAAACGGCTTGCGCCGATCGGGGCGCTCGCGTATGTCCCAGAAGCGGACATTGTAACTCATCGCCAAGTATCAGAATCTCTTTCGCACATATCCCACCAGGCATCCAGGCCAGCGCGGCGACAACGGAGTTCACCATTGGGCAGCTTGATCATGTGGGGAGCTTGCCCGCGAGCGCGCATTCGATAGAACGCCGACGGACTCATACGGATCTCCGCCAGGACCTCGGCGAGCTTCAGCGCCGGAGGACGAGCCATGAAATATCACCTTCGCATCGGGAGGCTTCATGCTGGAAATCCAGACCCACATCGGTGCGCGACACTGATCTCCGATTCTGCACGAGCACACATCGTGGTGTGGACGACAAGACGCAGCTAAGACGTCATTTCAGTTGGCGTGATCTTGCGGCAGTCTGGGGTGATGACTGCTGCGCTTGTCGAGCGGATGGCGCCGGAAGAACTGTGGACGTT
>NZ_JBVIJC010000027.1:0-128930 GCF_055581605.1 Streptomyces sp. NPDC031418
GTCCTGGTGTCTTTGTCTTTTGTTTCTTGTTCTGGTTGTTCTTGGGCCCCGCCCTGGCGGGGGGGGGGGGGAGAGAACCGGGGGGGGAAAGGGGAGAAGGGGGGGCACCCCCGTGTCCCCCCGCTTCCGCGTTCGTCCGTACGGCTCTTCGCGCGTCCGTACGACCGGCTACTCCTGTTTCTTGCGGCGGGTGCCGAAGACGATCTCGTCCCAGCTCGGGACGGCGGCGCGGCGCCCGGGGCGGACGCCGTCGGCCTCGGCCTGGCGGTCGGTGGCCCCGATGAGCCGGTCCCGGTGGCTGCCGACCGAGCGGGGCATGAGGACGTCCGCGTAGGCCGAGCCGGCCGAGGCGGCGGGCGCCGGGGGCTCCTCCTCCACCGGTTCGTCGGTGGGCTCCTCGGGGTCCTCCGCGGGGCGTTCCGGCACCACCAGGTCGCCCCGGAAGCTGGGCACGGCCTCCAGCAGGCTGGTCAGCGAGTCGCGTTCGCCCGTGCTCTCCTCGTCGGGCTCGGACGGCTGCGCGGACAGCGCGGGCCGCTCCCGGTCGCTCCGGTCGAGCGCCCGGTCCATCGACCGCTCGCGCGGCAGCCGGGCGATGCGCGGGACGAACGGGAAGCTGGGCTCCGGCACGGCGAGGTCGTCGGACTCGCCGATCAGCGAGCGCGCCTCGTCGTCCACGGCCTGGACGAGCCGCCGGGGCGGGTCGTACGTCCAGCTCGCCGAGTGCGGTTCGCCCGCGACCCGGTAGACGAGGAGCACCTCCCAGGTGCCGTCGTCGCGGCGCCAGGAGTCCCACTGCACGGTGTCCTTCTCGGCGCCGCGCAGCAGCAGCCGCTCCTGCACGGTCTCGCCGAGCGGCGGCCCGGAGTTCTCGCCGGGGCGGCGGACCGGGGTCTTGCGGGCGCGCTCGGCCATGAAGGCGCGCTCGGCCAGCACGGGTCCCTCGAAGCGCCGTACCCGGTCGACGGGGATGCCGGCCAGCTGGGCGACCTCCTCGGCGGTGGCACCCGCGCGTATCCGCGCCTGGATGTCACGGGGCCGGAGATGGCTCTCGACCTCGATCTCGATCTGGCCGAGGCGGGGCCGGTCGCCGCGCACGGCGGCGCGGAGCCGTTCGTCGATCGGAAGCGTGTATTCCGTAGAGTCGGCAGCCTTCAGCACCAGTCGTGTGCCGTCATTCGAGACGGCCACGACACGCAGTTCGGGCATGGGGACCTCCCGGGTGGTGCCTGCCGACGTCACGTGCGTCGCTGCTTCCGCTAGTCGAGTGTGGCCTGCCCGGGTGCAGCCTGCCACAACCTTGCCGAGTTGCCCGGCGTGTCGGGCGCGGGCCCTGAGTCGCCGTTATGGCACGGTTACCTGTTCGCAACGCTCAGTGACCAACTCCGTCACCGTGTGCAACTAGCCCCCTCCCGGCGGTCCTTGCGAGGCCGCGGACACCCTGGTGGGAGACCGGACCCAGGGCTCGCAACAGTACTCCATTCGGACCACGTGCGTGGATTGGCGCGCCGCCCAACTTCTGGCAAGGGTTGCAACTCGGCCCGGCGCAAGCGGTTTTGCGGATCATGAACGTGGCGAACTTCACGCAATCCCCGGAAACGGAACGAATGGCAGGCAAGTTCCGTCCGCTCCCGGGGAGTTCACCGAGGGCACCGTCTACCGGCCCAGCACCCTCCGCAGATAGTCGTTCTGGAACAGCCGGTCCGGGTCGAGGCGGTCCCGCAACGCCGTGAACTCCTCGAAACGCGGATACACCCGGGCGAAGTACTCCGCGTCCCGGGTGTGCAGCTTGCCCCAGTGCGGACGCCCCTCGTACGCGGTGAAGATGCGCTCCGCGGCGGTGAAGTACGCCTGGTACGGCGTGCCCCGGAACATGTGGACGGCGATGTAGGCGCTGTCCCGGCCGGAGGCGGTGGACAGGGTGATGTCGTCGGCCGGCGCGGTGCGCACCTCGACCGGGAAGCTGACCCGCAGCCCCGAGCGGTCGACCATGGCCTTCAATTCGCGCAGCGCGTCAGCCAGGGCCGCGCGCGGGACGGCGTACTCCATCTCCACGAAGCGCACCCGGCGCGGTGAGGTGAAGACCTTGTACGGGATGTCCGTGTACGTCCGCGCGGACAGCGCCCTGCTGGAGATCTGCGCGATGGCCGGGACCGTGGCGGGGGCGGCGTGGCCGACCCACTGGGCCACCTGGAAGACGCCGTTGGAGAGGAACTCGTCCTCGAACCAGCCGGCCAGCCGGCCCACGGGCTGTTCGGGGCCCGCGCTGCGGTTGTTGCGCTTGGTGTTGGTGTTGGCGGTGTGCGGGAACCAGTAGAACTCGAAGTGCTCGTTCTCGGCCCAGAGTTGATCGAACTCGGCGAGCACCCGGTCGAAGGGCATCGGTTCCTCGCGCGCGGTGAGCAGGAAGATCGGCTCCACGGCGAAGGTGATCGCCGTGACGATGCCGAGCGCGCCGAGGCCTGTTCGGGCGGCGGCGAAGACCTCGGGGTTCTCCTTCTCGGAGCAGGTGAGCACCGAGCCGTCCGCGGTGACGAGTTCCAGCCCTTTGATCTGGGCGGCGATGGAGCCGGACTCGCGGCCCGTGCCGTGCGTGCCGGTGCTGGTCGCCCCGGCGACGGTCTGCTCCATGATGTCGCCCATGTTGGTGAGCGACAGCCCCTCGCGCGCCAGGGCCGCATTGAGTCTCTTGAGCGGAGTACCCGCCTCGACCGTGACCGTCATGGACGCACGGTCGATGGTGCGTATTCCGGTCAACAGTTGAGGGCGGATCAACACTCCGTCCGTGGCCGCGATCGAGGTGAAGGAATGGCCGGTCCCCACGGCCTTCACCTTCAGGCCGTCCTCCCGGGCCCGGCGCACGGCCGCCGCCAGGTCCGCCACGGAGGCCGGAGCGACCTGCCGGGCGGGGCGGGCGGTGACATTGCCGCCCCAGTTACGCCAGGTGCCGATCTTCCCGTTCGCTGTGCTGCTCAACGGTGCCTCCCCGCCCCGAGGCCGGCCTGCGCAGCCGGCGGTACCCGAGGAAACCGACCGCGACCGCGGCGGCCCCGGAGACCACCGGAACCCCGTACCCCGCGCGTGCCCCGGCGGCGTCGATGACCGAGCCGGCCACGGAGGAGCCGAGCGCGACACCGACCGCGAGACCGGTGCTCACCCAGGTCATGCCCTCGGTGAGCCGGGCACGAGGTACGTGCTCTTCGATGAGGGACATCGTCGTGATCATCGTCGGCGCGATGGACAGCCCCGCAACGAACAGCGCCACGGCCAGAAGCGGCAGGTTTCCGACCAGTAGGAGGGGGATCATACTCACGGCCATCGCCGCCACGCCCAGCAGCCAGCGGCGTTCCGGTGCCCCGGCGAACCGCAGCAGCCCGAAGACCACCCCGGCCGCACAGGAGCCGGCCGCGTACAGCGCGAGCACCACGCTCGCGGCGCCCTTGTGGCCGCGGTCGTCGGCGAAGGCGACGGTGACGACGTCCACGGACCCGAAGATCGCGCCGGTCGCCACGAAGGTGGCCACCAGCACCTGGAGCCCGGCCGAGCGCAGGGCCGTACCGCCGCCGTGGTGCTCGCGCGGGTGCGGCTCGGGCTCGGTGGCGCGCTGGGCGGTCAGCCAGAAGACGCCGACGGCCAGGAAGCAGGCGGCCAGCAGCGGGCCGGCCTCCGGGAACCAGGCCGTGGACAGCCCGATGGAGATGATCGGGCCGAAGATGAAGCAGACCTCGTCGACGACCGACTCCAGCGAGTACGCGGTGTGCAGTTGGGGCGTGCCCCGGTACAGCGCCGCCCAGCGGGCCCGGATCATCGCGCCCAGGCTCGGCACCGAGCCGATCCCCGCCGCGCAGACGAACAGCACCCAGTCCGGCCACCTCAGATGGGCGGCGAGCAGCAGCCCGGCCGCCGCCGCGAGGGCCACCAGGGTCGCCGGGCGCAGCACCCGGCGCTGACCGTGCCGGTCGACCAGCCGGGAGATCTGCGGGCCGATCGCCGCGGCGGACAGCGCGATGGTGGCCGACAGCGCGCCCGCGAGGCCGTACCGGCCGGTGAGCTGGGAGACCATCGTGACCACGCCGATGCCGGTCATCGACAGCGGCATCCGGCCGAGGAACCCGGCGGCGGAGAAGGCCTTGGTGCCGGGGGCGGCGAACAGGGCGCGGTAAGGGCTGGGCACGTGGTCTCCGAAGCGGCTCGGTAAGGCGCGAATGCGGCGGATACAGCTTACGAGTTAGGTAAACCTAAGTGCACCCTCGAAAGCGAGGGGAAAAAGCGTCATAAACCCGCTGTAGTCCGACTCTTCATCCGGCTGTTTCCCGGCTGTCGGCACCGGGTGGCAGGATCGACACATGCCAGACGCGCTCGATGTCACGCCCTACGACGCCCTGCTCCTGCTCTCCTTCGGCGGCCCCGAAGGCCCGGACGACGTCGTCCCCTTCCTGGAGAACGTCACGCGCGGGCGTGGCATCCCGAAGGAACGCCTGAAGGAAGTCGGGCAGCACTACTTCCTGTTCGGCGGAGTCAGCCCGATCAACGCCCAGAACCGCGCCCTGCTGGACGCCCTGCGCAAGGACTTCGCCGAGCACGGCCTGGACCTTTCCGTCTACTGGGGCAACCGCAACTGGGCGCCGTACCTGACGGACACCCTGCGCGAGATGGTCGCCGACGGCCGCCGCCGCATCCTGGTGCTCGCCACCAGCGCCTACGCCTCCTACTCGGGCTGCCGGCAGTACCGCGAGAACCTCGCGGACGCGCTGGCCGCCCTCGAGGCCGAGGGGCTGGAGCTGCCGAAGATCGACAAGCTGCGGCACTACTTCAACCACCCCGGCTTCGTCGAGCCCATGATCGACGGTGTGCTGCGCTCCCTGGAGGACCTCCCCGCGGACGTCCGCGACGGCGCCCACATCGCCTTCACCACCCACTCCATCCCGACCTCCGCGGCCGACACCTCCGGCCCGGTCGAGGCGCACGGCGAGGGCGGCGCCTACGTCGAGCAGCACCTGGAGGTGGCCCAGCTGATCGCCGACGCCGTCCGCGAGCGCACCGGCGTCGACCACCCCTGGCGGCTCGTCTACCAGTCCCGCTCCGGCGCCCCGCACATCCCGTGGCTGGAGCCCGACATCTGCGACCACCTCGAGGAGCGGCACGCTGCGGGCGTCCCAGCCGTCGTCATGGCCCCCATCGGCTTCGTCTCCGACCACATGGAGGTCCTCTACGACCTCGACACCGAGGCCACGGCCAAGGCCGAGGAACTGGGCCTGCCGGTGCGCCGCTCGGCCACCGTGGGCGCCGACCCCCGGTTCGCCGCCGCCGTCCGCGAACTGATCGCGGAGCGCGCCGCCGTGGAGCGCGGCCAGCACGTCACCCCCTGCGCCCTGGGCGCGCTGGGCGCGAGCCACGACCTGTGCCCGGTCGGCTGCTGCCCGGCCCGCGCCCCGCGCCCGGCCGCCGCCGGTGCCGACAGCCCCTACGCGTGAGGAGACCCGTGACCGACGCCCTGCACCGTGAACTGCTGGAACTGGCCCAGGAGGCCGCCCGCCGCGCCGGCGAGCTGCTGCGCGACGGCCGCCCGGCCGGCCTGGAGGTCGCCAGGACCAAGTCCAGCCCGATCGATGTCGTCACCGAGATGGACATCGCGGCGGAGAAGCTGATCACCGATCTGATCTCCGGCCGCCGCCCCGACGACGGCTTCCTCGGCGAGGAGGGCGCCTCCGCCCCGGGCACGAGCGGCGTCCGCTGGGTGATCGACCCGCTCGACGGCACCGTGAACTACCTCTACGGCCTGCCGACCTGGGCGGTGTCCGTCGCCGCCGAGGTGGACGGCGAGACCGTCGCCGGGGTCGTGGCGGCCCCGATGCGCGGTGAGACGTACCAGGCGGTGCGCGGCGGCGGTGCGTGGGCCACGGGCGCCTGGGAGGGCGAGCGGACCCTCGCCTGCCGTCCCGCGCCCCCGCTGGACCAGGCGCTGGTCTCCACCGGCTTCGGCTACGTCACCGAGGTCCGCGCCCACCAGGCCGAGGTGGCCGCCCGGCTGATCCCGCTGGTGCGGGACATCCGGCGCGGCGGCTCGGCGGCGATCGACCTGTGCGACGTGGCCTGCGGCCGGCTGGACGCGTACTACGAGCGGGGCCTCAACGCGTGGGACTACGCCGCGGGGGACCTGATCGCGCGGGAGGCGGGCGCGCAGACCGGTGGACGGCCCGGAGAGCGGCTTTCGCGCGAGCTGACCGTCGCCGGGTCGCCGGGTGTCTTCGAGCCCCTCCAGCGGCTGCTGGAGGACTTCGGCGCCTGGCACGACTGAGTACGCCAAGGGCCCGACCGGGCCCGGCCGGGCATGCGAAGGGCCCGGCTGAGCGCGTCCGAGCATGCGAAGGGCCCCCGGCGCTGGATTCGCCGGGGGCCCCTCATGCGCTGCCGGGCCGATCAGACGCGTGACGCGCCGACCTCCACACCGTGTTCGGCGGCGAGGCGGCGCAGGTCGTCGAGCTCGGCCTGCTCCACCTCGGCGAGGAAGTCGTCGCCCTCGTCACGAGCCCGCGACAGGTCGGACTCGGTCGCCTTTATGCGCTGCAGAAGTCCTGCGGTGAAAGCGTCCATGCTGCGCCCCCTCGTCCTGGGTCGTGGGTCGGTGGCACGGGGGTGTGCCGTATGGGAAGCGGCGATCACGTCTGACGAGGGTGCCCAGCGCTGCCCTGCTGGGCGGCGACGGTGCCGGACACCCGCGCCCACGCTGCGAAGCGGATCAAGGTACCGCATGGTGTTACGGCACATGCAGAGCGTGATCGCGGGGTGTAAAGCCGTCCTCCCCCCGCTTCACTCCCCGGAAACCTCAACCGGCGGAGAAAGTCCGGGATTCCCGCCCCGGAACGCCGATCCTGCGGTCCACCCACCGCCTTACAGCCGACTTACGGCCGAAAAGGGCAGGATGGAGGTCACATCCCACGAACACCCCTGCCCGCACCCGCCCACGGCGTGCTACGCGGGTGGACATCAGGAAGGAAAGCGACGTGCGCGTACTCGTCGTCGAGGACGAGCAGCTGCTCGCCGATGCGGTGGCCACCGGACTGCGCCGGGAGGCCATGGCCGTCGACGTCGTGTACGACGGTGCGGCCGCCCTGGAGCGCATCGGCGTCAACGACTACGACGTGGTCGTCCTCGACCGCGACCTCCCGCTGGTGCACGGCGACGACGTCTGCCGCAAGATCGTCGAACTGGGCATGCCCACGCGCGTGCTCATGCTCACCGCCTCCGGAGACGTCAGCGACCGCGTCGAGGGCCTGGAGATCGGCGCCGACGACTACCTGCCCAAGCCGTTCGCGTTCAGCGAGCTGATCGCGCGCGTGCGCGCCCTCGGCCGCCGGACCAGCGTGCCCCTGCCGCCGGTCCTGGAGCGCGCCGGCATCAAGCTCGACCCCAACCGCCGCGAGGTCTTCCGCGACGGCAAGGAGGTCCAGCTGGCGCCCAAGGAGTTCGCGGTCCTGGAGGTGCTGATGCGCAGCGAGGGCGCCGTGGTGTCGGCCGAGCAGCTGCTGGAGAAGGCCTGGGACGAGAACACCGACCCGTTCACCAACGTGGTGCGCGTGACGGTCATGACCCTGCGCCGCAAGCTGGGCGAGCCGCCCGTCATCGTCACCGTGCCCGGCTCCGGCTACCGGATCTGATCCGCCGTGGCCACGACACCCGCGCCGCCGCAGGCGCCACCGAAGCCCACCTGGGACCCCAGGCGCCCGCAGCCGCCCTTCCCCTGGCTGCGCCCCACCATCCGCATACGGCTCACGCTGCTGTACGGCGGCATGTTCCTGATCGCCGGCATCCTGCTGCTGTCGATCATCTATCTGCTGGCCGCGCAGGCGATCAGCACCGGCAACCAGCCACTTTTCAAGATCGTCAGCTTCCAGGAGCTGAAGGTCTCCAGCGACAGCTGCCCCGCGATCAACACCACCAGCCTCCCGCTGTCGGACTTCAACGACGCGATCGCCCACTGCGTGGACCAGCAGCGCCAGGCCGCCCTGGACAACCTGCTCAGCCGCTCGCTGCTGGCCCTGCTGGGCCTCGCGGTGATCGCCTTCGCGTTCGGCTACGCGATGGCCGGCCGGGTGCTGTCCCCGCTCGGCCGGATCACCCGCACCGCCCGCCAGGTGGCCGGCTCCGACCTGTCCCGCCGGATCGAGCTGGACGGCCCGGACGACGAGCTGAAGGAGCTGGCGGACACCTTCGACGACATGCTGGAGCGCCTCCAGCGGGCCTTCACGGCCCAGCAGCGCTTCGTCGGCAACGCCTCGCACGAGCTGCGCACCCCGCTGGCGATCAACCGCACGCTGCTGGAGGTGCACCTCTCGGACCCGAACGCGCCGGTGGAGCTCCAGCAGCTCGGCAAGACGCTGCTGGCCACCAATGAGCGCAGCGAACAGCTGGTCGAGGGGTTGCTGCTGCTCGCCCGCAGCGACAACCAGATCGTCGAGCGGGGGCCGGTCGACCTGGCCGAGGTCGCCTCGCAGGCCATCGACCAGGTGCACGCCGAGGCCGAGGCCAAGGGCGTCAGCGTGCGCGGCGAGCGCAAGGCCGCCGTGGTCCAGGGCAACGGCGTCCTGCTGGAGCGGATCGCCCTGAACCTGGTGCAGAACGCCGTGCGGTACAACGTGCCGGAGGACGGATGGGTCGAGGTGAGCACCGAGGTGCGGCACGGGCAGGCGGTGCTGACGGTGTCGAACACCGGCCCGGTGGTGCCGGCGTACGAGATCGACAACCTCTTCGAGCCCTTCAGACGGCTGCGTACGGAGCGCACGGGCAGCGACAAGGGCGTCGGCCTCGGCCTGTCCATCGTCCGCTCGGTGGCCCGCGCGCACGGCGGCCACATCGTGGCGCAGCCACGGGAGGGCGGCGGTCTGGTGATGCGCGTCACCCTGCCGTTGTGATCTACGACCGACACACGCGAAGGATGTTCGCTTCACGCGGAATTTTCCGGGGGCCGAATGGGCTTCACTTTGTGTGATCGATCACATAGGCGGATTTCCAGCCATGTACTGTCCGTGATCATGACACAAGCCGGAAAGCCGGGAAAGTCCTGGTTTTCAGGGCTCTTGATCACGGGAAGTACACGGTGAGGCGCCTTTGAGGTGCGGCATTCGAACCGTGTACGGTCCACAGCGCCATCCAAGCCGATCACTCTTGAGGGGTCGGGTTGGGTGTCGATTGAGTAACAGCCCTTGATGTGAGGCAAAATCTCCGCCTCAGGTCGGGCACAAGTCCGGCCTCTCACGCGTTACGTGCGCTGGAGACACCGCAGACACCCAGAGGGGGAGAGCGATATGGCAACCGATTACGACACTCCACGCAAGACCGACGACGACGTCGACTCGGACAGCCTTGAAGAGCTGAAGGCCCGGAGGAACGACAAGTCCACCTCGTCGGTGGACGTCGACGAGTTCGAGGCCGCCGAAGGCCTCGAGCTGCCCGGCGCCGATCTTTCGAACGAGGAACTGGCAGTCCGTGTGCTGCCGAAGCAGCAGGACGAGTTCACCTGCATGAGCTGCTTCCTGGTACACCACCGCAGCCAGCTCGCCCGCGAGAAGAACGGCCAGCCGATCTGCCGCGACTGCGACTGAGGACGGGTCGGCCATGACTGGCTCGACCCCTCATCGGAAGCGCCGCTTCCCCCGGCGGGGAGCGGACCAACGGCGGGTGCACGGCCCGCACGGTACGCGTGACGACGAGCGGGGCTCATTCGGTACGGGAGCCTCGCTCGGACCGGCGGCCGACCGGGACCAGCCGCCGGAGCCGGAACAGCAGACCGCGCCCGCCGCCCAGCGACGGGTGGCGGTCCTGCGTGGCAAAGCCCTGACGATGGCCCGGGAAGGGGCCCTCAGGGGCCGCAGGCGCGCCCTCGTGGGGGTCGCTCATGTCGCCGACCGGATCATCGACATCGCCCCGCGTGTGCCCGTACGCGACCTCGCGACCCTGCGCCGGCAGTTCCCGGGCCTCGGGCCCGAAGAGCTGGCCGACAAGCTGGTGGCGGGCGCGGCGGCCGGGACCTCCACGATCGGCGCGGGCATCGGAGCGGCGGCGATGCTGCCGGTACCGCCGGCCATGCCGACCGAGCTGGCCGCCGAGATCACCGGGGTCGCGGCGATCGAGCTGAAGCTCATCGCCGAACTGCACGAGGTCTACGGCCTGCGTCCGCCCGGAAACCTCAAGGCCCGCAGCGCCGCGTATCTGTCCTCCTGGTCGGGGGAGCGCGGCATCGAGGTGCTGAAGCCCTCGACCTACGACGCCGCCCTCGGCGGCCGGATGAAACGCGAACTGCGCCAGCAGATCATGAAGCGTGCCCTGCGCGATCTGCCCAACCTGGCGCCGTTCCTGGTGGGAGCCGCGGTCGGCGCGGTCATGAACCGCCGGGACACCCGAAGACTCGCCGCGCGCATCCGCGCCGACCTGCGCAGACACCAGGTGCCGTGGGACCGGCTGGGGGAGCTGCCGGCGCTGGAGAAGCCCGAGAACCCGCTCGAGCTGCGCGACCTGCCCGGCGAGCTCTGAAGGCTCCCGAGGCTCCGGCGGGCGCTGGACGGGCGCTAGACCTGCGCCTTCTTCGCGCTCTCGATCGCCGCCGCCAGCCGCTCCGGCTCACGCGTCGACAGGTACAGGTACGGCGTCGGGTCCTGCGGGTCCGTGACCTCCACGCGCAGGGCCGTCGGGATGTAGGCGCGCAGCAGCAGGAAGGCGCGGGTGTCGGCCTTGTACGTGCGCCAGGCCCGGGCCTCCTCCGCGTCCATGACGTGGGACTCGCCCAGCGCCGACACCGGGATCTTCGCCTCGCCCGCGATCAGCGCGTCACCCACCACCCGGATCCGCATCGAGCCGTACGAGCTGGCGACCACCGCCGCCACGGCCGTACCGCCGACCAGGCCGCCGAGCATCGGCAGGGTGCCGAAGGGGAGCAGGATCAGGGCGAACGAGACACCCACGAGAAAGCTGATCAGCCACCACGAGCGGGGGGCGGTGAGGCGTTCTTCGTAAGGGGTGGCGGAGAGCTGCATGAAGCCAAGCTTGGCACGGCATCCGGACCGGGCCGATGCGCGGGTAAGGTCTGCGGCTGTGAGTGGTAGTTCCGCAAGCCTTCAGCCTCCCGCCGACGCCGTGACACCGGTGCGGCACCCCGACGCGCCCGCGCCCGGCGAACTCCTCGGTGCCCACTACGAACACTGTTTCGGATGCGGCCCCGGGCAGTCGCACGGCCTGCACCTCGAGGCGCGGGCCGGCGAGGGTGTCTCGCTGACCGCCGAGTTCACCGTCCAGCCCGCCCACCAGGGCGCCCCCGGCCTCGCGCACGGCGGGGTGCTGGCCACCGCCCTCGACGAGACCCTCGGCTCGCTGAACTGGCTGCTGCGCACCATCGCCGTGACGGGACGGCTGGAGACGGACTTCGTCCGGCCCGTGCCCGTCGGCACCACGCTCCACCTGGAGGCCGAGATCACCGCCGTCGCCGGGCGGAAGATCTACTCCACCGCGACCGGCCGGCTCGGCGGCCCCGACGGACCGGTCGCCGTCCGCGCCGACGCCCTCTTCATCGAGGTCAAGGTCGACCACTTCATCGACCACGGCCGCACGGAGGAGATCCAGGCCGCCATGAGCGACCCGGACCAGATCCGGCGCGCCCGAGCCTTCGAGGTGAACCCGTGAGCCGTGACCCCCTGGACGTGCTGATCCGGCGCGTCGATCCGGACGTACCGCTTCCGGCCTATGAGCACCCGGGGGACGCCGGAGCGGATCTGCGCACCACCGAGGCGTGCGAGCTGGCGCCCGGCGAGCGGGCCGTGCTGCCCACCGGTGTGTCGATCGCGCTCCCCGAGGGGTACGCGGCCTTCGTGCACCCCCGTTCCGGCCTGGCAGCCCGCTGCGGTGTCGCCCTCGTGAATGCCCCGGGGACGGTTGATGCCGGGTACCGTGGGGAGATCAAGGTGATCGTGGTGAATCTCGACCCGCGCGAGTCCGTGCGGTTCGAGCGCTTCGACCGGATTGCCCAACTGGTCGTCCAGCAGGTCGAGAGGGTCCGCTTCCAGGAGGTCGCGGAGCTTCCCGGCTCGGCGCGGGCCGAGGGGGGCTTCGGGTCCACCGGCGGCCACGCCGCGGTGGGCGGCGAGAGCGGCACAAACGGTCAGGCCGCCATGGGCGGCCCGACGGGTGGGAATCGATACGCTTCGGTCGTATCCGACCGGGAAGGACAGTGACGTGTTCGGACGTCGCAAGAAGAAGGGTGCCGCCGAGGACGCGGCCGGCGAGGCCGAGCAGGTCGTCGACAACGTCGACACCGAGGCGGACGAAGAGGAGGCCGAGCGCGAGCGCGTCCGGCTGGAACCCGGGCCCCGGCCCGACGGCCCCTGGGACAGCGAGGAGGTGCGCGACCCGGCCGAGGGCCGCGTGGACCTCGGCGGTCTGTTCGTACCCGGCGTCGACGGCATGGAGCTGCGGGTCGAGGTCGCCGGTGACGCGATCGTCGCCGCGACCGTCGTCCTGAGGGACAGCGCGATCCAGCTCCAGGCCTTCGCCGCGCCCAAGCGGGAGGGCATCTGGGGCGAGGTCCGCGAGGAGATCGCGTCCGGCATCACCCAGCAGGGTGGCATCGTCGACGAGGTCGAGGGCCCGCTGGGCTGGGAGCTGCGGGCACAGGTGCCGGTGCAGCTGCCGGACGGCACGGGTGGCTTCCAGGTCGTGCGGTTCGTCGGCGTGGACGGTCCGCGGTGGTTCCTGCGCGGTGTGATCTCCGGGCAGGGAGCCGTGCAGCCGCAGGCCGCCGGGCTGCTGGAGCAGATCTTCCGGGACACCGTCGTGGTCCGCGGCGAGGGGCCGATGGCGCCTCGCGACCCGATCGTCCTCAAGCTGCCGAACGACGCGCAGATGGTCCCCGAGGGGGTCCAGCAGGAGGAGTCCTCGCGCTTCTCGGGCGGCATGGGGCAGTTGCAGCGGGGCCCCGAGATCACGGAAGTCCGTTAGCGGACGGGTTCACGGGCCGTGCCCTCTTCGGGTGCGGCCCGTTCGTGCGACACGGCCCCCAGCCGCGGGGCCCGCGGCCGTCAGGGTTGCGTCAAAGTGTGCCCTTGGGCAGGCGCTCGTCCCTTGTGTCCGCATCGTTGGCCGTAAGGTCGACGCTGCGTGGGCAAGAGTGACGGGAAGACAATAAGAGCATGGCGCGCGGCAAGCTTCGGATCTATCTCGGTGCCGCACCGGGCGTGGGCAAGACGTACGCCATGGTGTCCGAGGCGCATCGGAGGGTGGAGCGGGGGACCGACTGCGTCGTCGCCTTCGTCGAGCACCACGGCCGGGCGCGGACCGAGGCGCTGCTGCACGGCCTGGAGCAGGTGCCGCGCAGGGAGATCGAGTACCGGGGCGGCGTCTTCACCGAGATGGACGTCGACGCCGTACTGCGCCGGGCCCCCGCGGTCGCGCTCGTGGACGAGCTGGCCCACACCAACGTCCCCGGCTCCCGGAACGCCAAGCGCTGGCAGGACGTCGAGGAGCTGCTGGCGGCCGGGATCGATGTGGTCTCGACGGTCAACATCCAGCACCTGGAGTCACTCGGTGATGTGGTGGAGTCCATCACCGGGGTGCGGCAGCAGGAGACGGTGCCGGACGAGGTCGTGCGCCGGGCCGACCAGATCGAGCTGGTCGACATGTCCCCGCAGGCGCTGCGCCGCCGGATGGCGCACGGCAACATCTACCAGCCGGACAAGGTCGACGCGGCGCTGTCCAACTACTTCCGGCCGGGCAATCTCACCGCGCTGCGCGAGCTGGCGCTGCTGTGGGTGGCCGACCGGGTCGACGAGTACCTGAACCAGTACCGCAGCGAGCACCGGGTCTCCACGATCTGGGGGTCGCGGGAGCGGATCGTCGTGGGGCTCACCGGCGGGCCGGAGGGCCGTACGCTCATCCGGCGTGCCGCGCGGCTGGCCGAGAAGGGCGCCGGCGGCGAGGTGCTGGCGGTGTACATCTCGCGCAGCGACGGGCTGACCTCGGCCTCCCCGAAGGAGCTGGCCGTCCAGCGGACCCTGGTGGAGGACCTGGGCGGTACGTTCCACCAGGTGGTCGGCGACGACATCCCGGCCGCGCTGCTGGACTTCGCACGGGGCGTCAACGCCACCCAGATAGTGCTCGGCTCCTCGCGCCGCAAGAGCTGGCAGTACGTCTTCGGGCCGGGCGTGGGTACCACGGTCGCCCGGGACTCCGGGCCCGACCTCGACGTGCACATCGTCACCCACGAAGAGGTCGCCAAGGGCCGCGGACTGCCCGTCTCCCGGGGCGCCCGGCTCGGGCGGGCCCGGATCATCGCGGGCTGGCTGACGGCGCTGGCCGGCCCGGCGGTGCTCGCGCTGCTGCTGAGCGCGACCGACCTCGGCCTCGCCAACGACATGCTGCTGTTCCTGGCCGTGACGGTCGCCGCCGCCCTGATCGGCGGCCTGCTGCCCGCCCTGGCCTCGGTGGCCTTCGGGTCCCTGCTGCTGAACTACTTCTACACCCCGCCCCTGCACCGGTGGACCATCGCCGACCCCAAGAACATCGTCGCCATCGCGATCTTCTTCGGCGTCGCCGTCTCGGTGGCCTCGGTGGTGGACCTGGCGGCCCGGCGCACCCACCAGGCCGCCCGGCTGCGCGCCGAGTCGGAGATCCTCTCCTTCCTCGCCGGCAACGTGCTGCGCGGCGAGACCAGCCTGGAGGAACTGCTGGAGCGGGTCCGGGAGACCTTCGGCATGGAGTCGGCGGCCCTGCTGGAACGCGCGGGCGACCTGGAGCCCTGGACCTGCGCCGCGCGGGCCGGCTTCGGGCCGCAGCTGGACCGGCCCGAGCAGGCCGACGTCGACGTGCCCGTCGGTGACCACCTGGCCCTCGCGCTCACCGGCCGGGTGCTGCCCGCAGAGGACCGCCGGGTGCTCGCCGCCTTCGCCGCGCAGGCCGCCGTCACGCTGGACCGCAGGCGGCTGAAGGAGGAGGCCGACCAGGCCCGCGCCCTCGCCGAGGGCAACCGCATCCGCACCGCCCTGCTGGCCGCCGTCAGCCACGACCTGCGCACGCCCCTGGCCGGGATCAAGGCGGCCGTGTCGAGTCTGCGCTCGGCCGACGTGGAGTGGTCCGAGGAGGACCGGGCCGAGCTGCTGGAGGGCATCGAGGAGGGCGCCGACCGGCTCGACCACCTCGTCGGCAACCTGCTGGACATGTCCCGGCTCCAGACCGGGACGGTCAACCCGCTGATCCGCGAGACCGACGTCGACGAGGTCGTGCCGATGGCGCTCGGCGGGGTGCCCGACGACAGCGTCGATCTGGACGTGCCCGAGACCCTGCCGATGATCGAGGCCGACCCCGGACTGCTGGAGCGGTCGGTGGCCAACCTGGTCGAGAACGCCGTCAAGTACAGCCCGCCCGGACGGCCCGTACTGGTCTCGGCGAGCGCCATGGCCGACCGGGTCGAGGTGCGCGTGGTGGACCGCGGGCCCGGCGTCCCCGACGAGGCCAAGGACCGCATCTTCGCGCCCTTCCAGCGGTACGGCGACGCCCCGCGCGGCGCCGGCGTCGGGCTCGGTCTCGCGGTCGCCCGGGGCTTCGCCGAGGCCATGGGCGGCACCCTCGAGGCCGAGGACACGCCGGGCGGCGGGCTCACCATGGTGCTCAGCCTGCGCGCGGCGGGAGCGGCCCCGGACCCCCTCCACGCAGCGGAGGACACCGCAGAACCAGAAAGGCAGACCCTATGACGACCCGGGTGCTCGTGGTCGACGACGAGCCGCAGATCGTGCGCGCCCTCGTGATCAACCTCAAGGCGCGCAAGTACGAGGTCGACGCCGCGCCCGACGGCCGTACCGCCCTCGAACTGGCCGCCTCCCGCCACCCCGACGTGATCGTGCTCGACCTCGGCCTGCCCGACATGGACGGGGTCGAGGTGATCCGGGGGCTGCGCGGCTGGACCCGGGTACCGATCCTCGTGCTGTCCGCCCGGCACTCCTCCGACGAGAAGGTCGAGGCGCTGGACGCGGGCGCCGACGACTACGTCACCAAGCCCTTCGGCATGGACGAGCTGCTGGCCCGGCTGCGCGCCGCGGTGCGCCGGGCCGAGCCGGTCGGGGCGGGCGAGGACGAGCTGACGACCGTGGAGACCGAGGGGTTCACCGTGGACCTCGCCGCCAAGAAGGTCAACCGGGCCGGCAAGGACGTCCGGCTCACCCCGACCGAGTGGCATCTGCTGGAGGTGCTGGTCCGCAACACCGGCCGCCTGGTCGGCCAGAAGCAGCTGCTCCAGGAGGTGTGGGGGCCGTCGTACGGGACGGAGACCAACTACCTGCGCGTGTACATGGCCCAGCTGCGCCGCAAGCTGGAGGCGGACCCCTCGCACCCGAAGCACTTCATCACCGAGCCGGGGATGGGATACCGGTTCGAGAGGTGAGCCCGGCGGTGAAGTGAGCTCGGCTACGGCGGTGTCGGCGGGCCCCGGTACGCTTCAGGTATGGGTGCTGTTCCTCGTTCCGCCAAGCCGGCCGGCCGGATCCGGCGCATGCTCGACCGGCTTTCCTCGTCACAGGAGGACCTGGAGTCCGAGGAGCTGCGTGAGGACGCCGAGACGGCGGGCTGTACGAAGATCGGCGACTGCCAGGACCGGCAGATCGTCACCGTAACTGGTACCTTGCGCACGGTCACCCTGCGTCCCCGCGCCGGAGTCCCGGCCCTGGAGGCCGAGCTGTTCGACGGCTCCGCGGCGCTGGACGTGGTGTGGCTCGGCAGGCGCTCCATCGTGGGTATCGAACCGGGGCGCCGGCTGATCGCATCGGGCCGGATCTCCATGAGCCGGGGCCGCCGGGTGCTGTTCAACCCGAAGTACGAACTGCGACCCCTCGGACGGGAGTAGCCGGTGACGTCCCTCGACAAGCCGACCCAGGACACCGACCAGACCCCGCCGGACGACGCCCGCGCGGTCACCGAAGCGGCGCTCTTCGAGGCGTTCGGCGGTGTCCGGGGCATGGTCGAGACCGTCGTCCCGGGGCTGCTCTTCGTCGCCATCTACACGGTCAACAAGGACCTGCACATCTCGGCGATCGCCGCGCTCGCGGTGTCCCTGGTGCTGGTCGTGGTCCGGCTGGTGATGAAGGACACCGTCAAGCACGCCTTCAGCGGGGTGTTCGGCGTGGTCTTCGGCGTGGTGTTCGCGATGTTCACCGGCAACGCCAAGGACTTCTATCTGCCCGGCATGCTCTACACGCTGGGGCTGGCGGTCGCGTACATCGTCACGACCCTCGCCGGGGTGCCGCTGATCGGGCTCATCCTCGGCCCGGTCTTCAAGGAGAACCTCTCCTGGCGGACCCGGAACCCGGGCCGCAAGAAGGCCTATGCGAAGGCCAGCTGGGCCTGGGGTCTGATCCTGCTCGCCAAGTGCGCGATCCTCTTCCCGCTGTACTGGTGGTCCGACACCACCAAGCTGGGCTGGGTCCTGGTCGCCCTGAAGATCCCGCCGTTCCTGCTGGCCGTCTGGCTGACCTGGGTCTTCCTGGCGAAGGCGCCCGCGCCGATCGACGTGTTCGCGGAGCTGGAGGCGGAGGAGAAGGCCGCGGAACAGGCCCGCCACCAGGGCTGACCGCCTGCCGGGGATGCCATCCGGGGACCCCGGCTCCGTGGACGTCCCGGATCGGTTCCCGTGGTCGGTTCTCGGCTTCCAGCCCCGCACCGTAGTCCCCGTGCCCCCGTCACCCAGCCCCGACCGTCCGTCTCCGGGCCGACCGGGTCGGGAGACGGACAGCGGGCGGTGTCTGTGTCAGCCTTCCTCGCGCCGTACCGACAGCAGCTGCTCCAGCTGCTCCTCGCGGGCCTGGGCGGCCACGAAGAGCAGTTCGTCGCCCGGTTCCAGGGAGTCGTCCTTGGACGGGGTGAGCACCCGGGTGCCGCGGATGATGGTGACCAGGGAGGTGTCCTCCGGCCACTCGACGGCGCCGACCTGTGTGCCGGCCAGCGCCGACTCCTCGGGCAGGGTCAGCTCGACCAGGTTGGCGTCGCCGTGGCTGAAGCGGAGCAGACGGACCAGGTCACCGACCGAGACCGCTTCCTCGACCAGGGCGGACATCAGGCGCGGGGTGGAGACGGCGACGTCCACGCCCCAGGACTCGTTGAACAGCCACTCGTTCTTGGGGTTGTTCACGCGGGCCACGACGCGCGGAACGCCGTACTCGGTCTTGGCGAGCAGCGAGACGACCAGGTTGACCTTGTCGTCGCCGGTCGCGGCGATGACGACGTTGCAGCGCTGGAGCGCCGCCTCGTCCAGGGAGGTGATCTCACAGGCGTCGGCCAGCAGCCACTCCGCCTGCGGCACCCGCTCCACCGAGATGGCGGTCGGGGCCTTGTCGATCAGCAGGACCTCGTGGCCGTTCTCCAGCAGCTCGCCCGCGATCGAGCGGCCGACGGCACCGGCTCCGGCAATGGCGACCCTCATCAGTGACCGCTCTCCTCTTCCGGGCCCTGGGCGAACGCCGCCTCGACTTTCTCGACGTCGTCCGACCGCATCATCACATGCACGAGGTCACCCTCCTGCAACACCGTCTGCGAGGTCGGCAGGACCGCTTCGCCGAGGCGGGTCAGGAACGCCACGCGGACGCCCGTCTCCTCCTGCAACTTGCTGATCTTGTGGCCCACCCACTTCGCGGAGGCGTGCACCTCGGCGAGCTGCACCCCGCCGGTGGGGTCGCGCCACAGCGGCTCGGCCCCGGAGGGCAGCAGCCGGCGCAGCATCTGGTCGGCGGTCCAGCGGACCGTGGCCACCGTGGGGATGCCCAGCCGCTGGTAGACCTCGGCGCGCCGCGGGTCGTAGATGCGGGCGGCCACGTTCTCCACACCGAACATCTCGCGGGCCACGCGCGCGGAGATGATGTTGGAGTTGTCACCGCTGGAGACGGCCGCGAAGGCGTCGGCCTCCTCGATGCCCGCCTCGCGAAGGGTGTCCTGGTCGAAGCCGACACCCGTGACACGGCGGCCCCCGAAGCCCGGGCCCAGACGGCGGAAGGCGGTCGGGTCCTGGTCGATCACGGCGACCGTATGGCCCTGTTGCTCCAGGGTCTGGGCGAGAGCGGAACCCACTCTCCCGCAGCCCATGATGACGATGTGCACGACCGTCCTTCCGGTGTCAAGAGATTCTCGAAGGATTATTGACTTGGCCTTAACAGGTTCTCAGACCGCGGCCCAAGCTACACACGCACCGTCCCGGAGGGGCACCCCCTATCGCGGTCCAGGTGCTGGAGGAGGGCGGCGGCGCGTGATGCTGCGCACGCTGCACAGGGTGAGGATTCCGAGGCCGACGAGGCCGAGAGTGGCCCCGATCAGCTCTGCGGGCGCGGGCATGGCACCTCCGAGGTGCGAAGATGTGCGGGTTTGACATCTAGGCACGACGGGCACGATCACCACGGAATCCGCAGGTCCGCGCACCCTCGAGTTCACTCGTGAGGCAGATTCCCCCCACCGGGTGGGCGGGTGCCAGTTCGAAGGCTTACGATCCTCTCTCGTGTCCAAACTGACCGACGTGCCCAAACGGATCCTGATCGGGCGCGCACTGCGCAGTGACCGGCTGGGAGAAACCCTCCTGCCGAAGCGCATCGCACTCCCCGTCTTCGCCTCCGACCCGCTGTCCTCCGTGGCCTACGCACCGGGGGAGGTCCTCCTGGTCCTGTCCATCGCGGGCGTGTCGGCGTACCACTTCAGCCCCTGGATCGCCGTCGCGGTCGTGGTGCTGATGTTCACCGTGGTCGCCTCCTACCGGCAGAACGTCCACGCCTACCCGAGCGGCGGCGGTGACTACGAGGTCGCCACCACCAACCTGGGCCCCAAGGCCGGTCTGACCGTCGCCAGCGCCCTGCTCGTGGACTACGTGCTGACCGTCGCCGTCTCCATCGCCTCCGGCATCGAGAACCTCGGCTCCGCGATCCCCTTCGTCGTCCAGCACAAGGTGCTGTGCGCCGTCGTCGTGATCCTGCTGCTCACACTGATGAACCTGCGCGGTGTGAAGGAGTCCGGCAAGCTCTTCGCCATCCCGACGTATGTGTTCGTCGGCGGGGTCTTCGTCATGATCGCGTGGGGTGCCGTCCGGGGGCTGGTCCTCGGCGACACCATGCGCGCCCCCACCGCCGACTACCACATCAGGGCCGAGCACCAGGGCCTGGCGGGCTTCGCCCTCGTCTTCCTGCTGCTGCGCGCGTTCTCCTCCGGCTGTGCCGCGCTCACCGGTGTCGAGGCGATCTCCAACGGCGTCCCGGCCTTCCGCAAGCCCAAGTCGAAGAACGCGGCGACCACGCTCGCCATGATGGGCCTGCTGGCCGTCACCATGTTCTGCGGCATCATCGCCCTGGCCATGTCGACCAATGTCCGGATGGCCGAGAACCCGGCCACCGACCTGATCCACAACGGTCACCCGATCGGCTCGGGCTATGTCCAGAACCCGGTGATCTCCCAGGTCGCCGAGGCCGTCTTCGGCAAGGGCAGCTTCCTGTTCATCGTCCTCGCGGCCGCCACCGCCCTGGTGCTGTTCCTGGCCGCGAACACGGCGTACAACGGCTTCCCGCTGCTCGGCTCGATCCTCGCCCAGGACCGCTACCTGCCGCGCCAGCTGCACACCCGCGGCGACCGTCTCGCCTTCTCCAACGGCATCGTGCTGCTGGCCGGCGCCGCGGCGCTGCTGACGGTCATCTACGGCGCCGACTCCACGCGTCTGATCCAGCTGTACATCGTCGGCGTGTTCGTGTCCTTCACGCTCAGCCAGACCGGCATGGTCCGGCACTGGAACCGGCACCTGGCGACCGAGCAGGACCCTGCGGCGCGCCGCCACATGGTGCGCTCCCGCGCGATCAACGCGTTCGGCGCCTTCTTCACCGGCCTGGTGCTCGTCGTCGTCCTGGTCACCAAGTTCACGCACGGCGCGTGGGTGGCCCTGCTCGGCATGTGCATCTTCTACGCGACCATGACCGCGATCCGGAAGCACTACGACCGCGTCGCCGAGGAGATCGCCGCCCCCGAGGGCCCGAGCGACGACAGCGTGCGGCCCTCCCGGGTCCACTCGGTGGTCCTGATCTCCAAGATCCACCGGCCCACCCTGCGCGCCCTGGCCTACGCCAAGCTGATGCGCTCGGACACCCTGGAGGCGCTGACCGTCGGCGTCGACCCGGGCGAGACCAAGGCGCTGCGCGAGGAGTGGGAGCGGCGCGGCATCGACGTACCGCTGAAGGTCCTGGACTCGCCGTACCGCGAGGTCACCCGCCCGGTGATCGAGTACGTCAAGAGCCTGCGCGCGGAGTCCCCGCGCGACGCGGTGTCGGTGATCATCCCCGAGTACGTGGTCGGCCACTGGTACGAGCATCTGCTGCACAACCAGAGCGCCCTGCGGCTGAAGGGCCGGCTGCTGTTCACCCCCGGTGTGATGGTCACCTCCGTGCCCTACCAGCTGGCCTCCTCCGAGGCGGCCAAGATGCGCGCCCGCAAGCGGCAGGAGTGGAGCGCCCCGGGTGCGGTCCGCCGTGGCCCGGCGACGGAGCATCCGAAGGAGCCGGCGACGAAGAGCGAGTGACGGTGCGGGGAGGCCGTAGACTGGTGGGCTGTTGTCCGGCCCACCGGTGTGCGGCCGTCTCCGTTTTCCGCGTCCGCTTTCCCGTTTCTTTGATCTGGAGTCACCCCGCCATGCAGGCAGAACCGACGAAGTCTCTGGTGGGCGAGGAGTACGAGGTCGAGGTCGGCCCCGTCGCCCACGGCGGCCACTGCATCGCCCGTACGTCCGAGGGCCAGGTGCTGTTCGTCCGGCACGCGCTGCCCGGTGAGCGGGTGGTGGCCCGGGTGACCGAGGGCGAGCAGGGCGCCCGTTTCCTGCGCGCGGACGCCGTGCGGATCCTGGAGGCGTCCAAGGACCGGGTCGAGGCGCCCTGCCCCTTCGCCGGTCCCGGCCGCTGCGGCGGCTGCGACTGGCAGCACGCCAAGCCGGGCGCCCAGCGCCGGCTGAAGGGCGAGGTGATCGCCGAGCAGCTGCGCCGGCTCGCCGGTCTCACCCCCGAGGAGGCGGGCTGGGACGGCACGGTGATGCCGGCCGAGGGCGACAAGCTGCCGGCCGGACAGGTGCCGCAGTGGCGCACCCGGGTCCAGTACGCCGTCGACGCCGAGGGCCACGCGGGCCTGCGCCGGCACCGCTCGCACGAGGTCGAGCGCATCGACCACTGCATGATCGCCGCGGAGGGCGTCAGCGAGCTGGGCATCGAGAAGCGGGACTGGGCCGGCATGGAGTCGGTCGAGGCGATCGCGGCCAGCGGTTCCCAGGACCGCCAGGTGATCCTCACCCCGCGCCCCGGCGCCCGGCTCCCGCTGGTCGAGCTGGACAAGCCGGTCTCGGTGCTGCGGGTGGACGAGAAGTCCGGCGGGGTGCACCGGGTGCACGGCCGTCCGTTCGTCCGTGAGCGCGCGGACGGCCGTACCCACCGGGTCGGCGCCGGCGGCTTCTGGCAGGTCCACCCGAAGGCCGCGGACACCCTGGTGACCGCGGTCATGCAGGGGCTGCTGCCCCGCAAGGGCGAGACCGCCCTCGACCTCTACTGCGGCGTCGGCCTCTTCGCGGGCGCGCTCGCCGACCGCCTCGGCGAGAAGGGCGCGGTCCTCGGGATCGAGTCCGGCAAGCGGGCGGTGGAGGACGCGCGGCACAACCTGGCCGACTTCCCGCGGGTCCGCATCGAGCAGGGCAAGGTCGAGTCGGTCCTGCCGCGCACGGGCATCACGGAGGTCGACCTGATCGTCCTGGACCCGCCCCGCGCCGGAGCGGGCCGCAGCACGGTCGCCTACCTCTCCTCCCTGGGCGCCCGCCGCATCGCCTACGTCGCCTGCGACCCCGCTGCGCTCGCCCGCGACCTGGCCTACTTCCGCGAGGGCGGATACCGGGTGCGGACGCTGCGGGCGTTCGATCTGTTCCCGATGACGCATCATGTGGAGTGCGTCGCGATCCTTGAGCCTGCGGAGAAGGGGCTCTGACCTCTGGCTATACGGCGACACGTCTCGGCTTGACGTGTGCTGAGAAGGAGCCGTCCTACCGGAGCCGGAGGGTGAGGCGGCGACTGAGGCGGCGGTCGAGCGACTCGGCGGCCGGTTCGCGCACCTACGGCACGCGGCGGCCTGACCCCGGCTGTGCGTGCGGGCCGTCACTCGGATCGCGCCGGGCGGCGTCTCACTCGTGGCCGGCCGTGAGCCGGGCGATGACGCGGTCCACATCGAGGTGGTGGTGCTCGGTGCCCGGCGGCACCAGCGCCTCGGACCGGCGCAGGAAGTCCGTGACCACGTGGGCGTGGACCGCGAGAAGCGCGGCCCCGGCGCGGGTCCTGAAGAGGATGCGGACCGACTCCGGACGGCGGCGGTGCCGCGGGATGACCACCACGTCTCCGATTCCCGTGGGCCGGTGGAGTCCGTCCGCGAGGAGCGACCGGGCGAAGACCCAGTCGACGGAAGGGGCCACAGGGGCGCCCATGGACAGGCGCACGGCATACGGGTCGGTCACGTCGTAACGGAGTGCGGCGGGAAGCGGTACCCACGCCTCGCCGGCCACGCTGATATGGACTTCCGTGGGAAAGACGATCGAGCACGCATCCGCGGAATCGGAAAGAGGGATTCTCACTCCGCCCCCTGTATCTGACTGTTCGTACGGTTGTGGACGACCGTAAGCCGCGGCTGCTCCGTCGCCTTGCCGACAAGTGCACCGGGGGTTGTCCGAAGAGGCACTTGTGCGGCACGCGTGTTCCAGGAGTGCTCGGATTCCGCTCGCCCCTCGCCCTTTCCCGGCGACCCTCTCCGGTCCAGTGGCCCCACGCTGCACAGTCGCGGACGGAAAAGGCGGCAGCTCACCCCGCGGGCCACAGGAGGGCACCGAGAGACCAGCACCGCTGCACGCACGGACAAGGGGCATCGCCCGGGCCGGGCCTACATTTCGGCATCCACACAGCTCGCCGGAACGAAGAGGCGCCCATGCAGTTCGGAATATTCTCGGTGGGGGACGTCACCCCCGACCCGACCAACGACCGTACCCCCTCGGAGCACGAGCGCATCAAGGCGATGGTCGCCATCGCGCTCAAGGCGGAGGAAGTCGGCCTGGACGTCTTCGCGACCGGTGAGCACCACAACCCGCCGTTCGTGCCGTCGTCGCCGACCACGATGCTCGGCTACATCGCGGCCCGCACCGAGAAGTTGATCCTCTCCACGGCCACGACACTGATCACCACCAACGACCCGGTGAAGATCGCCGAGGACTACGCGATGCTCCAGCACCTGGCCGACGGCCGGGTGGACCTGATGATGGGGCGGGGCAACACAGGCCCGGTCTACCCCTGGTTCGGTCAGGACATCCGGCAGGGCATCAACCTCGCCAAGGAGAACTACGCGCTGCTGCGCCGGCTGTGGCGCGAGGACGTCGTCGACTGGGAGGGGACGTTCCGCACTCCCTTGCAGGGCTTCACGTCCACGCCCCGCCCGCTGGACGGCGTACCGCCGTTCGTGTGGCACGGCTCGATCCGCTCGCCCGAGATCGCCGAACAGGCCGCCTTCTACGGCGACGGCTTCTTCCACAACAACATCTTCTGGCCCGCCGACCACACGCGACGGATGGTCCAGCTGTACCGGCGCAGGTACGCCCACCACGGTCACGGCCGGCCCGAGGAGGCCATCGTCGGCCTGGGCGGGCAGGTGTTCATGCGGAAGAACTCCCAGGACGCCGTACGGGAGTTCCGCCCGTACTTCGACAACGCGCCGGTCTACGGCCACGGGCCGTCCCTGGAGGACTTCACCGAGCAGACCCCGCTGACGGTGGGCTCCCCGCAGCAGGTCATCGAGCGGACGCTGTCCTTCCGCGAGACCGTCGGCGACTACCAGCGGCAGCTGTTCCTGATGGACCACGCGGGCCTGCCGCTGAAGACCGTGCTGGAGCAGCTCGACATCCTCGGCGAGGAGGTCGTACCGGTGCTGCGCAAGGAGTTCGCGATCGGCCGCCCGGCCGACGTGCCGGACGCGCCCACCCACGAGTCCCTGCGGACCGCGCGGGAGGTGGCTGCCGCGTGAGGCTCGTCGCCGTCTCGGCGGGGCTGAGCACCCCGTCGTCCACCCGCCTGCTCGCCGACCGGCTCGCCGAGTCGGCCCGCACCGACCTGGCCGCCGAGGGCCACGACGTACAGACCGAGGTCATCGAGCTGCGCGAGCTGGCCGTCGCCGTCGCCAACCACCTCGTGACCGGTTTCCCGCCGCCCCAGCTGGCGTCCGCGATCGACGCGGTGACGGGCGCGGACGGCCTGATCGCCGTGACGCCCGTGTTCACCGCCTCCTACAGCGGGCTGTTCAAGTCCTTCTTCGACCTCATCGACCCGGACGCCCTCACCGGCACGCCGGTCCTGATCGCGGCGACGGGAGGGACGGCCCGCCACTCCCTGGTTCTGGAGCACGCGCTGCGCCCGCTCTTCGCCTACCTGCGAGCCGGTGCCGTCCCCACCGCGGTGTACGCGGCGTCCGAGGACTGGGGGTCCGGCGGCGACGACCACACCGAGGGCCTGCCCGCCCGCATCCAGCGGGCGGCCGGTGAACTGGCCGTCGCCATGGCGGCCCGCCCGGCGTCGGAGACGACGCCCGACGACGAGGTCACCGCCCTCGAACGGCAGCTCTCCGACCTGCGCTTCGACTGAGGCCCCGCGGTCCCCCGGATCTCCGCCCCGCATCCCGGATCTAGTGCGTTCACTCGATGCGCCACCCCGTGCCCCGCTGGCACGGTGTCCGCAGCGCACACCGGCTGAAGGGCGGAGATCATGTCGGACGTATCGGTGAAGGGGACGGGGAAGCAGCCCGCGGGCATCTTCTACACCACGGACGGGGTGCCCCGGGAGCGAAGACGGACCTACTGGCGCGACGCCGTGGCCCACACCTTCGGAGCCGTGGACGTCAAGATCGCCGAGGAGGTGTTCTCCGGCACGATCCAAGCGTCACCGGCGGGCCGCACCCGGGGCGTCACGGTGGACAGCGAAGCCTTGCAGACCGTGCGCACACCGCGGCTCATCGCGGGGTCCACCGGCGACGACCACGTGGTCGTGATGCTGCTGAGCAGCGGGCTCGCCCGGGTCGAGCAGGACGCGCGCGACGCGTATGTCGAGCCCGGGCAGCTCTTCGTCTACGACCGGGCGCGTCCCATGCGGCTGACCTTCCCCGACACCTTCCAGACGAAGGCCCTCGTCCTGCCCCGGCACCTGCTGAGCCTGAGGGAGTCGGACCTGTGCCGGATCACGGCCTCTCCCCTCGACTCCACGACGCCCCTCGGCCACCTGCTGTCCCCCTTCCTGTCCCGCCTCGTGGACAGCGCGGGCGCGTATCCGCAGCACGTCGGCGACCTGATCACCCGCAATGTCCTGGACCTGCTCACGGTGCTGGCCGACGAGCGACGAGGCGGTGACAGCACGGGCACACCGAGCGCCACCCGCGTGCTGCTGATGCGGGTCCAGGCGTACATCGACCGTCACCTGGCGGACCCCGACCTGGCCCCGGAGGCCATCGCCCGGGCCAACCAGATCTCCCTGCGCTACCTGTACAGCCTCTTCCAGAACGAGGGCACCACCGTCCGCCGGTGGATCCAGGGCCGCCGACTGGAGCAGTGCCGACGTGAGCTGGCCCGCCGGGACGCGGCGAGCCGGACCATCGCCGCGGTGGGCCGACGGTGGGGCTTCGTCAGCGCCGCCCACTTCAGCCGGGCGTTCCGGGCCGCCTACGGGATGTCCCCTGTCGAGTGGCGGGACCACGCGGCACTCGAGCGTCGTACGCACACGTCGCCACCGGGCGCCTAGAGCCACCGCACGGCCCTGGACGCACCCCCGGGGTATGCACTGAGCTGCGGTTCTTGCGATAGTGGACACGCGGAGCGCCATCCGCGCCCCGGCCGGCCCCCAACCGGACAGGCGGGCGACGGCAGAGGGCGACATCGCCGCTCCGCATGGCTGCCTGGACCGGAGGCGGTCGGCGAGTGCGGACAGAGGGGCGTGGGTGGAGCGGTCGGACGGGTCGCTGTCCCGGCGCGGTCTGCGTGGCCGAGAGGCCGAACTCGAACAGCTGCGCGCAGTGCTCACATCGGTCGTCCGCACCGGAAGCGGCGCGTTGATCCTGCTCCGAGGGGAGCCGGGCATCGGCAAGACCGCGCTGCTCGGCGAGGTCGTCACCACGGCCGGTGCGGCGGGCTTCGCGGTCGGTCTGGGCAAGGCCGACGAACTGCACCACATCGTCCCGCTCTCCTCGCTGGCCGCCTGCCTCCTCCATGGTGACCGGCCGCTGCTGTCCAGTGACGCGTTCGCCGACCTCACCCGCCATCACGACCAGCGGATCTGGCTGGTCGAGCGCGTGGCGGAGGCGATCGAGGCCAGGGCCGCCGAGATGCCCGTGCTGATCGCCCTGGACGACGTGCAGTGGGCCGACCCACTGAGCCGGTTCGCCCTGAAGCAGCTCCCGGCACGCCTGCGGACATCGCCGGTTCTGTGGATGCTCACCGGGCGGCAGGATCCCGCCGGCCCGGCGCAGGAGATCGTCGAGGCCGCCGAGAGCGCGCTCCTGTCGGTCACCGTGCCCCTGGGACCGCTCTCCGGCACGGCGATCGGCCAGCTGGCCGACGACACCCTGGGCGCGGCCGTCGACGAGCGGATACGGCAACTGCTCGACGGAGCCGGCGGGAACCCGTTCCTGGCGGTCGAGATGCTCACGGGACTGCGGACCACCGGCCCGTCGGGGGAGCCCGTGCCCGAGGGGCTCGTGGTGGGCGTGCGCGGCAGGCTCAGGTCACTTGCCCCCAGCACCCTGCGCTTCCTCCAGATGGGAGCGGTGCTGGGACGCAGATTCGGCCTCCTCGAAGCCGCCGCGCTCTACGGCCGACCGTCCGCCGGCCTGCTCGCGGAGCTGGAGGAGGCGGTGCGCGCCGGCCTCCTGGACGACGACGGCGACCAGCTGGTCTTCCGGCACGACCTGCTGCGCCAGGCCGTCTACGTGGACATTCCGCCGTCGGCCCGCAAGGCTCTGCACCGGGAGGCCGCGGGACACCTGGTCGCGGCCGGGCACCGGCCGATCGACGCGGTGTCGCACATTCTCCGGGGCGCTCGGCCCGGAGACGACGAAGCGGTGAACCTGCTGCGGCAGGCCGCCGCCGACGTCCGGTCGGTCACGCCGGGCCTCGCGGCCGACCTGATGACGCGCGCCCTGGAACTGGTGCCTCCCGGAAGGCCGTTGTGGTACGACGTCGGTGTGCAGGCGATCGTCTGTCTGACCCGGGCCGGCCGGAACCGCGAGGCGCTGGAGACCGGCGACCGGCTGCTGGCCGCCCGGCCGCCGCTGGAGGCGTTCGGCCGGATCCAGGCCGCCCTCGGCGGGACGCTCTGGAACCTGGACGTGGCCGAGGAGTTGCGCCGCCGCGCCGAGACAGCCCTCGCGCTCGGCGGTGCCGCCCCGGAGGTCGAGGCGCGGCTCACCGCCCTGCGTGCGCTGGCCCTCTCCCGGGGCGAGGATCTCGGCGCGGCACTGGAGGCCGGCGAGAACGCCCTGCGCGCGGCCATCGCGACCGGTGACCGGGAGGCACACGTGCTGGCCCTGTTCGGTCTGGGGGAGAGCGCTTTGAACGCTGGTGCGAACGCCGTCGCGCTGGAACGCTTCACCGCGCTCAGCGCCGTCGAGCCCGCCTTCCTTCCCGAGGAGATCGTCGCGCACCAGCACATGGACGACTTCGAAGCCGGCCGGCTGCTGCTGCGGCGGACGGCGGACGACGGCGGCTCGGTGCCGCAGACCATGCTGCTGTGGGCACAGGCCTCGCAGCACCTGGGGCTGGGTGACCTCGACGACGCGGAGTCCGACCTGGTCACCATGGAGCGCCTGGAGAACGACGTGCACATCTGCGTCCAGCAGGTGAACGCCCGGGTGATCCGCTCCTGGATCGCCCTGCTGCGCGGCGACCGGGAAGCGGCGCGGCACCAGCTCACCGCAGCGCGGGAACGACGCGCGACCAAACCGAACCCGGGCAACACGGCAGCGGTGCGCTTCCTGGAGGCGCTCATCGCCGACGACGAGGGGAACACCGCGCTCGCCCTCGACATGATCCGGCAGGTGCAGCAGGAAGGCCCCTTCATGCGCTGGCGGCTGCTGCGCACCTGGGTCGACTCCGCGATACGCATGGCTCTCAGCGGCGCGGACCGGGCGCTGGCCGAGGATCTGGCCGCACAGGCCGAGGCGCACGGCGCTCGCAACCCGGCCGTGCCCACCGCCACGGGCCTCGCCGCCCAGGCCACGGGCCTGGTGCGGGGCGACCTCACCCTGCTGGAACGCGCGGTGGCCCTCCTCGAGGAGAGTCCGCGCCCGCTGGTCCGGGCCGGGGCCCAAGCCGACCTCGGCCGGGCACTGCTGACGGCAGGCCGGGGAACCGAGGCCAGGGCCGCCCTGACCCGCGCCCACGGCCTGTTCGCCACGTCGGGTGCCCACGCCGCGGCGGCACGCGTACAGAGCGATCTGGACCGTGCCGGGGCCGGCAGCCGCGGGGCGGCCCCACCGCGCCCGGTCCAGGGCTGGGAGGCGCTCACGGCCTCGGAGAAGAAGATCGCGCGCCTGGTCGCCGCCGGCCACACCAACCGGTCGGCCGCCGACCTGCTCGTCGTCTCCCCGCACACGGTCAACACCCACCTGACCTCCGCCTTCCGCAAACTGTCGGTCAACTCGAGGGTCCAGCTGGCCCATGTGGTCATGGCCTTGCCCGAGGACTGAGCGGATCCGCCGGCACGTCTTGGTACGTTCACGCGATGCCCGCGGTAACCGGCTGCGCTTGGCTGGAACGCCAGGACTCATTCGGAGGTCATCGGAACGTGAACGGACCCGCCGCCCACCTGCCAACCGTCGTGCTCGTGCACGGGGCGTTCACCGACGCCTCCTCCTGGGCGGGGGTCATCACCCTCTTACAGTCCGCCGGCCTGACCGTGCTCGCCCCGGCGAACCCGCTGCGCGGACTGGCGCAGGACGCCGCCTACATCAGGAGCGTGGTGCGTCAGATCGACGCCCCGGTCGTGCTGGCCGGACACGGTTACGGAGGCGCGGTCATCACCCATGCCGTCGGCGACTGCGACCAGATCGTGGCCCTGTGCTACGTCGCGGCGTTCGGCCTGGACGCCGGAGAGTCCGTCCTGGACATCCTGAGCCGTTTCGCCTCCGCACCGGTGACCGACACCACCATCACGGCAGCGCTGCCCGCCCGGTTCACCGGTGGCCCGGAGGACGAGATGTACCTCATCGAGGAACAGTTCGGGCCGACGTTCGCCGCCGACCTGTCACCGCACGTCACCGACGCCCTGGCCGTCACCCAACGCCCCATCGCGCGACGCGCGTTGACCGGTACGTCGGGGCCGCCGGCCTGGGCCTGCAAGCCGTCGTGGTACGCCATCGCGGCCGCCGACCGGATGCTCGCCCCCATGGCCCAGCGCTTCATGGCCCAGCGCATGGCGGCCACCGAGTACTCGGTGGCCGCTTCGCACGGCGTCGCCCTGTCACAGCCCGGCGCCGTGGCGGCGATGATCCGGGAAGCCGCCGAACAGGGCATGGACCGCGGCGACGGCTACGGGCTCCCGCGCGGCTGACGCGCAGGTCACTCGGCTAGCATCCCTGTTCGATGGGTAAGACGCCGGTGTCAAAGCCTCTCCTCGGCGACGCGGGACGCCTGGCCTCGACCACAGGCTCGCTCGGGAAGGCACCACCTTGAACTCACCGGCCCCCAGACCGTCGGCGCGACGGATCACCACCCTCCTCGGGACCGTTGCCCTCGCACTGGCTGTCGCCGGCTGCGGCGGGGGAACCGGCGCCGCGTCGGCCCCGGACAAGGCGACCTCCATCACCGCGCTCGACTACTACACCGACGCGACCGAGCACGCCCAGTGGAGCAAGCGGCTCGCCGACTGCGGCAGGACCGCCGGGGTCAAGGTCGAGCACACCAGTGTCCCGTTGCCGTCGCTCATCCCCACGGTCCTGCGGCAGGCGTCGTCACGCACCCTGCCCGACCTGCTGATGCTCGACAACCCCGACCTCCAGCAGATCGCGAGCACCGGCGCACTGACGCCGCTGGACCGCTACCGCATCGACACCACCGGCTTCGCCGAGGGCATCCTGTCGGCGGGCACGTACCGCGGAAAGGTGTACGGGCTGGCGCCCACCGTCAACACGATCGCCCTCATCTACAACAAGGACATGCTCACCGAGGCCGGTGTCGCCGTGCCACGGACCTGGAACGAACTGCGGACGGCGGCCGCCCGCCTCACCCGCCCGGGGCGCTACGGCATCGCCGTCTCCGCCAACGCCACCCCGGAAAGTACCTGGCAGTTCCTGCCCTTCCTGTGGTCCAACGGCGGGGACGAGAAGCACCTGGACTCGCCGCAGGCCGCGCAGGCCCTCCGGCTGTGGACCGACCTGGTGAAGAGCGGATCCATGTCGAGGTCGGCACTGAACTGGACCCAGGCCGACCTCCACGACCAGTTCGCCGCTGGAAAGACCGCCATGATGGTCAACGGACCCTGGCGGATTCCCGCGCTGAACAAGGACCATGACCTGCACTGGGGAGTGGCCCCCCTCCCCGTCCGCCAGAAGGGGCAGACGCTCGTCACGCCCCTCGGCGGCGAGGTGTGGACGGTGCCGCAGAACTCCTCCCCGTCCCGGCAGGAGAAGGCCGCCCAGGTCCTGGCCTGCCTGAACGGCCCCACGACCATGCTCGCCCTGGCGAAGGAGCACTTCACCGTGCCCTCCCGCACCGCGGTGGCGGCCCGGTACGCCGAGCGGGTCCCGTCGATGTCCGGCTTCGTCACCAGCGTGGAGCGGGCCCGGTCCCGCACCGCCGAACTCGGAGTCAAGTGGCCCGGAACGGCGACCGCGATATCCACGGCGATCCAGTCCGCGCTGACGGGCGAGCAGACGCCGCAGGAGGCGCTCCGGCGCGCGCAGCGGACCGCGACCGGTTCATGACCTGTCCGCCGGCCGCGAGCCGGACCCGCTTGCGGGAACTGCTCGCCCCATGGCTGTTCGTCGTGCCCGCCGCGGTCTACCTGCTGCTGTTCTTCGGCTACCCGGTGGTCGACAACCTGGTGTTGAGCTTCCAGCAGTACACGCCCGCCACCTTCTACACCGGGGCCGCGCCGTTCGTCGGGCTGCGGAACTACGCGGAGATCCTGTCGTCGGGCCTGTTCTCCCGGACACTGCTGACCACGGTCCTGTTCACCGCGGGTTCGGTCGCCGGGCAGTTCGGGCTCGGTCTCGCCCTGGCCCTGTTCTTCCGCCGCAGCTTCCCGCTCGGCGGTCTGTTGCGCTCGCTCCTGCTGCTGCCGTGGCTGCTGCCGCTGGTCGTCTCGGCCACGACGTGGAAGTGGATGCTCGACACCGACGACGGAGCCGTCAACAACGCACTGCGCGCCCTCCACCTCGTGTCGTCCGGCATCCCCTGGCTCACCGGCACCTCACAGGCACTCGTGTCGGTGACCCTGGTCAACATCTGGGTGGGAATCCCCTTCAACACCGCGATCCTGTACATCGGCCTGCGGAACATCCCGGCCCAGCTGTACGAGGCGGCAGAGCTGGACGGCGCCGGTCCGGTGGCGTCGTTCCGCCACATCACGTGGCCGCTGCTGCGGCCCGCCGTGAGCATCGTGCTGGTGTTGGGCGTGGTCTACACCCTCAAGGTGCTGGACACCATTCTCGTCGTGACGGGCGGAGGACCGGCCGACGCCACGCAGACCCTCGCCACCCGGTCCTACGAACTGTCCTTCCAGCAGTTCGAGTTCGGGCGCGGCGCCGCCATGGGCAACGTACTCATCATCCTCTCGCTCGTCCTCGCCCTCGTCTTCCTGCGCGCCGACCGGCGCGCCGCGCACCCATGAGGGGCGGGCCGGCGCGGCGCGGACGCCGCCGCGGCCTGCTCTCCACCGTCGTCGGGACAGTCCTGCTCGCGGTGATGCTGTTTCCCGTCTACTGGATGGTGAACGCCTCTCTGCAGCCGACGGGCACCACACCGGGGGCGGCCTGGTTCCCTTCCCGCCCGCACCTCGGCGGCTACGCCACGGCGCTGCGCGATCAGGGCCCCAACCTGGTCACCAGCCTCGTCGTGGCCCTCGGCAGTGTCGCGCTCAGCCTCGGGCTGGCGGCCCCGGCCGCCTACGCCCTGGCCCGGTTCTCCCTGCGGGGAACCCGCCTCGTACTCTTCGCGATCCTGTTCACGCAGATGGTGCCGGGCGTCGTCGTGGCGAACGCGCTCTACGGCGCCTACAACGACCTGGGACTGCTGAACTCCCGCCTGGGACTCGTCCTCGCGGACTCCACCTCCGGGGTCCCGTTCGCCGTCATCATCCTGCACTCGTTCATGCGGGGCATTCCCAGGGAGATCATCGAAGCCGCGCGCATGGACGGCGCCGGGAGGCTGCGCACCTTCTGCGCCGTGGTGCTGCCGCTGAGCCGGAACGCTCTGGTCACCGCCGCGGTCTTCACCTTCCTCTTCGCCTGGAGCGACTTCCTCTTCGGCCTCACACTGACCACCACCGAGACGGTCCGGCCGGTCACCCTGGGCATCTACGGGTACATCGGTGCTCACACGACCCAGTGGAACGCGGTGATGGCCACCGCGGTCCTGGCGTCGGTGCCGGCGGCGGTGCTGCTGGTCGCAGCCCAGCGCTTCATCACCGTCGACGCCACCAGCGGCGCGATCAGGTGAGCGTCCGCAGCTCCGTCGTGAGCCAGTGCAGGATCTCCGGGGTCACCGGGTCGGTGATGTCCGCGAACTCCCCATGCCTCTCCAGGTACTTGGCCACATAGGGGCACACCGGCACGATGCGCATGCCTGAGCGGCGTACGTCGGTGAGGGCCTCCTGGACCAGGCGCGCGGCCAGCCCCTGTCCGGCGAAGGCGTCGTCGACTTCCGTGTGGTAGAAGACCCGCTGCTCGGCATAGTCGAGATAGGCGGTCAGACCGGCGAGCCGGCCGCCGACCAGAATCTCGTAACGGTGCCTGTCGTCCGCCCGTTCGACGGCCGGTGCGGGGCAGGGCCGGTTCATCGGGTTCCTTTCGGTGGGTGCGGGTCGGTGGTGCGCCGGGCCTCCATGGACGAGGGGTCCCGAGGAGGCGCCGAAGGTCCGGCTCCGGCGTTCGCGCCGGGGGTGGTCCCCGCCGTGTTCACGGCCGTGGCCGCAGCCAGGGGGCGTCGGCGGCGGAGAGGCGATGGGTGGTCACGGAGGTGACCGCGAGCAGGACCAGGGTGAGGCTCAGGACCAGGACCAGGTGGCCGTGCAGCAGGAGCGCGGCTCCGGCCAGGGCGCCGAGGAACATGGCGAGCATGGACAGGATCCGGCGGCCGGGGCGCGGCGCCTCGCCGCCGGCCGCCGTGGAGTCGGCGGCCAGGCCCGTCAGCGTCAGGGTCAGCACGGTGGTGGTGAGGTCCGGGACGCCGAGGCGCCGGGCGACCGCGTTCTGCAGCCCCATGGCGAGCCCCAGGAATACGATCAGCGTGTACTGGACGGAGGTGGTGACCCGGCCGTCGGCGACCGCGGCGACCACCACGGTGACGGCGACCAGCACCGTCTGCACCGCCGTCGCCGTCCTCAGCAGGTGCCCGCGGTGCGTGGCGAACCGGGTGCCGAGCCTGCCACCCGCGAGCGCGCCGAGGAGGAACGCAGTCACCGAGACGACGGACGCGAGCGCGGACAGGCTGCCGGCGCCTCCCAAGGCGAACCCCAGGAAGACCACGTTGCCGGTCATGTTGGCGACGAAGACGTGTCCGAGGGCCAGATAGCTCACCGAGTCCACCAGGCCGGTGACCACCGTCATGGTCAGCAGCAGCGGGGGGAGCGGGCCATGACGTTCCTCGCCGCGGGGAAGGAGGGTGTGGACCGCGTCAGTCAGCAACGTGCGCATGCTGCACCCCTTCCGGCCCGGCGCCCGACCGGTGCAGCACCACGCGGGTGAGCAGTCCGCTCGCCGGACCCAGCACGATCGCGGCGACGGCGACCCCCACCGGCCAGGAGGCGATGCCCAGAGCGTGGTCCACGGACCACCGTCCGGGCCCGGCGAGGGACAGCGCGGCGGAGACGGTGACGAGGACCAGGGGGTATTCGTAGCCGTCGTTCTGTACCCACAGCCCCTTGTGCCACTTGACCGAGCCCGCGACCGTCATGACGCCCGTCGCGGCCATCGCGGCCAGGGGCGTGAGCAGCCCGAGGGCCAGGAACAGGCCGGCACCGATCTGACTGGCTCCCGCGACGAGTGCGGTCAGCACCCCGCCGCGGAATCCGTCACGGCGGAATTCCTCGGTCCCGCCCGCCAAGCCGTTGCCCCCGAGCCGGAAGCTCACCTTCTGCACCCCGTGCCCGGCGATGAGCAAGCCCGCCACCAGCCGGAGGACCAGTAGTCCAGCGTCCATCGTGTTCCTGCCTGTTCCTGGATCGGAATCGGTGCGGTCAGCCGGCGGCGTGGGCGCCGATGACGGCCTGCGCGTATACGACCCCGAGGCCGTAGGCGCCGGCGTGCTCCTTGACGACCTCGGTGACCGGGACGTACGTCTCCGTGCGCGCCCAGTCCCGCTGGAGCTCCAGGAGTACCTGCACCCACGTCACCGGAACCGCGCCGGCCTGGATCATGCGCTGGACGGCGTGCTCATGTGCCTGCGGGCTGACGCCGCCGGACGCGTCGGTGACGACGTAGACCTCATAGCCCTGGGCGAGGGCCGACAGCGTCGGCAGGACGACACAGACCTCGGTCCACAGGCCGGCGATGACCAGCTTCTTGCGGCCGGTCGCCTTGACGGCCTCGACGAAGGGCACGTCCTCCCAGGCGTTCATCGAGGTGCGGTCGATGATCTTCTGGTCGGGGAAGACCGCGGCCAGCTGCGGCATGATCGGGCCGGAGAAGGACTCGGCGGCCACGGTGCTCAGCACGGTCGGCACGTCGAAGACCTTGGCGGCCTTCGCCAGGCCCACGGCGGCGTTCATGATCGAGGTCCGGTCACCGCTGGCGGCGGCGAAGAACATCTGTGGCTGGTGGTCCACGAAGAGCACGGCGCAGTTGTCGGGGGTGAGCAGGTCGGGGCTGGGGGCGGCGGTGACGTCGGAGATGTTGACCACGAGGGTGAACCTTTCTTGGTGGAACCGTCCGTGTGCGGACGGGGTCGGTGGGTGTCCCGGTACGGGCGCTCAACGGCGCGGCCCCTGCCGGGTGTTCTAGAGGTCGAAGCAGGGATCGAAGGGCGTGCTCGCGGTCTCCGGGGTGAGGCCACGGGCGATGCGCCACTGGCGGTGCTGCTCCGATTCGGCGACGGCCTGGCCGAGGGACTCCGCCTGGCGGGCGCCGGCCGCTGAGGGAGACGCCTGGTAGCCGCCGAAATGCGCCACCGGGCTCCAGGCGGGGCTGACGGGCGGCAGTTCCTCGTCCAGCCCCTCGTAGGTGCCGGCGGCGTAGACGATCCGCCCGCCGGTCACCGTCAGCAGCGACTCGATGTGAGCGATCTCGGGCTCGGGCACGGTGAAGTAGTCCTCGGACAGCATCGCCAGGTCCGCGTAGCAGCCCGGCCGCAGGACGCCCTTGACCTCGTCCTCGCCGGTCAGTACGGCCCCGGCGCGGGTGAACATCGTCAGCGCGGCCTGCCGGCCGACGCGGTTGGCCGGCGGGCGCAGCGTCAGGTCGCCGACGGTGCGGCCGCTGACCAGCCAGTGCAGGGCCACCCACGGGTTGTAGGAGGACACCCGGGTGGCGTCGGTGCCGGCAGCCACGGTCAGCCCGCGGTCCAGCATGGCCCGGATCGGCGGGGCGTCCGCGGCGGCGCCGGGACCGTACCGGCGCAGGAACGCCTCACCCTGGAATGACAGACGATTCTGCACGGACATCGCGCCGCCGAGCGCGGCGATGCGGTCGAGGCTGTCCGTGGAGACGGTTTCCGCGTGGTCGAACAGCCACCGGTTCCCGGCCGGGAAAAGCCCGTCCGCGGCGAGTTTCTCGAAGACCGCGAGGTCCCGGCGGATGGTCTCGTCGTAGGTGGCGTGCAGCCGGAAGCCCCACCCGTTCTCCATGAGGAGACGGACCGCCTTCTCGAACTCGGCCTCGTAGTCCGAGACGAGTTCGGGACGCGGCTCGGCGAAGTTCTCGAAGTCCGCGGCGGCCCAGGTGAGATTCTCGCCCGCGCCGTTCAGGCGCAGCCATTCGTCCCCGTCCTCGGGGCGGGCCATCTCGATCCAGCGGGCGAGATCGTCGACCTCCTGGCCCGGAGTCTGCGGGAAGAGATGATAGGCGATGCGCATCGAGAGCTGGCCGGCCTTGGCCAGTTCGATGACGGTGGCGTAGTTGTCGGGGAAGTTCTGGAATCCGCCGGCGGCGTCGATCGCCGAGGTCAGCCCGAACCTGTTCAGCTCGCGCAGGAAATGACGGGTGGAGGTTTTCTTGTCCTCCTCGCTCTCCAGGAGCGGCGCCTTGGCGAGGGTCGAGTAGAGGATGAGGGCGCTGGGCGCGGCCAGCAGCATGCCGGTCGGTTCCCCGTCCCGGCCGCGCATGATCTGGCCGCCCTTGGGGTCCGGCGTGTCCTTGGTGAAGCCGGCGGCCTTGAGCGCCGCACGGTTCAGCACGGCCGAGTGGTACAGGTGCAGCACGAACACCGGGGTGTCCGGAGCGGCCGCGTTCAGTTCGGTGACGGTTGGCAGCCGGCGCTCGGCGAACTGCTCGACGGACCAGCCGCCCACCACCCGCACCCACTGGCCCTTCGGGGTACGCGCGGCCTGTTCACGCAGCATCGCCAGCCCCTGCCGCAGGCTGCGCACTCCGTCCCAGCGCAGCTCCAGTACGTAGTTCAGGCCCCCGCGGATCACGTGCAGGTGGGCGTCGTTGAGGCCGGGGACGACCCGGCGGCCGCATGCGTCGACCACCGTGGTGGCCGTACCGATGTGCGGGGCCACGTCGTTGTCGTCGCCGACGACGGTGATGACGCCGTCCCGGACCGCGATGGCCTCGGCGTGCGGGCGTCTCGGGTCGGCTGTGTGGATCTTCGCGTTGCGGACGACGAGGTCTGCGGCGTCGTCGGAGGCACGCGGAACGAGGCCGCCGACCGGCATTGTCGACATCGCATGAAGTCCTTTCCGGGACAGGGGTGTTCGGTTCCACCCATCCGCGGCGCGCCGAGGCGAAGTCCGGGATGCGCGGCGCGCCGGTGGGATGGAGGGCAGACGCGGCAAGTGGCCACCGTCTCGCTTCCGCCCTCACGCTAGACGCGACCGACCTGCGGCAATGTCTCCGCAGTGCACCGGAGTTGGTCCCACAGTGCACTGCGTCGCTCAGTACTCCGCACGCTCGCCAGCCGGCCGGAAACCCGCAGTGCGCTGGGGGAACAGCGCTGTGCGCGTACGGAGCATCCCGACCCGGTGACGCTCACTAGCGTGACCGGCGCACCACACGAAACAGTCCCTTGGAACATCGGGAGAGGCACATGTCCCACACCGCCGAGCCGGTTCAGCCGGTACTGGAACCCGCGGCAGCCGCCTTCGCGGAGGCGACCGCCAATCCGCCCTACCTCTTCGACCTGCCCCCGGCGGAGGGACGCAAGGCCGTCGACGAGGTGCAGTCCGGCGAGATCGGCAAGCCGGCGATCGACGAGGAGTGGATCACCGTCTCCGGCGGCCCCACGGGCAGTGTCCGGGCCCGCATCGTCAAGCCCGCCGGGGCCACCGGCACCCTCCCGGTGATCCTCTACATCCACGGGGCCGGCTGGGTGTTCGGCAACGCCCACACCCACGACCGCCTGGTGCGCGAACTCGCCGTCGGCGCGAACGCCGCCGTGGTCTTCCCCGAGTACGACCTCTCGCCCGAGCACCGCTACCCGGTCGCCATCGAGCAGAACTACGCGGTCGCGCGGTGGGTCGTGCAGGAAGGCGCCGCCAAGGGCCTGGACGGCACCCGGCTGGCCGTGGCCGGGGACTCCGTCGGCGGCAACATGAGCGCCGCCCTCACCCTGATGGCCAAGGAGCGCGGCGACGTCTCCCTGGTGCAGCAGGTGCTGTTCTACCCGGTGACGGACGCGAACTTCGACACGCCGTCCTACCACCAGTTCGCCACCGGCTACTTCCTGCGCCGCGACGGCATGCAGTGGTTCTGGGACCAGTACACGACCGACGAGGCCGAGCGCGCCCGGATCACCGCCTCCCCGCTGCGCGCCACCACCGAGCAGCTCACCGGCCTGCCCCCGGCCCTGGTCATCACCGGCGAGGCCGACGTCCTGCGCGACGAGGGCGAGGCGTACGCCAACAAGCTTCGCGAGGCCGGCGTCCCCGTCACCGCCGTCCGCTTCCAGGGCATCATCCACGACTTCGTGATGCTCAACGCCCTGCGCGGGACCCACGCCGCCGAGGCCGCCATCACGATGGCCGCCGGCACCCTGCGCGCCGCCCTGCACACCGCCTGACCGCAAGGAGATCCGACAGACATGAGCACCACCACTCCCACCGTCGTCCTCGTCCACGGCGCCTTCGCCGACGCGGCCAGCTGGTCCGGCGTCATCGAGGAGCTCCAGCGCCACGACATCCCGGTCATCGCCCCGCCCAACCCGCTGCGCGGCCTGGCCTCGGACGCCGCGTACGTCGCCTCCGTGGCCGCCCAGATCGACGGCCCCGTCGTGCTGGTCGGCCACTCCTACGGCGGTGCGCTGATCACCGTCGCCGGCACCACGGAGAACGTCGTCGGGCTGGTCTACGTGGCCGCCTACGTCCCCGAAGAGGGCGAGAGCCTTGGCGAGCTGCAGGGCCGCTTCCCGCTCTCCCCGCTGGTGAGCAACCTCAAGCAGTGGACGTATCCCGTCGCGGACGGCGACCCGGCCGTCGAGGTCACCATCGCCGCGGACGCCTTCCCCGCGGTCTTCGCCGCCGACGTGCCCGCAGACGTCACGAAGGTGCTGGCCGTGGCGCAGCGCCCGCTGGCCGCCGCCGTCTTCGAGGAGACGGCCTCCGCCGCCGCCTGGAAGACCAAGCCGTCCTGGGCGCTGGTCGCGGGCGCCGACAGTGCGATCAACCCGGAGGTGGAGCGCTTCGGCGCGAAGCGCGCGGGGGCGTCCGTCGTCGAGATCGAGGGCGCCTCGCACGCGGTCGCCGTCTCCCAGCCGAAGCAGGTCGCCGAGCTGATCCGCGAGGCGGTGCGCGCCACGAGCTGACCCGGGAAAGGGGTGCTGCGCGGAGACGGACTCCGGGCGGCACCCCACTCCGTCTCACGGCCCCTCTCGCCGTACCCGCTCGGCCCGGTCGACCAGGGTGACCACGACGACCAGGGCCGCCGCCGCCAGAGCGGCCAGGAGGGCCGGCGCCGGCGAGCGGGCAGCCATCAGGACTGCCACCGCCACCGCGGGAAACGCAAGCTGTTCGACCCGGCTCCGCCGGTGCGGCCGGACATGCACAGCCCACACGGTGATGAGGAAGACGGCCGCCGGCACCGTGACCGCGCCACCCGCCGACAACGGCGGGACACCGGTGCGCCCGGTGATCAGCTGGGCGTACGCTGCCAGGCCGGCTCCCTCGGCGGCTGCCGAGGCGAAGATCAGGTAGTGGCCGTACGCCCAGGTGAACCTCCTGCGATGGGCCTGGTGCGAGGTGGCGAGCAGGGTATGGGCCGGCCGGGCGAAGTACAGCCACCACAGGGCGAAGACCAGAAGCAGGCCACCTGCGGCCAGCAGGTACAGCGCCGCGGTGCCATGGTCCCGGTTCAGGGCACCGCGGACCGCCGCAGCGGCGGCCGCGACGGACTCACCCAGCACGATGAGGACGAACAACCCGTACCGCTCGGCGATGTGGTGCGGATGCCACGGGGTCATTCTCGCGGACTGCGCCCACACCGGAACACAGACCTCCGCGACGATCAACGCGATGATGGCCGGCAGGCGCGCCGGGGCCGGGAGGAAGAGCACCCCGACCCAGCCCACCTGGCAACCCGTCACTCCCGTGGCGAAGCGGAGCGCGGTCCGCCGCCGAGCGGGATCCGATCGTGCGACTCGCAGCCACAGCGTGGTCAGCGCCGTACGCAGGACGACGTATCCGAGCGTGACGACGCGCAGATCGCCTTCCTCGAACGCGCTGGGGACACCGGCGGCGAGAATGAGGGAGCCCGCGATCTGGACCAGCACCGTCAACCGGTAGGGGACGTCGTCGGGGTCATAGGCGGATGCGAACCAGGTGAAGTTCATCCAGGCCCACCAGATCGTGAAGAAGACCAGCGCGAAGCGCAGGGCGCCGGTGAGCCAGTGTCCGCTCGTCACCGCCGTGTTCAGACACGCGGACGCCTGCGCGACCGCGATGACGAAGCACAGGTCGAAAAAGCACTCCAGCGTCGTGGCGGTTCTGTGCGCTTCCCTCGGGTCCCGCCCCCGCAGGCTCAACGCGGGGCTCCCGGGGCGCAATCCACCCTCCGCTGCTCGCTCGGCATCATGCCTCTCCTCGTCGTTTTCCGGGCCCATGTCGTCAGCGACGTTAGGCGGGACGAGGTGCCGAGCCGTGCCCGCCGGCGCACGGGGGCTTGCCCGAGAGGGAACAAGGGCACGCACGGATCGTTCCGTGCGCTCCCGAGCACGTGCATGTGCGCTTCAGGGCAACCCGCCCGCCGTGCCGGCACCTAGCGTCATCCGTGTCCACGGCCAGTCAGCAGGAGGCGGAACATGACCATCGAATCCCAGCACGTCGGCAGCCAGCCGTGGCTGCACCAGAAGGGCGAGATCATCCAGGAGTTCGGGACCGTGAAGCAGTTCCCCCTCGGTCTGTCCTACGAGACGCGCATGTACTCCTGCCAGCGCCTCAACAAGGTCCTCGCGGACACCCAGATCCTTTACGGCCTCTACAAGAAGCACCACTGGCTGATGCGCGGGGCGACCTTCTACCAACTCCACCTGGTCCTGGACAAGCACGCGGGGGAACAGCTGGAACTCGTCGACGCCCTCGCCGAGCGGGTCCAGACCCTGGGCGGTGTCGCCGTGGGCGATCCCCGGCACGTCGCCGAGATCACGTCGATCCCGCGCCCTCCGGACGGTGTCGAGGAGGTCCCGGCGATGCTCTCGCGACTGCTGGAGGCCCACGAGGTCATCCTGACGGAGGCCCATGACGCGGCCACCCGCACCGCCGAGCTGGGCGACGACGGCACCAACGACCTGCTCGTCTCCCAGGCGATCCGGACCGGCGAACTCCAGGCGTGGTTCCTCGCCGAACACCTGGTCGATACGCCCTTGGTCCGCGTCCGGGCCTGAGCAATGACCTCCTGACGCTCGGGTGCCGCGCCTGACACCCGAACGCAGGACAACGCGCCTGGGCGGCGCCGAGGCTCCGCAGGCCACGGTGACGCGGACACGCAGCGGCCAGGAAGACATCCCATGACTCCTTGACAGGTCACGGACATCGGGGCAGTGTCACTCCCTGAACCCATCTGGTTGAGATCGTGGCAGCGCCGATGAGACCTTCCCACCTGCATCGACGCATACCCACGAGAGCGCGCCATGCCTGGACTCAGGCAGGCCAACGACAGCCCGTGGAGGATGACATCCCATGCTTCGATCCCGGTACCTGAAGTTCCGCCTGCTCGGCGTGCTCTTAGCCCTCGGCGCCGCGATCGGGGTGATTCTGCCCGCCGCGCCCCAGGCCGCCGCCGCCTCGCTCACCCAGGTCACGAACTTCGGCACCAACCCGACCGGCTTGCAGATGTACGTCTACGTGCCGAACAACGTCAGGGCCAACCCGCCGGTCCTCCTGGCGCTGCACGGGTGCCAGGGCTCGGGACCGTACCTGTACTCCAGCACCGATTTCGGATCGCTGGCCGACCGGTACGGCTTCATCGTCATCTATCCCTCGACCAACCCCGGCGGCAGTTGCTGGGACGTCTCGTCCGACCAGGCGCTGACGCGCAACGGCGGCAGCGATCCGGTCGGGCTGATGTCGATGATCACCTACACCGAGCAGCACTATGGCGGGAACCCCAACGCCGTGTACGTCACCGGCGAGTCGTCCGGCGGGATGATGACCAACGTCATGCTCGCGGACTACCCGGACGTGTTCAAAGCAGGCGCGGCGTTCATGGGCGTGCCGTACCACTGCTTCTACACGGGCACTTCGCGCGGCTGGAACGGGCCGTGCGCCGGGGGCCAGGTCTCCATGACCGCACAGCAGTGGGGCGACCTGGTGCGTCATGCCGATCCCGGCTACACCGGGCCGCGCCCCCGCGTGCAGCTGTGGCACGGCACCGCCGACACCACGCTGAGCCACAACAATCTCGGTGAAGAGATCAAACAGTGGACGAACGTACTCGGGGTGAGCCAGACCCCGTCGTCGAGTGACACCCCGGTCGCCAACTGGAACCGGACCCGGTACAACAACAGCTCCGGCAGCACACAGGTCGAGGCGTACAGCATCGCCGGCGCCGGGCACCAACTGCCGGTCCAGGGAACACAGATGGCCGCCTACGCCATTCACTTCATGGGGCTGGACGGCGGCGGCTCCACCCCCGGCACCACGGGTGCGCTGCGCGCGGTGGGCGCGGGCAAGTGCCTGGACGACCCGAACTCCACCAAGACCCTGGGCACTCAGCAGCAGATATACAGCTGTAGCGGCGGGGCCAACCAGACCTGGACCCACACCTCGTCGAACGAGCTGACGGTCACGGTCGGAGGCAGCACGCTCTGCCTGGACGCCGACGCCAAGGGCACCACCAACGGAACCAAGGCGATCGTCTGGTCCTGCAACGGTCAGGCCAACCAGCAGTGGAACATCAACTCCAACGGCACGATCACCAGCGCCCAGTCCGGCCTGTGCCTGGATGTGGCCGGAGCTTCCACCGCCAACGGCGCTCCGGTCCAACTCTGGTCATGCTCCGGCGGGAGCAACCAGCAGTGGGCCCTCGGATAGTCTCCGAGCCCGCCGCCCAGGGTGTCTGACGGGGTCGCCGCCCTCACGGCGGCGACCCCGGGACCGTCGCGTCAGGTACGGGTCCAGTGCTGGTTGGTGCCGTTCGAGCAGGAGTAGAGCTGGATCAGGGTGCCGTTGGCGGTGCCGGCCGAGACGGCGTCGAGGCAGAGGCCGGACTGGACGCCGACGATGGATCCGTCGGAGTTGAGGCGCCATTTCTGGTTGTCGCCGCCCCAGCAGCTGTAGATCTGGACCTTGGCACCATTGCCTGTGCCGCCGGCGTCAAGGCACTTGTTGCCGTAGACCCTGAGCTCACCGGCGTCGGTGTACGTCCACTGCTGGTTGGTGCCGCTGTGGCAGTCCCACAGCTGGACCTGTGTGCCGTCGGTGGTGCTGGATCCGGGCACGTCCAGGCAACGGCCCGAGCCGACGCCCTTGATCTCTCCGCCGGTCGCAGGAGGGGGTGTCGTGGAGCTGCCGCCGTTGAGTGCGTTGAGGACGGCGGTGTAGGCAGGCTTCTTGCTGCCGTCGCCGTTGAACAGCAGCGGAGTGTCCCCCGATCGCCAGGAGTCGGTGTCGCGCACACCCCAGACGGTGATGCCGAGGCAGCGCGGGACGGCCAGGCAGTCGTTGGTCACGTTGGCGTAGGTCGTGGGCGAGGCGCCCTGGATGTCGAGTTCGGTGATGGCCACGTCGACGCCGAGAGCGGCGAAATTCTGGAGGGTGGTGCGGAAGTTGCTGTCGTACGGGCTGCCGCTGTTGAAGTGCGACTGGAACCCGACGCAGTCGATCGGCACGCCGCGCTGCTTGAAGTCCCGGACCATGGCGTACACGGCCTGGGTCTTGGCCCAGTTCCAGTTCTCGATGTTGTAGTCGTTGTAGCAGAGCTTGGCCGCCGGGTCGGCGGCGCGCGCGGTGCGGAAGGCGACCTCGATCCAGTCGTTGCCCGTGCGTTGCAGGTTGGAGTCCCGCCGAGCTCCCGAATTGCCGTCGGCGAAGGCCTCGTTCACGACGTCCCACTGGGCGATCTTGCCCTTGTAGTGGCCCACGACGCCGTTGATGTGGTCGATCATCGCCTGGCGCAGTGAGCTGCCGCTGAGGCTCTGCATCCAGGCGGGCTGCTGGGCGTACCAGGCCAGCGTGTGGCCACGCACCCGCTTGCCGTTCTGCACCGCCCAGTTGTAGACGCGGTCGCCGGCGCTGAAGTCGAAGTGGCCGCGCTGGGGTTCGGTGGCGTCGATCTTCATCTCGTTCTCGGCCGTCACCATGTTGAACTCACGGCTTGCGATCGACGTGTACGCCGAGTCGCCCAGCCGGCCGGCGGCGATGGCGGTACCGAAGTAGCGGCCGCTCTGTGCCGCCGCGGCGCCGAGCGTGGTCTCGGCGGCGTGTGCGGGCGGCGGTGCGGCCAGTGCGGTGACCACACCGAGGACGCCGACGACCAGCGCCAGCAGCAGGTTGCGGCTCTTGTGGCGGGTATCGGATCTGGGAAGGGCATACGAGCCCATGGCTGTGCCTCCGAGGTAGAAATCGCTGATCGATTGATGCGCAGGGAATTGCGTCGTCCGGCCAGTGATGATTGAGGCGTGACCGTGGATCGTCAATCCTCTCCGCAGTAGAAATTTCCGATTGACATTCGAAACTTTCGACAATCCGGTAAGCGGACGACGATCTCCGATGTCGACGTCGACGGCGTGCGGAAATTGCGGCGTATCGCAGACGTTTGAGGCAGGGCTGACCGAGTGGCTGCATCGTCCGCGCATCGTCCCGTTCCGGGGTCAAGTCGCTTACGGGCCAGCAATTTGACGGTGCAGCCGGCGCTGGTCGACCTTCGTCGGTTCGAATGTTTCGGTGATGATGACGATCCGTGCGAGAGGTATTGACGCCGTTCCCTGGTTCCCTATCATTCGGGTTGCTCGACCCTTCGATCCTTGTTCGGAATAACGAACACCCGGCCAGCGCTGCATGTCAGGGATGCGCGTGTCATGGCCCCGCCAACTGAAGGTTGAGGACGTATCCATGCACCCAGGAAGTTTCAGCCGCAGGCATCCGTCAGGGGTGCTCGCTGCCGTGGTGGCGGCCCTGGCCGCGTTGGCGGCGATGCTCGTCGCCGCCCCGGCGCAGGCGGCTTCCAGCGGCGCCTTGCGCGGTGTCGGTTCCGGCCGGTGTCTCGATGTGCCGGGCGCCAGCCAGACCGACGGCACGTCTCTGCAGATCTACGACTGCTGGGGCGGGACCAACCAGCAGTGGACGTTGACCGACAGCAACCAGCTCACCGTGTACGGCAACAAGTGCCTGGACGTTCCGGGCCACGCCACCACGGCCGGGACCAAGGTGGAGATCTGGTCCTGCAACGGCGGCACCAACCAGCAGTGGCGGGTGAACTCCGACGGCACGGTCGTCGCCGTGGAGTCCGGACTGTGCCTGGACGTCTCGGGCGGCGCCACCGCCAACGGCACGGCGGTGCAGCTCTGGAACTGCGCCGGCACGGACAACCAGAAGTGGACCGGCCTGTCCGGGACGACCCCGCCGGGTGGCGGCACGTGTTCGCTGCCGTCGACCTACCGGTGGTCCTCGACCGGTGCGCTGGCACAGCCGGCGAACGGCTGGGTGTCGCTGAAGGACTTCACCAACGTGACGTACAACGGCAAGCACCTGGTCTACGCGTCGAACGTGTCGGGGTCGTCGTACGGCTCGATGATGTTCCAGCCCTTCACGAACTGGTCCGACATGGCGTCGGCCGGCCAGACCGGGATGAACCAGGCCACGGTCGCGCCCACCCTGTTCTACTTCGCGCCCAAGAAGATCTGGGTACTGGCGTCCCAGTGGGGTCAGTGGCCCTTCTTCTACCGCACCTCCACCGACCCCACCAACCCCAACGGCTGGTCCGCGCCGCAGGCGCTGTTCACCGGCAGCCTCCCCGGCGGCGCCGCCCCGATCGACCAGACCCTGATCGCCGACGACCAGAACATCTACCTGTTCTTCGCCGGTGACAACGGCAGCATCTACCGGGCGAGCATGCCGATCGGGAACTTCCCGGGCAACTTCGGGTCGTCGTACACCACGGTCATGAGCGACACGGTGAAGAACCTGTTCGAGGCGCCGCAGGTCTACAAGGTCAAGGGCCAGAACCAGTACCTGATGATCGTCGAGGCGCGAGGCGCGACCGAGCAGCGCTACTTCCGCTCCTTCACCGCCACCAGCCTGAACGGCTCGTGGACCCCGCAGGCCGCCACCGAGAGCAACCCCTTCGCCGGCAAGGCCAACAGCGGTGCCACCTGGACCAACGACATCAGCCACGGTGACCTGGTCCGCGACAACCCCGACCAGACCATGACCGTCGACCCCTGCAACCTCCAGCTCCTCTACCAGGGCAAGTCGCCGTCCGCGAGCGGTCCCTACGACCAGCTGCCGTGGCGACCGGGTCTTCTCACCCTCCAGCGCTGAACCGGCCTGGGTAGCTCACCGACGGCCGGCCTCACCCAGGTGGGGCCGGTTCCGTCTGGCCAGCACACGTCATCTGGGATCCAGGCCGCGGGCGGTGACCAGCCGGGCGTTGCCGTCGGCCAGGCGGTAGGAGAGGCCCACGACCGCGGTGCGGCCGGCGGCGACCTGGTCGGCCAGTTCCCGGGAGCGCTCCACGAGGAGGTCCACCGTGTGCCGGACGTGCGTGTCGATGAACTCGTCGTCCGTGCTCACCCCGGCGGCCTGAGCGGCCAGCACACTCGGCGTCACCCGTTCCGTCACGTCCCGCAGGAAGCCGGGGGCGGTCGTACCCTCCGCCACCGCCTCACGGGTCGCCGCCACCGCACCGCAGGCGTCGTGGCCGAGGACCACGACCAGCGGACAGCCCAGCACATGCACGCCGTACTCGATGCTGCCCAGGACCTCCGGCCCCGCGACATGTCCGGCGGTGCGCACGACGAACAGGTCTCCCAGCCCGCGGTCGAAGATGATCTCGGCTGCCAGCCGGGAGTCGGAGCATCCGAACAGTACGGCGAAGGGGCGCTGGGAGGAGGTCAGGCCGGCGCGGCGGGCGGCGTCCTGGTTGGGATGCTCGGGCGTCCCGGCGGCGAAGCGGTGATTGCCGGCCAGCAGCAGGTCGAAGGCCTCGCGCGGGGTGTGGGGGGCGACATCGCTCATGGCCGCAGGTTACGACGCGACCCCCGCCCCGCCCGCGTACGGCTCACGGCAGCCGGACCACATCGGCACCCGGACGCGGCCCATGGAGGGGGCCGGGCGGGCGGGCTGGTCGAGCCGGCCCGTGACGCGCTGCCACGGCGCATCCCTCCTACGGTCGCGCCCCGCGCTGCGCCCCGAACATCCCCAAGTGGGGGGTAAAGCGGCCGACGGGTGGGAAGGGTGCTCTACGGCGCGCTGCGGGGAGTGGGAGGAGTGCCCGGAATTGCCGGGCCCGGATGTGCTGGGGGAGGGCCGGGTATGGGCGGGCAGCCCTTGTATCTCGCACCGCGGCTGGAGGAGGGGCTGCGTTCGCTCCTCGACTCCCGCGAGCTGCTGCACACCCTCACCGACGCCCTCGGTTCACCTCTGAATCTGGTGGTTCCCGAGCAACTTGAGGTCAATTTAAAAGAGTTCAGGGCGGTGTACGGGCGCCATCGGCTGTCCGGGCAGGTGTTCCTCGCGCACAAGGCCAACCGGTCCAGCGCCCTGCTGCGGCGGCTGGCCGCCACCGACGCCGGGGTGGACGTGGCCTCGCTGGGGGAGTTGCAGCACGCGCTCGGCGCCGGCTTCACCCCTGACCGGATCATGGCCACCGGCCCGAAGAACCCCGAGTTCCTGTGGCTGGCCGCGCGCACCTCGGTCACCGTCGGTGTCGACGGTCCGGCCGAGCTGGAGCAACTCGCCGCGCTGGTCCGCAGGTTCGGACTGCCGCGTACCCGGGTGCTGCTCCGATTGTCGGGGTTCGAGGCCTCCGGGGTGCGGGTGCTGAGCCGGCGCAGCCGCTTCGGCACGCCCGTGAAGGAGTGGGAGGGGCTGCTGGCGGCGGTGGAACGGCACACCGACGCCGTGGAGTTGACGGGCGTGGCCTATCACCTGGACACGACCGGGGTCGCCGAGAAGGCGACGGCGCTGGAGGGCTGTCTGCGGATCCTGGAGGAGTGCCGCGGCCGCGGACTGCGCCCGTCGGCCGTGGACGTCGGAGGCGGCTTCGGCGTCGGCTATCTCGCCGACGGCGAGCAGTGGGAGCGGTACACGACCGAGCTGACGGCCGCCGTCCTCGGCACCCGGCCGCCGCTGACCTGGGGCGGGCACGGCTACGGGTTGCGCAACGAAGGTGGCACACTGCGCGGCTCGCTCGGCCTCTACCCCGCCCACCGCCCGGTCGCCGGCCCGCGCTACCTCGACGAACTCCTCGCGCATCCCGCCGCCTCCTTCGGCGGCCGGCCGCTCGCCGGGCTGCTGCTGGAGCACCTGTACGACCTGTATGTCGAGCCCGGCCGCGCCCTGCTGGACCAGTGCGGGCTGACCCTGGCCAGAGTGCTGGAGGTGCGGACCCAGGACGACGGCGGCGAACTCCTCGTACGGCTCGCGGCGACCGCAACGGACGTGGGGCTGGAGGAACACGGTGTGCTCATGGACCCCGTCCTCGTCCCCCGGGACCCGGCGCGGGCGGGCGCGGACGGCCCGGTGGCCGTCCATCTCTTCGGCGCCCTGTGCCTGGAGACCGACCTGATCACGCGCCGGACGGTCTTTCTGCCGCGCCGCCCCGCACCGGGCGATCTGCTGGCCTTCGCCAACACCGCCGGCTACTGCATGGACTTCCACGCCACGCACGCCCAGCGGCAGCCGGTCGCGCGCAAGGCCGCCGTCTGGCGGGAGGGCGGGGCATGGCGCTGGTGCCTGGACGACGAGTACTGGCCGACCGCGTCCATGGGCGGGGCGGGGCACGACCTGGGGGGAGCGCAGTGAGGTACGACAGCATCACCGAGGCCATCGGCAACACGCCGCTGGTGCGGATCGACCCGGCCGTGCACGGTCTGCGCCACATCGATCTGTACGCCAAGCTGGAGCTGCTCAACCCGTTCGGCTCGGTCAAGGACCGCGCCGCGTGGAACATGGCCGGCCCGCTCCTGGCCGACGCGGCCGCGCAGGGCAGCCAGCTGGTCGAGCTGTCCAGCGGCAACACCGCCAAGGCCCTGGCCGTACTCGCCGGAATGCACGGGCTGACCTTCAAGAGCGTCACCAACCGGATGCGCATCCCGGAGATCAAGGAGCTGCTCCTGCTGCTCGGAGCGCAGATCGAGGAGCTGCCGGGCCAGAGCGAGTGCCTGGACCCGACGGCCACCGACGACCCGCTGACCCTCTTCCACCGGGCCCTGTCCGAGCCCGGCAGCGCCTCTCTGCACACGGACCAGTACTTCAACCCGCGCAACACCGAGGCCCATCTCACCGGCACCGGACCGGAGATCGTCAAGGACCTGGACGGCCGCGCCCCGGACTGGTTCATCGCCTGCGTCGGTACGGCGGGCTCCTCCACCGGTGTCGCCCGGGCGCTGCGCGAACAGGACCCGGCCGTACGGGTCCTCGGGCTGGTCGCCGCCAAGTCCGACTTCATCCCCGGCATCCGCACCATCGACGAGGCACACCAGGTGGGCCTCTTCGACCCCGGCACCTATGACGCGATCGAGTCGGTGAACTCCGACGACGCGATCGAGGGAATGCTGACCCTGAACCGCCGCTGCGGCATCCTCGCCGGGCCCACCGGGGGCGCCGCCTACTTCGGCGCCGTCCGCAGGCTGAAGGCCGTCGACGGCGAGGCGACGGACCGGCAGACCGCCGTCTTCATCGTCTGCGACCGCGTCGAGAGCTATCTGAGCTACGTACGGCAGCGCCGCCCCGACCTGTTCGGGCGCCCGCGCCGCGCCGACTCCCCGGCCGACCTCACCGACGCCGAGGTGCGGGCGGCACCCGCCGTCGGGGTCGCCGAGGCCCGGCAGTGGATCGCCACCGGCGACCCGCTCGTGGTCGACCTGCGCAGCCCCTACGCCTTCGCCGCCCTGCACATCGACGGCTCGGTCAACATCGTGGACGAGCTCTTCGAGGAACTCCTGCGCGGAGGGCTGCCGTTCAGCCGTACCCGGCCGGTGCTGCTGGCCTGTCCGGTCGGTGAGAAGTCGGCCCGGTACGCCGCACTGCTGACCAGGCTGGGCCACCCCGATGTGCGCAGCCTGGTCGGCGGCATCATCGCCTGGCGGGACGCCGGCGCCCCGCTGGTGCGGGAGTGACCGAGATGACCACGCTGAGCAGCGGTGCTGTCCCCGACGAGCTGCGGGAGTGGCAGCGCGAGCTGCGGGACCAGTTCCCCATCATCACCGGGCACCCGGACCTGGTGTACCTCGACAGCGCGGCCACCTCCCAGAAGCCCCGGGCGGTGCTCGACGCCGTCCAGACCTACCTCACCACGGCCAACGCCAACGCCGGCCGGGGCACCTACCCCTGGGCCAACCGCACCACCTCCCTGGTAGAACAGACCCGGGACACCGTCCGGCAGTTCCTGGGCGACCCGGAACCGGAGCGGTCGGCGGTGCACTTCACCAGCGGCACCACCGAGGGGCTGCGCACCATCGCCCGCGACTGGCTGCCCGGACTCCTCACCGACGGCGACGAGATCGTCGTACCCCTCGCCGACCACCGGGCCAACATCGAGCCCTGGCTGGAGACCCAGCGGCAGCTGGCCCGCGAGGGCACACACATCAGTGTGCTGCCGATGCCGTACCAGCAGGCGTCCGGGGACTACGACCACCGGGCCCTCGCCCGGCTCGCCGGCCCGCGCACCCGGTTCGTCGCCGCCACCCATGTCCACCATGTCTACGGCGGAGACATGAACGTCCACCGCATCCGGGAGGCGGTCGGCCCGGACGCGGTCATCTGCCTGGACGCCTCCCAGAGCGTCGGTCACCTGCCGGTGTCCCTGGCGCGACTGGACGTCGACTTCGTCGCCTTCTCCGGGCACAAGGCCCTGGCGCTGCCCGGCTCGGGGGCGGTCTGGGCCAGGCAGGTCCGTGGTCCCGCGTTCGTGCCGGGCGGCTGGTCCGGCAGCCCCAACACCATCGGGATCCTCTCGCTGGCCGCCGCGCTGGACTGGCTGCGCGGCGCGGGTACCGAACGCATCGAACGGTGGACGGTCGCCCTGGCCGCCCGGCTCACCGACGGGCTGCGCCACCTGCCCGGCTACGAGATCCTCGGCTGCCGGACCAGCCTCGCCGTCGGATCGACCGTGCAGCAGCGCCGGGGCATCGTCACCTTCCGGCACCGCGAGATCGGCTCCGGCGACCTGGGGTTCATCCTGTTCAGCCACGGCTTCATGGTCCGCAGCGACCACCACTGCCAGGGCGGCGAGGGGGAGAAGACCGAGTCGGTCCGGGTGAGCCTGCATGTGTACAACACCGTCGAGGAGATCGACCGGCTGCTGACGGTGCTTGCCACTCTCGGGTGACATGGGACCCCCGAAGCACCACTAAAATGTAATGGAAACCGTTTCCAGCTGTAGGGTGCGAGGCACGGACCCGCGGCGCGAGACGGCGAGGTGGCACGACGGGATGGGACTGAGTCTGGCGACGGCCGAGACCTGGGTGGAACGCTGGGAACTCCAGCAGCAGCGGTACGCCGTCGACCGCGAGGACCGCTTCACGGTGATCGCCGACGTGGTCGAGCACAGCACCGCCGGCCGCCCGGACCGGCCCCTGGTGGCCGACCTCGGCTGCGGTCCCGGCTCGCTGGCCGCGCGGCTGGCCCGCAGACTGCCCGACGCGGACATCGTGGCCGTGGACCGGGACCCCCTGCTGCTGGAGCTGGCCCGCACCCACCACGCCGACGCGGCCCGCTATGTCGACACCGTGATCGGCGCGCCCGGCTGGATCGACGCGCTGGCCCTGGACCGCCCCCTGGACGCGGTCGTCTCCTCCACCGCCCTGCACTATCTGAGCCCCGGCACGCTGGCCCGCGTCTACCGGGAACTCGCCGCGCTGCTGCGCCCGGGCGGTGTCCTCGTCAACGGCGACCACCTGCCGCCGGACGACGCCGTGCTCGCCGAGGTGGCGGAGTGCGTGGGCCGCCGCCGGGCCGAGCGGCGGCGGGCCTTCGACCAGGAGGACTGGACCGCCTGGTGGACCGCCGCCGCGGCGGAGCCCGAACTGGCCGACCTCCTCGCCGAACGCCGCGAGCGGCAGCCGGCCACCAGTGCCGGCGGCACCGTCCGGCTGTCCCTCGCCGACCACCTCCGCCTGCTGCGGCAGGCGGGATTCGCCCGGGCCGGCACGGTCTGGCAGTACGGCGACAGCTGCGTCGTCGTCGCGCTCCGCTGACCCCGCGCGCGGTCCGTCAGAGGGCGGAGGTGTCCTCGCCGCCGCGCGGGGTGATGCCGAAGTCGAACGCCAGGGTGCCCGGGTCCACGGCTGTCGCGCCGCCGTCGACGGTGAGGACCGCTCCGTTGACGTACGAGGCCGCCGGGGACAGCAGCCAGCAGATCGCCTCCGCCACCTCGCGCGGCTCGCCCGGGCGCCCCGCCGGCAGCACCCGGGTCGCCTCCGCGTAGGCGGCCGCCAGGTCACCGCCCGGCAGGTCCGCCTCCACGGCGAAGCGCGCCATCCGGCGGTCGGCCATCTCGGTCCGCACCCAGCCCGGGCACACGACGTTGGCCCGCACCCCCCGCCGCCCGTAGTCGACGGCCACGGAACGGCAGAGCTGGAGCAGGGCCGCCTTGGACGTGGCGTACGGCGCGTTGCCCGTGCCGTTGCGCAGCGCGGACACCGAGGCGACGGCGGCCACCGCACCCCGGGACTCCAGCAGGTACGGGATCGCGGCGCGCAGCAGCAACAGCGGACCGGTGACATTGGTGCGCATCACCTCGTCCCAGTCGGCGAGCGTCAGGTCCCCCACCGCGCCACCCCGGCCGATGCCCGCGTTCAGCACCACCCCGTCGAGCCGCCCGTGCGCGTCCAGCGCCGCCCGGACGAGCCCCTCGGCCGCCTCGGCCTCCCCGACGTCCGACGGATACGCCAACGCCCCGGTCTCCGCGGCAAGCCGGCGCAGCGGCTCGGCCCGCCGGCCGGACACGACCACATGGTGCCCCTGCTCGCACAGCAGCCGGGCCGTGGCCTCCCCGATACCCGTGCCCCCGCCGGTCACGACGACAACCCGCTTGTCCGCCACAGTACTCAGGCCCCCTCACAGAGATCACCAGGACATCCGACTCTAGGACCGGCCGTCGGGGGCGCGGCGAGTTCCGGCCAGGGAGTCCGGCGGTGGATCGCACATGTGCGCTCTGCTGACGCCGTGAAGCGGGGTAACCCACCCGTTCCGTATCAGTGTGAGCTGATGACCCAAAGTGCCACCGACAGCCCATGCGGGGGCATAGTCTGCGGGCATTGCCTCACACCGGGCTGTGGCGGTCCGGATGTGCGGTGGAGGTGTCATGGGTGGGGACCCGTATGTGTCAGCGACGGTCGGCGAAGGCGGAGGGGCGGCGGCGTTGCCTCCCGGCGCGGTGGAGGTGCCTGATCCCTACGGCGATCACGCGCTGCTGACCCCCGCCATGACCCGGGGCTACGACGCCGTACCCGACCGGGAACGGCATCGGCTGCGGCGCTACCTGGAAGCGGTGGTCGCGACCCGCCCGGCGCCGGTGCACACCGCCGTCGCCTTCAACGCCGTGTACTTCGGCTACGACGTCCACGGCGACGGCTACGGCGGCAGTCCGCTGCGCCCCGACGACTTTCCCGTGCTGACCTTCGGTGAGTGCGCTCCCGCGCTCCCGGTCGGTGCCATGGTGTGTGTGGCCACGGGGTCGGACCCGCTCTATGCCGAGATCGTCTACAAAGAGGGCGCTCACCCGGAGACGGGTGCCCTCGGTGACGTACCCGCCTGGGTGTCCGGGGCACCCGCAGGCGCCGAAGGGCCGGGCAGGCCGGGAAGCGACAGCACGCCACGGCGCAGGGAGCTCCTGGTCCCGGACCTCCATGCCTTCGGCCCGGCCCTGAGTCTGTCACCGGCCCAGCTCCACCGGCTGCGGATGCGCCGGCGCTGGATCAACGGGGACGGCCATGTCCTCGTCGACGTGTGCTATCCGTCCCCGGAGGCGGCCCGCCGCGACGACCTGACGGCGTACGCGGAGCATCTCCTGACGACGGCACGGGAGCAGTTGCTCAGCCCGTTCGTGCCCGTCTCCCTCGCCGCACTGGTCGGCGGCACACACGACGACGACCTGCGGGCGGGCCTGCTCGGTCTGCTGCACACCGTGCGGGGTGTCCTCGACTCCAGCGACGCGCTCCGTTCATGGGGCCACTACGCCATGACCCGGGCGTCCCTGGCCGCCTGCTGGCGCGACACCGGACCGCTCGGCGGCGACGACCTCAGATCCCTCGCGGCGGCGGTGGAACACGCGGCGACACCGGCGCCACGGCGCTACGGCCTCACCACTCCGAGCACCGTGTACACCGCGATCGGACCGCGGCTTCGCACGTTCCCGGATGCGCCGGCACTGCTCGAGGGGGTGGGATACGCGGCAGCGGTGTGCCGGGCCAATGCGACGCTCGCCGATGTCGTTCAACGGGACAGCGAGCAGGGCCTGTTCGGGAACGGCTCCCGGGTCACCCTCGACGACGCCTTCGAGGGCGGAGGCATATGGCGGTCGCATCATCCCGGCGACGCGGAAGCCCCCGGAGATCCTCTGGTCCCGGCCGGACGCGGCTGGGCCTCCACGACAGGTGCGCCGTCACCGGGCGAGGCGGAGCCGGAAGCAGAGCTGGTTCCGGTCGACGTGCCTCTGGCCGACGACGCCGAACTCGGCCACAGCGATCTCCTGCGGAGCGACGCCCAGGAGATCGTCTGGCGGTCGCCGCTGCGGCTGGCCCACCTCATCCACGCCTGGCTCCCGCTCCACCCGGACGTGGCACGGGAACTGCGCCGGTCCCACGGCCGGCGGGCCGCGATACGCCTGGAACTGGAGCACCCGGGCGGGGCACCCGGCCGGGCGGAGGCCGTGCAGCACGTCACCGCCGAACTCGACGACGACCACGGCAGGTTGACCGAAGTCGCCTGGCCCCACGACTTCTTCCCCGGTCTGCTGCTCGAGCTGCGGTGGCGCCGCGGCGGCACGGTGGTCCGCTTGGCCACGACACGGCTCGAGGCACCGGAAGAGGTCGGCGGGCGTGTCATCCGGCACTGTTTCGACCCCCGAGTCCTCACCCGGGAGGACGCCCCCGGCAGTGACCGCCACGGTGACACGGCTGCCGGGCTCGGACCCCGGCAGCTGGTGATGCGCACGGTGCGCCGCTGCGGGCTGCTCACCCTGGACGGACATGCCCTCCTGGACCGTTCGGTGCTGCCCCGCGCGGCCTACGGGCGCGATCCGGCACGGTCGCAGGCCGCCGCCCTGGAAGCCGCGGTCGCGGAACTGCTCGCGGAACGGCTTCTGACACCCGCGTTCGGCAGCCGCGACGCCTGGGGCCAGCCGCATTTCCCGGCCCGCTCCGGGGAGCCGATCGTCCCCTTGATCGGCTACCGACCCGCCAGACGGCGCGTGATCCGCCCCTGGGGTGGCACGGAACCGAGCGACAAGGCGGCCCGCGGCGCCCATATCGTCCCCGGCCATCTGCGTCGCCTGCTGCCGGGCCGTTGCCCCAGCGAGAACCAGCGGGCGGCGTTCCGGGAGTACTGCCGGCGGCTCGGCAAGGCGGACGGATGGGAACTGCCCGACGGATACACCTTCGTCACCGAGCACCTGCGCAGTCACTGATCCACACACCCGGCAACAGAATCGGAGCACGCGTACATGCAGGAGCGCTACCGCGTCGTCACGGGGCCGCCGATGTCCCCGCCGAGCGTTTCGGCCGAGAGCCTGCACGGCCTGGCCAGCGCGCTCAACGCCCTGGAACACCCGGCTGCCGCCACGCTGAGCGACCTCACGGTCGGCATGGTGGAGCTCGCCTTCAACTCCCTGGCGCCGAGGAACCGTCAGGAACTGCTCGGCAGGCTGGGAATCCGCATGGCGGCCCCGCGGCGGGCGGGCAGCGCCCTGTGCCAGGACATCCTCGCCCGGCTGCGGCGCGAGTCACGGCAGCACACACCCGGCTACGCGGTCAGAGAACTCACGGCCACCGTGATGACCCAGGTGGGCAGATTCGTCTTCTCGGGAGACGACGAGAACGTGTCCGACCCCGTGACGCGGTGGGGCGCGACGCTGGTCCGCGCCGCGGTGTTCGCGTGGTGCAACGCCTCCGTCGCCGACGCGTTCGTGCTGGCCTGGGCGGCGGACCAGGACTGGTTCTCGGCGACGGCGGACGAGCAGGAGACGGTGCGGCTCGCCGCGGTGGGCGAGGAGGCCCGCTCCGTCGTCGCCGCGCACCCGGGCTTCGTACCCGGCGCGCCGGAAGCCGAGGAGCCGCCGCCCGCGGCGGACGACAAGCGTGCGCACACGGTGCCCGCGACACCGTACGAAGACCCTGAGACGGAGCAGACGACGGATCCCGAGTCGGTCTGCCGACAGCTGGATTCGGCTCTCGCTGCGGCACGGCTCGCCGCGGGGAGGGTGACGGGTGCCGTCGCGGACGGTTGTCCTCCGCAGCCCGAGGATCTCGCCGCGCTCGCCGCGCTGGACGCCGCCTTCGACGGTGTCGAGGCCGCGTTCCGAGCGAGGGGGATCGAGGGGGTGCCCCGTCGGCTGGCCGACATGACACGTGCCGCGCGCGAACACCGGGAAGCACGTGAACGCGACCTTCGGGCCCGCGGGACCGTGCGGGAAATCCTGGACGTCGCCTGCCGCCCGGACAGTCCCGCCGCCCCTGCCGCGGAGGCGGTGCGGGCCACGGCACGCCGTCTGCTGGACGCACCGGTGTGGGAGCAGGGCCAGTGGCAGGAGAGTGCCGCGCTCGGCGCACTGGCGAAACTCATCCGGCTGGGGCGGCAGGCGGACGCCGCCACGGAGATCCTGGCCCTCCAGGAGGAGGTCGCGCGGGTGCTGCCCGCGTGTGCCGTGGCGGCGGTCATGGCACCCGAACTGGCCTTGCCGCAGCCCGAGGAGACCGGCCGCGGGCCGGCAGCGGCGGACGCGAACGGCATCGACGGCACCACGGCGGCCCCCACCGCACCCACGGACCTCACGGCGACCGCGGACAAGACGGCGACCGCGGCCGTCACGGCGGCCACGGACCTCGCCGCGACCGCGGACGGTACGGCCTCCACGGACTACGAGACCGCACCGGCAACCGGGCACGCAGAGCCGACCGGGCACGCAGAGCCGACCGGGCACGCAGAGCCGACCGGGCACGCAGAGCCGACCGAGCACGCAGAGCCGACCGAGCACGCAGAGCCGACCGAGCAGACCGGCGACAGCCCGGTGGCGGCGGCCTCCGACCACCCCGCCGAGACGACCGTCCCCCGCCCGGCACCGGAACCGGAGCCCGCCGCGGCTGCCCTGGCGACCGGTACCGCAACGCTCCACACCGACACCGTGCAGCCCGTGCCCGTCCGCATCCCCACCGCGCCGCCCACTGCGGAAGCGCCGATTCCGGAAACGGTTCCGGCCGGCCCGGCCGCCTCCACCCCGGCCACACCCGCGGACGAGGAAACGCACTCCGCCGAGGCCACGGCCGAGCGCGCCCTGACCCAGCTGGTCGTGGAACGGCGGTTCGGGCTCGCCCACCATGTGGCGCGCGCTGCCGGACACCCCGAGCCGCAGGTGACGGCGCTCCGCCTGGCGGGTGCGGCCGCCCTGCTCACCTCCGGTGACAGTCAGAGCGCCCGGCTGACCGCGGACCTGCTCCAGCAGTACGGTGGCCACGAGGGCCTGGACACGGAGGGCGGCGAACTCCTCCTGCTGCCCGCCCTCCTGCGTACGGCACTGATCACCGGTGACCATCTGGCGGGTGCTCAGCTCAAGATGCTCGTACCCCGGCTGCCGGACCGGCTCGCACAGACGGCGACCGCCGTTGCAGACCGTGCTCTCAGCGGGGCCCTGATGATCGCCTCTCCGCTGGGCGTCATCGCCGATGCCTCCGGTACGGAAGCCCGGTTGGCCGAGTTGCGCGAGCAGTGCGGTGCCCTGCTGGCGCCGCAGCGGCTGCGCTTCGCCCGCGCGACGGAGATCGCCAAGCGATGGCTCGCCCCCGACGGGATGCTCGGATCGCTCCTGACGACCGTGGTCCGCGACCACCGCGACGCGGTGCCGCAGGTGCGGGAGCAGGCCGAGCGCCTGTCGAAGCTGACCGAGATCAACAACGAGATCGACCGCATGGACCGCAGGCACCGCTCCTCCAGCGGCAAGCCGCTCCAGGGCTCCGGACGGCAGGACCTGGTGCATGTCGTGGAGCGAGCCGTCGGACTGGTCAAGGAGTGGTGTCTCGCGGTCGACGGCACCCGTCGCGCCGACCGGACCGAGGGCGACCGAGTGGTCAAGGAGATCTCCGCTCTGCGCCACTTCCTGCTGGACGGCAAGGAAGCGGTCCTGGCCGAACTGGAGCAGCTGGCGCGGCGCTCGGGCGCCCTGGCCGCCGCGACGGCATGGGCGGCACGCGCTTCGATGGAGGAGCTGTTCGCGCTGCTGGCCGGCGACACCGCGACGACGCGCCCCGCCGGTTCGGCCGCCCCGGACGTCGTGCTGGACGTGGAGCTGCTGAAGGTGTGCGACACCCTCGAGGAGCGGCCTGCGCTGGACCGGCTGCTCGTCGCGGTCGACCGCAGCTGGCCGGACGCCCTCGCCGAGCGGCTCGGCCGCGACGCCTTCACCGCGGCCCGCACCATCGTGGAGCTGGCCGGACACGGGCTGCTGCCCGCGGCGCAGCCCGAGGAGTTCCGCCCGCCCGCCGTCACCGAGATCGCGGAACGGGAGGCGGCCCGGCGCGGGCAGCTGCGCCAGGACCACGACGAACTGGTCGCCGAGCTGCACCGGGCGCAGGCCGACGGTGCCGTGACCGACGACCAGGACCTGCGACTCCAGGAGCTGCTGGCCGACGCCCGCGAGTGGCTCGACGGCACCGACACCCACGACCTGATGGCCGTACGGCGGGCGCTCGACACCGTACGCGGTGATCTGCCCGCCTTCCGGGAGCAGGCGGCCGACCGGATCCGGGCCCGGCTCGACGCCCTGGACCTCACCGGGGACGAGCGTGCCCAGGTGCTGCGGCACCTGGACACCGGCGGCCTGGCCACCGCCGCCGACCTCGTCTACTTCCTGGAGATCGGCGAACCGGTCCCGGAGATCGAGACCGGCGAGTCCCACCTCACCGAGTTCTTCCCGGCCGTACCCGAGGGCCTGCCCAAGGGCATCGACCGCGCCCTCGTCGACCTGGTCCGCACCGGGGGCAAGCACCCGACGCTGCCCGTGCTGGACTACGGCGCGCTGTCCACCGACGAGGCGGCGCTGGCGGCCGACGCCCTCGACGAGTGGCGGGAGCTGGGCGCGACCGAACCGAAGGACCGCCTCGACGTGTCGGCCCGGCGGCAGCTGCTCCCCGCACTCAAACTCCTCGGCTACGACGCCAAGAGCGCCCGGCCACTGGACGAGCGGTCGCCCCATCGGCGTGAGTACCGCTTCTTCGAGGTGACCGAGGTGGAGATCCACGGCAGGGCGAAGGCCCCCGCCTTCGGCTCCCAGATCCGGGAGCAGGGCGGCACCCTCCGGGTGCTGATGGTCTGGGGCCGCCCGCCCGCCAAGGTCGTCATGAGCCTCGCGGAGCGCGACACCAGCGGGGTGAGCCTCCTGGTCGCCTACTTCGGCACACTGAGCCGGGAACACCGCGTCGACCTCGCCCTCGGATCCAGCCGGCTTCAGCCGCTGCTCGTCGTGGACGACGCCGTCCTCGCCTATCTCGCGGCCCGTGGAAACCGCCAGGTCAGCACGGCGACGCAGACACTTCTGCCGTTCTCCGGGGTCAACCCGTACATCAGGGAGAAGCGTGGCCGGATCGGCGGCGAGATGTTCTACGGCCGTGACGCCGAACGCAAGAGCATCATCAACCCCTACGGCACCCAGGTCATCTTCGGCGGCCGGGGCCTCGGCAAGTCGGCACTCCTCGCCGACGCCGGTGAACGGTTCGCGGAACAGCGCCCCGGCTACCACCAGGCGGTGTACATCAACCTCGACCAGGAGAACATCGGCAAGGGCAGCTCGCTGGGTCCGGAAGCCTTGTGGAGCGTTCTGGACCGGGAGCTGGCCGCGGCACAGGTGACCGCGGGACGGCCGCAGGGACGCAGGTCGCCCGCCGGGCGCGGCGCGCAGGACATCTCCGACCGGGTGCGTGCCGCCGTCCGCGCCTGGCTGGAGGAGGATTCCCGCCGTCGGCTGCTGATCCTGCTGGACGAGTGCGACCAGTTCTTCGAGGCGGACGCTCCCCGCTTCGACCAGACCAAGAAGCTCAAGGGTCTCGGCTCCGACACCAAGGACCGTGCCAAGGTCGTCTTCGCCGGACTGCACTCCGTGCAGCGGTTCTCCAAGCTCGCGAGCAACGGTCCGTTCGGCCATCTCGCCCAGACGCCCAAGGTGATCGGGCCGCTCGCGCCCCAGTTCGCCGCGGAGCTGCTGGTCGAGCCGATGCGGGCGCTCGGCTTCGAGTTCGAGGACATGGACCTGGTCAACCGGGTGCTCGGCTACTGCTCCTACCAGCCGTTCCTGCTCCAGATGTTCGGTCACCGGCTGGTCGAGCTGATGCACCGCAAGCGGGTCCGCCGAGGCGCCGAGGGGCCCCCTTACCCGGTGAGTGGCGCGGACATCGAGATCGTGGAGGCGGACGCCGGGCTGCGGGACAGCATCTCGGCGGCTTTCAAGGACACGCTGAGTCTCGACCACCGCTATGACGTGATCGCCAATGTGCTGGCGTACCACGCCCGCCATCACGGCCTGGAGGTACGGCTGAGCGACGCCGAACTGCGCGAGGAGTGCGAGACGTTCTGGCGCCAGGGCTTCGCCCAGCTCGACACGGAGGGCTTTCGCGCCTATCTCTCCGAGATGGTGGGCCTCGGCATCCTCGCCCCGAACCACGACGGCCAGGGCTGGCATCTGCGCGGCCCGAACGCCCTGCGCATGATCGGCACGTCCCACGAGGTGGATGCCCGTCTCCTCAGGGCCGAACAGGACTGCGAACTCCAGGAGAGCATTGTGCAGGAGGGCCGTCCCGAGCTGCCCGACGGCCGGCCCGCCCCGCTCACCATCACCCAGCTGGACGATCTCCTGGGCGAGCGTTCCAACCAGACGAGGGTCGTCCTCGGTACCCGTGCCACCGGCGTCCTCGATGTCGGCGACACCCTGCGCACGGTCGCCGGCCGCATCGCCGACTGGAAGCTGCCGGCCGTCGGCAAGCCCAGCGTCTACAAGCAGGAACTCACCGGCGGACTGCCCAGGGAGCGACGCGTCGTCATCGTCGACTTCGCCCGTTATCCGGCGCGCCCCGAGACCTGCCGGGAGGCGGTCTCCCTGGCGGAGACGCTGCTGCCGGTCACCCCGGGGGTGACCCGTGCGGTCGTCCTCGTCACCGACCCCGGCCAGCTGGCCCTGTGGCGCCCCTTGCTCACCGGCACGGGAGCCCTCTCCGCCGCCCCCGTGGTGCTGCGCCGGCACGACCGCCGCAGCTTGCGCGGCTGGGCCCAGCGCGTCGAGATGTTCCACACGGAGGACCGCCTGGACCGTCTGCACGAGCTGACCGGCGGCTGGCCGTTGCTGGTCGGCCGAGCCCACCGGCTGCACACCGAACTGGGCGACCCCGAGGAGGTGCTGCGCCGTCTGACCGGGCTGCGCACGGACCGGTCGGAGGCCCGTGCCTTCGCGGAGGCGACCGGTGTCTACGCCGACCCGCTGCTCGCCACCGGGTACCGCACCCTCGCCGACGAGTTCGCGGACGGCTCGTTCGACTGGGAGAGCGCGGTGACCGCCGTAGCGGTCCAGAACGAGGACGAGGAGGAGGCTCGCTGGATCGTCGGTTGCCTGGACGCTCTCCAGGTGCTGGACCGGGAGGGCACCCAGCTGCGCCTCGAACCGCTGCTCCGCCACTGTGTGGCGCTGGGCGGGTGAGACCTCCTCGGCGTGCGGGCACGTGGTCGCCGGGCCGCCGCTCAGCGGTGGCCCGGCGGGCGGCGGCTCAGGATGCCGTCGTACGGCCCTCGAACGCCGCCAGGATGTGCTCCGCGGCCCGGGTCGGTGTCAGCCGGCCCTCCCGGACCTGTTGTTCCAGGTCCGGTACGGCCGCGCGGACCGCCGGGTCGGTGTGCAGCCGGCCGAGGAGTTCGTCGTGCACCATCGCCCAGGCCCAGCCGACCTGCTGGTCCCGCCGCTTGGCGGCCAGCCGGCCGGTGGAGTCCAGCAGGGTGCGGTGCTGTTCGAGGCGCTCCCAGACCGTGTCCAGGCCGGTGGACTCCCGGGCGCTGCAGTGCAGCACCGGCGGGGTCCAGAAGGCGTCCCGGCCGTGCATCAGCCGCAGCGCGCCCGCCAGTTCTCGGGCGGCCGCCCGCGCGTCCCGCTCGTGCGGGCCGTCCGCCTTGTTGACGGCGATCACGTCGGCCAGTTCCAGGACGCCCTTCTTGATGCCCTGGAGCTGGTCGCCGGTGCGGGCCAGGGTGAGCAGCAGGAAGGAGTCCACCATCTCGGCGACCGTGGTCTCCGACTGGCCGACGCCGACGGTCTCCACGAGGATCACGTCGTAGCCCGCCGCCTCCATCACCACCATCGACTCCCGGGTGGCCTTCGCGACCCCGCCCAGCGTGCCCGCGCTGGGGGAGGGCCGGACGAAGGCGTCCGGGTCGACCGCCAGCCGCTCCATCCGGGTCTTGTCGCCCAGGATCGAGCCGCCGGTGCGGGTGGAGGACGGGTCCACCGCGAGGACGGCGACCCGGTGGCCCAGCGAGGTCAGCATGGTGCCGAACGCGTCGATGAACGTCGACTTGCCGACGCCCGGCACCCCGCTCACCCCGATCCGCCGCGCCCGGCCGCTGTGCGGGAGCAGCTCGGTGAGCAACTCCTGTGCCAGCGCCCGGTGTTGCGGCCGGGTGGACTCGACGAGCGTGATGGCGCGGGCCACCAGGGCCCGCTTCCCGTCGAGCACACCCTTCACATAGGTGTCGAGATCGATCGCTGCCATGCCGGGGTTACAGCTCGTGGCCGAGGTCGGCCGCCAGCCGCTGCACCAGGTCGTGGGCCGCGTCCGGGATCACCGTGCCGGGCAGGAACACCTCCGCCGCGCCCATCTCCCGCAGCGTCGGCACGTCCTGCGGCGGGATGACACCGCCGACCACGATCATGATGTCCTCCCGGCCCTCCTCCTTCAGCCGCTCGCGCAGCGCCGGGACGAGGGTGAGGTGACCGGCGGCCAGCGAGGACACCCCGACCACGTGCACGTCGGCCTCCACCGCCTGCCGGGCGACCTCCTCCGGCGTCTGGAACAGCGGGCCGACGTCGACGTCGAAGCCGAGGTCGGCGAAGGCGGTCGCGATCACCTTCTGGCCGCGGTCATGGCCGTCCTGGCCCATCTTGGCGACCAGGATGCGCGGCCGGCGGCCCTCCGCCTCCTCGAACCTCTCCACCAGGGCCCGGGTGCGGTCCACGGACGGGGACTGGCCTGCTTCGTTGCGGTACACGCCGGAGATCGTACGGATCTGGCTCGCGTGCCGCCCGTACACCTTCTCCAGGGCGTCCGAGATCTCGCCGACGGTCGCCTTCGCGCGGGCCGCGCGCACCGCCAGCTCCAGCAGGTTCTCGGTGCCGTCGGCGGCCCGGGTCAGCGCGTCCAGCGCGTCCCGGCAGGCCTGCTCGTCCCGCTCCGCGCGCAGCCGCCGCAGCTTCTCGATCTGCTGGGCGCGCACGGAGGAGTTGTCGACCTTGAGCACCTCGATCTGCTCGTCGCTGTCGACCCGGTACTTGTTCACACCGATCACCGGCTGGCGGCCGGAGTCGATGCGGGCCTGGGTGCGGGCCGCCGCCTCCTCCACGCGCAGCTTCGGGATGCCGGCGTCGATGGCCTGCGCCATGCCGCCCGCCTGCTCGACCTCCTGGATGTGCGCCCAGGCCTTGCGGGCGAGGTCGTACGTCAGCCGCTCCACATAGGCGCTGCCGCCCCACGGGTCGATGACCCGGGTGGTGCCCGACTCCTGCTGGATGAGCAGCTGGGTGTTGCGGGCGATGCGCGCGGAGAAGTCCGTCGGCAGGGCGAGGGCCTCGTCCAGCGCGTTGGTGTGCAGCGACTGGGTGTGGCCCTGGGTCGCCGCCATCGCCTCCACGGCCGTACGCGTGACGTTGTTGAACACGTCCTGCGCGGTCAGCGACCAGCCCGAGGTCTGCGAATGGGTGCGCAGCGACAGCGACTTGGTGTTCTTCGGCTCGAACTGGGAGACCAGCTTGGCCCACAGCAGGCGCGCCGCCCGCAGCTTGGCGATCTCCATGAAGAAGTTCATGCCGATCGCCCAGAAGAAGGACAGGCGCGGCGCGAACGCGTCGACGTCCAGGCCCGCTTCCCGGCCCGCCCGGATGTACTCCACCCCGTCCGCGAGCGTGTACGCCAGCTCCAGGTCGGCCGTCGCACCCGCCTCCTGGATGTGGTAGCCGGAGATGGAGATGGAGTTGTACCGGGGCATCCGCTGCGAGGTGTACGCGAAGATGTCGGAGATGATCCGCATCGACGGCTTCGGCGGATAGATGTAGGTGTTGCGGACCATGAACTCCTTGAGGATGTCGTTCTGGATGGTCCCGGCCAGCTTCTCGGGCGGTACGCCCTGCTCCTCCGCCGCCACGATGTACAGCGCCAGCACCGGCAGCACGGCGCCGTTCATCGTCATCGACACGGTCATCTTGTCGAGCGGGATGCCGTCGAACAGCTGCCGCATGTCGTAGATGGAGTCGATGGCCACGCCCGCCATGCCGACGTCACCGGTCACCCGCGGGTGGTCGCTGTCGTAACCGCGGTGCGTGGGCAGGTCGAACGCGACCGACAGGCCCTTCTGGCCGGCCGCCAGGTTGCGCCGGTAGAACGCGTTGGACTCCTCGGCGGTGGAGAAGCCCGCGTACTGGCGGATGGTCCAGGGCTGGTTGACGTACATCGTCGGGTACGGGCCGCGCAGATACGGCGCGATGCCCGGGTAGGTGCCCAGGAAGTCCAGGCCCTCCAGGTCACTGCCGGTGTACAGCGGCTTGACCCCGATGCCCTCCGGGGTCTCCCACAGCTGCTCTGCGCCGCCGGCCGCCGCACGCCACTGCTCGGCACTGCCGTCGGCGACCGGGGTCCCCAGCTCGATGCCGGAGAAGTCGGGGATTCCCATCAGGACACTCCCATGCGGTCGAGGGTCGCGGACAGCACGTCGACGGCGTCGCAGCCCGCGAAGACGTACGAGTCGATGCCGGCGTGATCGCCCGGCCGGCCGGCCAGGAACACATGCCGGGCCCCGGCCGCCCGCAGCGACTCGGCGGCCTGCGCGGCCTGTTCGGCGTAGACGGCGTCGCTGGAGCACAGCACGGCCTCGGTGGCGCCGCTGTCCTCGAAGCGGCCCTCGGTGACCGGTTCGATGCCGCCCGCCTGGAAGAGGTTGGCGGCGAAGGTGGCGCGCGCGGTGTACTCGGCGGCCGATCCCAGGGTGGCGAGGAAGACGCGCGGGCGTGCTCCGGTGGCCGCGAGATGGGCGTCGGAACGGGCGCGCAGTTCCTCGTACGCCTCGTCGCGGCGCACCCGCGGCAGTCCGCCGGACGGCGGCTCGGGCGCGGGCTCGCGCTCCACCGGCTTCTCGGCCAGCAGCGGGAACTCGCTGACGCCGGTGATGGGTTCGCGTCGCTTGGCGAGCCGCTTGGAGCGCTCCGCCCAGGTCGTCGCGAGGTCGGTGCGCAGCCGGCCGGAGCGCAGTACGGCCGCCTGGCCGCCGTCGCGCTCGATCGACCGGAAGAACCGCCAGGCGGCCTCGGCGAGGTCGTCGGTCAGCCGCTCCACGTACCAGGAGCCGCCCGCCGGGTCGATGACCCGGGCCAGGTGGGACTCCTCGATGAGGATCGTGGAGGTGTTGCGGGCGATCCGACGGGCGAACGCGTCCGGCAGGCCGAGCGCGTGGTCGAACGGCAGCACGGTGACCGCGTCGGCGCCGCCGACCCCGGCGGCCAGCGTCGCGACCGTCGTACGGAGCATGTTCACCCACGGGTCGCGGCGGGTCATCATCACCGGCGAGGTCACCGCGTGCTGGACCTGCGCGCCGGCCTCCGGCGCCCCGCACACCTCGGCGACGCGGGCCCACAGCCGGCGCGCCGCGCGCAGCTTGGCGACGGTCAGGAACTGGTCGGCGGTAGCCGCGTACCGGAACTCCAGCTGCCCGGCGGCCTGTTCGACGCTCAGCCCCGCCTCGGTCAGCTCGCGCAGATAGGCCACACCGGTGGCGAGCGAGGCGCCCAGCTCCTGCGCGGCCGAGCCGCCCGCCTCGTGGTACGGCAGCGCGTCCACCGTCAGCGCGCGCACGCCCGGATAGGTCTCGGCGCAGCGCGCGGCCAGGGCGGCGTACGGCGCGAAGTCCAGCGCGGTGCCGGTACGGGCCTCGTACCCGAGCGGGTCGCCGCCCAGGTTGCCGCGCGCGTCCTTGGCGCCGACGCCCCGCTTCTCGTACAGCGCCAGCAGCGCCGCTGCGGCGGCCCCGGTGTCCCGGCCCGCGTCCAGCACGACCGGTGCCAGGTCGAGATAGACCCCTTCCAGCGCCCGCTCCAGGGCGTCGAGCGGGATGCCGCCCTCGCCGAGCACCAGCCACAGCGAGGTGCCGCCGTTCTCCAGGTCGGCCAGGACGGCGCCGTCCGCGAGTGCGTTGTGCCGCTGCCGTACGTCCCAGCCGTCGGCGGTGCTGCCCTCGGGGCGACCGCCCCGCACGAAGGGGGCGAAGCCCGGCAGACCGGGGTCGGGCGCGGCATCGCGCGCGGTGTAGAGGGGCCGGGTGCGCAGCCCGTCCTCCAGCGTCGTGGACAGGGCGTCCTCAGCGGCCGTACCCGAGACTTCCTTGCCCGACTTGCGCAGCACACCCTCGACCAGGCGTTGCCACTGCTCGTGCGTCGCGTCAGGGAACTCGGCGGCCAGGGAGAGCCCGTCGTCAGGCAGGACCGTCATGGGTCGGATGCTAGGGCAAGTGCTCAGCTCGCAGGGGGCTCCGGGTTGTGACGTTGCTCCCTCTGCCTCTGTGACCCGCCCCTCTCCTCCGTGTCGGGCCCGCCGGGAGCGGCGCCGCCGACCGGGTGCAGCGCACACGGCGACCGTCTGGGCCGGGGCAGCGCGGAGACGGTCCGCCCCGAGTGGTGCGGCACTCCCCAGGCCGCCCTGATCGCCGTGATCAGGGAACGCGCGCTGTACGGCGAGATCTCCAGCTCGTGTCTGGCCTGCGCCAGCAGATCCGGGTCGCCGTCGGCGTGGCGTGCCGCCCGGGCCCTGCGGCGCGCGAAGTCGGGGGTGCCGAACACGTCCAGCAGTGTCAGCGAGAAGAGCACGTAGGCCGACGCCTCGTCGACCAGCCGGCGGACCTCCTCCGGAACGTTCTGGGCGGCGCTGCCCAGCCGCTCCTGAAGGTCGTAGAACGCCACGTGCCGCAGCGCCTGGTGGAGTTCGGTGGACGGACAGGGACACAGCTGCCGGAAATGGTCCATCAGGGAACGGAAGGTCAGCAGCACCTCGCTGGTCTCACGCGTCCACTGCTGCTTGCCGAGCAGCGTGCGGAACCCGGCCAGCGTCTCCGCCAGCTCCTCCAGGATCATCTGCCGCGAGATGTCGGTCAGCTCGAAGAACCGGGTCTTCTCCTCGATCTCCATGATCCGCAGGCCGTAGCGGATGAGGTCGCGGGGGATCCCGCCCGACAGCGCGTGCGCCAGCAGGCTGTACGGCTCCGACAGCCCTGCCGCGCGGCGTTCGAGGATGTTCTTCGACTCGGCGAGCGTGCAGGGCGGCACATGGACGATGTCGTCCAGGGAACTGTCCGTCACCCCGCGGTGCGGCAGCCCACGGCGGACGAAGGAGGCGCCGACGTCCTCGGCCACCGAGATCAGGTAGTGCACATGGGGGACGCCCAGGATCGCCTTGATCTCGCCGAGGAACGCCAGGGCCTGGGTGTCCGAGCCGAGCCGGTCGATCTCGTCCACGGCGATGACCACCCGGCCCTTGCGGGCGTACCGCTCCCGCGCGATGTCGGTGAGCAGCTCCCGGAAGTCGGACACCAGCGCGGGCAGCGCGGGCGGCACCGTGGACAGCGAGGAGGTGTGGGAGGACACCAGCGCGGGCGGACCGCTGGTCAGGGCGAGCGAGGAGGACTGCACCGTCTGGAGCCGGTACAGCTCGTTGCGGCACCGGGTGACGAGCGGCGGTTCCGGCCGGCGCAGGGTCAGTCTGCCGGCCCTGAGCAGCAGCAGACCGAGCAGCAGACAGCCCAGCCGCAGCGGGTTGCCGGGGTCGGCCACCAGGGCGTGCCCCGCCGGGGTCCAGTAGAACGGGACCAGATCGAGGAAGAAGAGGGCGAGGAGGAACGGGCGGGCTTCGACGGTGACCGGGCCGACGGTCCACAAGGGGTCGAGGACGTATCCGAGGGCGAGGAGCATGGCGATACCGATGAGGACGGTCACGGTCCACGAGGGGAGCGCCCCTGTCTCTCCGACGTGCCGCCGGATGTCGTCGTCGAAGAAGAGGGAGACGGGCGCCGCGCAGACCAGGCACCGGCCGCCCAGGTCGGCGCCGCCGGCACGCAGTCCCGTCAGCAGTCCGCCCCACCCCCGCCAGCGGCGCGAGCGCCAGATCAGCACGCCGGCGCCGACGACCGCCAGGGCCGCCAGGACCTGGTGCCCCTGCCAGACCTCCCGCACGGCATGGCAGAGCTGGGCCCACAGAGCCTGTGCGTGATGCCGGACGGTGTCCGTGTAGCGCACCCGTAGGGACCGGACGGCGGCCGCCAGGCCGAGGGCCACCAGCGCGGCCGCCGGCAGCGCGAAGCCGAGATACCGCGTCAGGCGCCGCAGCGGCGGGGCGAGTCGGCGGGCGACCCGGCCGACGGTCGACAGCCGGGCGAACTCGGGCACGTCGTAGTCGCCGTCCCGCAGGTACTGCTCGCAGACCTCGATGTACAGCGAGACCAGGAACTCGTACGGGGAGTAGGTCGCCGGAGCCTGGACCACGACCGCGAAGTCGGCCTCCTCCGCGCAGTTCTCCAGCAGCGTCGACTTGCCCGCGCCGCGCGGCCCGCTCACGGCGATGGTGCCGCCCTCGCGCTGGGCCACCTTCCGGGTGAGCCGCCGGGCGGCCTCGTTCTCGATGACGTACTGCCGGTTGCGCGGGGAGCGCAGCCCCTCGTAGCCGTCGGGCAGCAGCAGGGAGTCGCTGTCCTCGCCGAGGAGCGCCTCGACCACCCGGGCCATCAACGGACCGACGCCCTTCGCCTGCAACTCGCGCCGCCATGTCTGGCCCCGGGAGTCGGCCAGCCTCTCGTACACCGGGACGACGGCGCTCAGCAGGGCTTCTCCGGCGTTGTGCCGCACCCGCATGCGCCGCCGCGGATCGCGCCGCACGGCGTATCCGGCCGCGGCCAGCACCGCCGCGGCGCCCGCGACCATGGTCCAGGGGGCCAGGACGAGCGCCAGCAGGAGGCAGGCCGTCAGGCCGAGGAGGACGAAGGTCTCGGGGGCCGGCGGATCGTGCAGATAGTCCCGCCGGTCCCGGGCGTCCTCGTAGCGCCGCAGCGCGACGCGGAACCGCTGCTGGTGCTCCAGGCAGGGCCGGACGGCCCGGCGCACGTTCGCCTCCGTCAGCATGTTGGCGCGCACGTTCTCCGCGGTGGCCTGCGGCCTCTTGCCCAGGCGCCGCGCTATGGCGGGTTCGCGCAGACAGAGGTCGACCACGGCCTCGTAGGCCGCGGCCTCCCGGCCGTAGGCGAAGGGGAAGGCGCTGTCCCACGGCAGGGTCGGGTGGCGTCCCGGCATGGTTGGGGATGACCTTTCAGAGGGTGGGGTCCGGCGTGGCCGAGGCGCGTGCGGCTTCGAGCCGTCTGCGCGGGATGCGGGTGCCCGGCCTGTGCCCGAGCGTGAAGTACGCCGTCAGCCCCGGCTCGTCGTCGCGGTCCGTGCCGTAGGTGACCGCGTGGGCCGACCCGTCGTCCAGCAGCCGGCCCACGCAGGTGGCGAGGGTGCGGGGGCCCGATCCGCGGTAGCCCCAGGAGAGTCCGGGCGCGTCCATGCTCGGCGCGGGATACAGGACGCCGTCCGTGGTGCGGACCCAGATCGGGTCGTCCAGCACGACCTCCTTCAGGACGGATCCCGCGGGCAGCCGTTTGGGTGCGCTGCCGAGGTAGCTGATCTCCCGTCTGTCCCGGGAGCCGAAGCGCCCCTTGAAGGCCACCACCGGACTGCCCGTGACGGGGTCCACGAACGCGCCCACCGGGGTGGCGCCGTCGCGTGTCCAGAGGCGGTGGATCGCGGTGGGGCTGACCCGGCGCAGCCGGTTGATCCACTCGGCGGCCTCGCGGGTGACGCGCGAGCGGACGATGCTGAAGACCCCGCCGAAGGGGAAGTGCTCGCCGCTCCACATGCTGATCTGCTCCAGGCACTCCACCGCCTCGTCGTCGGTGCGGGCGCACAGCTCGGCGAGGCCCCGCGCGACCACGTCGGCCGGGACCGTCTCGGACCGCCCGGGGTCCTCCGTCGCGGGGACGGCAGGGAGGACCATCGCGGCGCGCTCGGCGGCCGTCCTGGGGTGTCTCGCCCGCTTCTCGAGGACGCCCGTCACCTCGTGCTCGGCCGACTCGGCGGACCGGGTCCTGATCTCGTGGCCGATGGTGAAGCAGGCTCCGCGCACCGCCGAGCCCTCCGGCTCCGCCCGCGCCAGCTCGTAGAGCGACTCCCAGGAGGGCGAGGTGACCACGTCGACGGGTGCGGGCCGGTCGCCCGGCCGCCAGGCGAGGAGATGCTCCGGCCTGCGCAACTCGACCGGCCACCACGGCACTTGCGTCCCGATGTGGGCCGCGATCTCCGACCACCGGGGTTCGTACGGCAGCTCGGGGCGGTCGCGGTCGACCGCCTCCAGGGCGGGGCCGTAAAGGTCGTACTGCGTCTGTACGACCACGACGGTCACGGCGTCGGCGTGGAACTCGAGGAGGTCGCGCGGGGTGCGGACATGGCCGCGCGGATAGACGACCGCCACCACCCCCGCGCCGGTCCGCCACAGCCCCGCGAAGTGCTCCCGGTCGTGTCCCACCTCGTCGGACGCCGCGTACCGGCCGCAGAGGTAGTCGGGCTTGGTGTCCGGAGCGGGACGCAGCAGGGCGGGAACGGCCCCGGACAGCTCCGGGTGCCGGCGGGCCAGCCAGCGGGCGAAGCCCTGTGCCGGCCACTTGGTGACCCCGTCCGTGTACTCCGTGTCGATCGGCTCGATCATCCCCGGTGCTGTGCTGATCCGCTCCCAGGCCCCGCTCGACAGCTCGAAGGTGCCCTGGAGTTCGGCCGCCGTCATGTCCTCCACCGCGTCCCCCTCCCGCTCCGGCCTCCATCATGCCGACCCCCACTGACAATCGCGGGCCGCGGGGGAGGAGGGGCCCTACGCCTCCTCGAAGCCCGGCACCAAGGCGCACATGGCCGCGCGCTGTTCGGGGCCCATCGAGTCGGCGAGGGCCTCCCGGACGGAGCGGGCGAGCAGGACGGAGGTCTCGCGCAGCAGCTCGCGCGCCTTGTCGGTGAGGGCGATCACCACGCCCCGCTTGTCGCCGCGGACCGAGCCGCGGCTGACCAGCCCGGCGTGCTGGAGGCAGGCGACCTGGTAGGTGAGCCGGGTCTTGGGGCGGCCGAGGAGGTCGGCGACCTGGGTCATGCGCAGCCCCTCGCGGGGGTGTTCGGCCAGCAGGCACAGGATCAGGAACTCGTCGTGGGAGACGTCCAGGGCCTCCCGTACGGCCGAGCGCAGCCGCTGCTCCACCGCGCCCGTCGCGGCCAGGACGACCATCCAGGCCCGCAGCTCGTCCGGGAGCAGTCCCTGGCCGGTTCCCGCGGCGGGGCAGGCGGGCTGCTGGTCGGGGGCGTCGGTGTCGGAGGCGGGCATACGCCGAGTCTACCGCCTTGTCCAATTTTGGATGAGTGAATGTTTATTATTGGACAAGTTGGTTGTCCAAATCTGGATGACTGGGTTGTTCAAATTTGGATGAGCGGCTAGCGTGGGGCCGTCCCCAAGTGGCCAACCGATCGAGGAGGACGACCGTGACGGTCGCCGTGGAAACAGGCACCTGGCAACTCGACCCGACCGCGTCCACCGTGGGCCTGCGGCACAAGACCTACTGGGGTCTGGCCACGGTGCAGGGCACCTTCGCCACGGTCGCCGGCAGCGGCGTGGTGCAGCCCGACGGCTCCGCCACCGGCACCCTGACCCTGGACGTGGCCTCGCTGGACACCAAGAGCGCCAAGCGGGACGAGCACCTGCGCTCGGCCGACTTCTTCGACGCCGGCCGCCACCCGGAGATCACCCTCGCCGTCGACAGCGCCGAACGCCAGGACGGCGACCGGGTCCGCTTCTCCGGCCGGCTCACCGTGCGGGGCGTCGCCAAGCCCGTGTCGTTCACCGCGCGCCTGTCCGACGCGAGCGCCGGCGCGCTCACCCTGGAGACCGAGTTCACCGTGGACCGCGAGCGGTTCGGCGTCGGCAAGAACCCGCTGGGCATGATGTCCGGGCCGACCACCGTCACGGCCGCCCTGCGCTTCACCCGCACCGCCGACTGACGCCGGGGCGTGCGGCCCCAGGTCAGCCCGCGTCGCCCAGCTCGGCCCGGCGTACATCCCGGCTGGACAGCGTCTGCGGGGTCGCCGTGAACGCGCGCAGACGCAGGTGCGCGCTCCGCTTCGCGGGGACCGGGAAACTCCCGGACGGCGCCCGCAGCTCGACGGTCGCCGTGGTGTGCGCGGGGATCGTGGCCGGTCCGTGCGCCAGGGACCAGAACCGGTTCATGCCCTGGCCGACGGTGAGCATGTAGTACGGCGTGAGCGCGTCGTCGCCCGTGTTGGTGACCCGCACGGTCAGCGCCGACAGCGTGCGCGCGGAGGCGTGCCGGACCCCGGTGATGTCCATCCGCAGCGGCGGCCTGCCCGTGGCCCCGAGGGTCGCGCTCACCAGCGCGGGCGCGACCAGCAGGACGACCGCCGCGGCCAGGGCCGACCGGCGCCGCGGCCCGGCCGCCCAGCGGGGGCGCGGCTGCCACGCGCGCGTGAACTCCGACAACGGCACGGTGACCGCCGCCGCCAGCCACAGCGGTGTCATCAGCAGGTAGTAGCCGTCCTGGGAGCGGGTCGCCAGAAAGAAGGCGCACCAGGGCAGCACGGTCGCGGCCGGGCCGAGCCGCTGGACGAACAGCACGAACAGCGCCAGCAGGGCCGCGGCGAGCAGCATGCTCGCGTGGCCGTACCAGTCGAGCCGGTCGCTGCCGTGCGTGAAGTACAGCGAGATGCCCACCAGGCCCTGACCGTGCACCAGCGCACCCTGCGTCAGCGGCAGCGCGATGCCCCGGATCCACGGACCCGGCTCACTGACCACGAAGTACGCGTTGATCACCAGCCAGGCGAGGACCGCGATCCCCACGAACCGCAGCACCACCCGCGCGGCGGCCCGCCCGCCCAGCTCGCCCCGGCGCACCGCGTAGATCCCGGCCAGCAGGAACGGCGTGACGAACCAGGGCAGTTGCTGGGCCGCGCAGGCGGCCCCCAGGCATACGGCCCGTACGACGCCGTACGCGCCGAGCCGGCCGCGCGCGCCGAGCCGGGGCCAGCACACCACCACCGGCATCAGCAGCACCATGCCGACGATCGCCGGATAGCCCTGGCGGGCGTACATCGGCAGGAAGCCGAACCCCAGGCAGAGCATCGTCGCCGCCGAGCGCCACGGCACCGGCAGCAGCCGCCACAGCAGGACCGCGCCCGCGAACAGCACGACCGTCACCGCGAGGGTCGCCGGCGCGCCGCCGTGGCCCAGCCACAGGAAGGGCGCGGTGAGCAGCGGGGCCAGCGGGGGATAGCCGTAGGTGAAGTCGTAACCGCCGGTCGTCGTCGGGGTCAGGGCGACGCCCTTGCCGTGGAAGAGCCAGGGCCACGGCTGGTCGTACACCTGGTGTCCGGCGGCCAGTTCCCTGGCGGCCTGGGTGGTGAGGACGGCCTCGTCGCCGCCCGCGTGGTTGAGCGCCCAGGTGCACAGGGTGAGCACGATCGCGGTCGCCAGCACCACGAGGTCCAGGCGGGCCAGGGAGCGCGTCCGGCGGACCGTCAGTGTGAGTACGCCGGTCACCAGGATGGCGGCGTAGCACAGGGAGATGACGCCCGCGAGGACCACCTGGTGCGAGGCGGCCTGGGTCCACACCGTGCGGGTGCCGATGAAGAGGCTGACGTCGGCGAGCAGGGTCAGTACGCGGTGCCACTGCGCGGGGGCGCCGGGGCTCTGGGTGCGGACCCCCGGGGCGGCGGACACCGCCGACTGTGTCCCCCGGCCGGGTATCACCTGTGGTGTTTCTGCCAAGTGCACGCGCGGACGCTATCGGCGGCGTCTGAACGACGCGTGTCCACAGGTGAAGAGAACGGTATGAGGGCGGCACGGAGCGGGCGAATTCGGATAAGTGGTGCAGGTCGGGGCGGTGCAGCCGCGCCGGAGCGGTCGCGCACCGTGTCGTTGTTGGGCCGAACGGGTGACTTGGCGTAAGAATTGGCTGGTGCAGGCATTGAGTGCGAGTCAGGTCGGGGGGAGCCGGTGAACCGTTACGACGTCACCGATGAACAGTGGGAAGGGCTCGCCCAGGTCGTGCCGCTGCGGGGCCGGGACGCCTGGCCGTCCGCGGTGAACCACCGCTCGCTGCCCGACGCCGAGACGGAGACGCGGCGCCGCTTCGTGGTGCTGCGGGTCAACGTCTTCGCGGACGCCCGGGAGGTCGCCGAGACCGTGATGGCCGGCGCGCCGGTGCTGCTCGACCTGTCCGGCGCGGAGAGCGAGGTCGCCAAGCGCGTCCTCGACTTCAGCACCGGCGTCGTCTTCGGCCTGGGCAGCGGGATGCACCGCGTCGACCGCAACGTCTTCCTCCTCACCCCGCCCGGCACGGAAGTCAGCGGCCTGATGGAAGCCTCCGGCGGCTGACCGGCCCCCGGCACGTCCGGCACCGGTTCGCCCCGGGGCATCAGCCCGACTGCCGTCCGGGCCCGCTCCGTCCTAACGGCACGCTCCGCAGCCACCGGGCGCGGACGGCGCTCCACGCCCCACTGCGCCTCGGCCCGCGCCGCGGAAGGCCTCGGCGATGCAGGGCCGACGACGGCGCGCCGAGCGTGTCCGCGTCGGCCGACAGGGAGGGGGAGGGGCGGGCGAGCCCTTCGGCTGCCCTGAAGGGGTAAGGCTGCCCGTCGGTGCCCGGTAGGGCTGAGGCGGGCTTTCGGTTGCCCGGGTGGGGCAGGCGCAGTCCGCCTCGCCGTGGTGCGTCGCCGACGGGTGTCAGCCACCGCGTGCCGGCTGCCCGGCCCCTGGCCCTTGGCCTCGGCTCCTGGCCCCGGTCCCTGGCCCCTGGCCCTGGCCCCGGCCTTCCGGCCTCCGGCCTCCCGGCCTCCCGGCCTCCCGGCCTCCCGGTTCCACGGGCCCCTCGGAGCGGAGCGCCAGGTCGTCGTGGGGGCCGTTGCTTCCCTCGATCGGTGGAACGTGACGGTGCGAAAACGGTTCGGCGGGTGGGGGGAGACTTACGGTCCGGACATGGCCGTGCCCTCTGTGCCTTCCGTGTCCGCCGGGACCGTTCCCGCGCAGTCCCGTCGCACCGTCGATGTCCGCGCCAGAATCACCGAGTTGCGGCTGTCGGCCTTCGCCGGGCATCGCCGGGCCGGGTTTCCGCTGGGGCCGGTCACCGTGTTCGCGGGACCCAGCGGGGCGGGCAAGTCCACCGCGCTCGCGGCCTGCGAGGCGCTCGCGCGGCTCGGCTCCGGCGCCCCGCTCCGGGAGGTCTTCGCGGACCCGGTCGCCTGTGTGCCCGAGCGGGCCCGCCCCGACGCCGAGGGCCGGCGCGGCTTCCGCATCGGCTGTACCGCCGACGGCGGCCAGGGCCCGGTCCGGCTGGACCTCGCCGTACAGGCCGAACCGGAACTGCGCATCGTGGGGGAGCGGCTGAGCGCGGGCGGCACCGTGCTGCTGGAGACCGCCCTGCGCGACCCGGGACGCCGTACCGTCCAGGCCGCCTGGCACACCGCCGGCTCCGCCCCGGTGACCCGCGCGCCGCTCCCCGACGACCGTCTCGGCACCGCCCTGCTGCCGCTGCGCGTGGCCGGCAAGACGGAGGGGCAGCGGCATGTGCTGGCCGCGGCCGAGCAGATGGTCGTCGCCCTGCGCTCGGTCTTCTCCTGCGACCCCCGCCCCGACTGCATGCGCACCCCCGTCCCCACCGGCTCCGGCCGGCTCCTGCCCGGCTGCGACAACCTCGCCGACGTGCTGTGGCGCACCCGCGCGGAGTGCGGACGACGCCACGGCCAGCTGGTCGAGGCGCTGCGCGCGGGCTGCGCCGGCCCGGTGACCGACCTGGTGGCCGAGCCGCTCGCCGACGGCACGGTCCGGGCGGTGCTCGACCGGGGCGACGGCTTCCACACCGAGCTGGCCCGCCTCGGCGACGGCGAACTGCGCTATCTGGCGCTCACCCTGATCCTGCTCACCGGCCCTGGCGTCCTCGACCTGGACGCGCCCGGCGAGGTGCCCGACGCACTGCGCACCCTCACGGTCGTCACCGACGGCTTCGACCGCGCCCTCGACCCCGTCCAGCGCCGGGAACTGCTGACGACGGCGGCCCGGATGGGCGAGCGCGGCCACATCCGCTGTCTCGCCGCGGTGAGCGACGCCTCGTGGGCCACCGGGACCCCCGGCGTCACGGTGGTACACCTGAACCGTGACGGAACACCCTGACCTGGCCCGACTCCAGCGCCGGCTGGCCGAGTTCGCCGCCGCCCGGAACTGGCAGCCCTACCACACCCCCAAGAACCTCGCCGCCGCGCTCAGCGTGGAGGCCTCCGAACTGGTCGAGATCTTCCAGTGGCTGACCCCGGAGGAGTCGGCCCGGGTGATGGAGGACCCCGACACCGCGCACCGCGTCCGGGACGAGGTCGCCGATGTCCTCGCCTACCTCCTCCAGTTCTGCGAGGTCCTCGGCATCGACCCGCTCACCGCCCTCGACGCCAAGATCGACCGCAACGAACAGCGCTTCCCCCGCGGCGAACCATGAAGCGGACCGGAAGCGGATGAGACCGGACCCTCCAACTCCGTTATCACTCTCCGGAGTTGACTCCTGGGGCGATTCCGAATTGTTGTCCACAGATTTCCGTCTTCCTCTGGCTTTTCGCCCCACAGACCCTCACTCTGGGTAGTGAACAGAAGAGTTCACTCGGCCGTGCGAGGCAGCGCGGTGGACGGACGGGGGTACGGCGTGGAAGCGATAGGTCTGATCCTCACGAGCCGGCGCGCCCTGACGGGCGGCACCGACGCGCCGGAGCTGATGGCGGAGGTGTGGCAGGCACAGGCCCTGGCCCAGGCGATCGGCAGCCGGCTCGCCGTCTCCGGTCCGCCGGAGCTGCGCGGCGAGGCGCTCGGCCTGACCGAGCTGGCGGGCCGGGGCTGCGGCGTCCTGGACCCGCCCGAACTCGACCCCGGCGATCTGCGCGCCGCCCAGCTCACCGGGTTGACCGACGCCCGCGAGACCCTGCTCTGCCTGGGCGGGCTGCTCGCCGAGGTCGGCATCACCCTGGTCGGCCTGGCCAGCACCGCGGCCGACGAGACCACGTACTGGCAGTGCATGGAGGCCATCGACGCGGCCGACGAGTCCCGTGACCGCGTCCTGGAGATGCTGCGCAAGCTGGCCGCGCGCGAGGAGGCGTTACCCGAGCGGGAGTACGGCTGAGTGAAGCAAGCGAGGGGACGGGGTGCGGCGAGGGCGTCGACGGCATGTCCGGTGCGGTGCCGCCGGCGGCAGCCGAGGGGTCAGGCGGTGCCCAGCTCCGCCTCGCCGGCCGGGGTCCGCCGCGGTCCCCCCGCCTGAAGATCCGCCAGGGCCGACAGATCCGCGTTCAGCGCGGCCATCAGCTCCTCCATCTGCTCCAGCAGCCCCTTGGGCCGGCCGGCGGAGCCACTCGGCTGACCGGCCGGGCCACCCTGCGGCGGAACCGACTCTTCGGACATGACGGCCTCCTCGGCCCCCGGCCCCGGCAGGGCCGGCGCGTTGACGCGCGACGGCGGCCACCGTCCGGCGCGGGTGCCGGACGGTCCGGCTCCGACGGCCCAACGATCACCGCCGGGGCCGGTCACTGGCCCGGCGCCCGGCCCGCGCGCGGGACGGCGAATTTCACCCGACCGGGGACCGCCGCGCCACGGGGTACCGGCGAGGTTGACGGCGCCCGGGGCGTGCAGGATGGATGTATGGACCTTCGAATCTTCACCGAGCCCCAGCAGGGGGCCACCTACGACACCTTGCTCACCGTGGCCAAGGCCACCGAGGACCTCGGCTTCGACGCCTTCTTCCGCAGCGACCACTACCTCCGCATGGGCAGCTCCGACGGACTGCCCGGTCCCACGGACGCCTGGATCACGCTCGCCGGACTCGCCCGCGAGACCCGGCGCATCCGCCTCGGCACCCTGATGACCGCCGGCACCTTCCGGCTGCCCGGTGTGCTCGCCATCCAGGTCGCCCAGGTGGACCAGATGTCCGGCGGCCGGGTCGAGCTGGGCCTCGGCGCGGGCTGGTTCGAGGAGGAGCACAAGGCGTACGGCATCCCGTTCCCGAAGGAGAAGTTCGGGCGGCTGGAGGAGCAGCTGGCGATCGTCACCGGGCTGTGGGCCACCGAGGTGGGCAAGACCTTCGACTTCCACGGCAGGTACTACGACCTCACCGAATCGCCCGCGCTGCCCAAGCCGGCCCAGCGGCGGATCCCGGTGCTCATCGGCGGCCACGGCGCGACCCGCACGCCGCGGCTGGCCGGCCGGTACGCGGACGAGTTCAACATGCCGTTCGCCTCGGTCGAGGACAGCGAGCGGCAGTTCGGCCGGGTGCGCGCCGCCGCCGAGGAGGCCGGCCGGGCCGCGGACGAGCTGACGTACTCCAACGCCCTCGTGGTCTGCGTCGGCCGGGACGACCAGGAGGTGGCCCGGCGTGCGGCCGCGATCGGCCGTGAGGTGGAGGAGCTGAAGGTCAACGGACTCGCCGGTTCCCCGGCCGAGGTGGTCGACAAGATCGGCCGGTACGCCGAGATCGGCTCCCGGCGGATCTACCTCCAGATCCTGGACCTCGACGACCTGGACCACCTGGAGCTGATCTCCGCCCAGGTCCAGTCGCAGCTGTCGTAACGCCCCCGCGGCAGCCCCCTGGCCCGGCCGGCTTCGCCCGGGCCAGGGGGACGGGGGACTCAGCCGCGCTGGGCGAAGCCGTAGTCGAGGATCTTCGTCGCGTCCTTGAACCGCTGGTCCACCGAGGTGTCCGCGAGGATCGTGCCCACGACGGTCTTGCCGCCCCGGGTGGCCGCGAACACCAGGCAGAACCCGGCCTCCGTCCCGGAGCCGGTCTTCACGCCGATGGCGCCCTTGTAGGTGTCGAGCAGGGTGTTCGTGTTCTTCCAGGGGGCCATGGCGGTGGTGCCGCCACCGGGCCGGTACGACGTCATGTCGGCGTACTTCTTGGTGCCGACGACCTTCTTGAACGTCGCGTTCTTCAGCGCGGTCGCGGCCAGCTTCGCCAGGTCGCGCGGCGAGGCGTGGTTGTTGCCGTTCGACACCCCGTCGAAGGAGTCGAAGTAGGTGTTGGTCAGCCCCAGTTCACGGGCCTTGGCGTTCATCTTGGCGATGAAGGACTTGGTGCGGGCGGCCGTCGTCGAGCCGGTGCCGTAGGTGTCCGCCAGTGCGTAGGCCGCGTCGCAGCCCGACGGCAGCATCAGCCCGTACAGCAGGTCGCGCACCTTCATCGAGTCACCGAGGACCAGCCGTGCGCTGGAGTAGCGCTGGACATGGGTGACCGGGTCGATCACGTAGTCCGTGTACTCCTTCTTGATCTTCACCTTCCGGTCGAGGTTCAGCTTCGGCTGCGACAGCACCACGAGCGCCGTCATGATCTTCGTCGTGGAGCCGGTGCGCAGCGGTGCGGTGGCGGCCTTGGTGAACAGCGCCTTGCCGGTGGCCGCGTTCATCGCGTACGCGCCCTGCGCCGACACCTGCGGCGCCGCGGCGGACACGCGCGACGGCGCGCCCGCCGACGTGTGCGGCTGTGCCGCGGGCGCCGCCTGGGCCGGTGCGGCCGCGAGGATCCCCGTGGCGAGGACGGCACCGGCCGCCGCCGTGGCGACGGCTCTGCCGCCCGCGCGCATCCCTCGACTGGTCGTCATGGTTCGTTCCCCTTGCGTCAGTGGTCAGTTGACAGGCGCTCACTCCATCAGGTCCGGGTTCCCGCGGCCATGGCGGAGATCACAGCGGCCGGTGCGAGCGCCGCACGGTGTGCCGTATCCGTGGAACCTGTGACGGAACTGTGGGCTCCATCACAGCGCCCGTGATCGCGAGCTGATCGGATGACCGGGTGCGCAAAGTGCTTCCCCTCACCCTCACCGGCCTGCTGGCCCTGTCGGCATGCCAGTTCACCGGTCATGACGACGACCATGCCGAGCAGGCCCGGCGACTCAACACCATGGCGGCGTTCCCGCTGCACAGCTATCTGCCGGACCCCGCCTCGGACGACGGGAAGACCATCGTCAAGGCGCAGTGGCTGCTGGCCAAGCGGTGCATGATCGGCCTCGGGTACGCGGGCTTCTCGGCGCTCGACACCAGCACCGTCGAGTCGACCTACCCGGTCCGCAAGGGAAACGCCCCGCTCAGCAGCTCGGTCGGTGACGACAGCCCGTACGGCGTCGACGACCCCGATCTGGCGGCCCAGCGCGGCTACCACCTCCGCGACCCGGAGAAGGACAGCCAGCCGCAGGAGTGGCCCGACGACCAGTACCTCGCGCTCACCGGCGCCTTCGGCTCCGGCGACAGCCACCTCGCCCACGGTCACGCCATCCCCGAGGGCGGCTGCCTGGGCCGGGCGACCCGCACGCTGTACGGCGCGCCGCCCAAGGCGACGAAGGTCGGCGGGCTGAAGCTCACCGGCTCCTTCGCGCTGGCCATGGAACTCTGGTACGAGTCCCACAAGCAGGCGCGGAAGGACCCGGCCTGGAAGAAGGCCGACCGCGCCTGGTCGGCCTGTATGAAGAAGAAGGGCTTCCACTACTCCGATCCCGACCAGGCCACCGACGACTTCGCCTGGCACCGGACCGACGGGCCTTCGGAGAAGGAGACGAAGACCGCGACCGCCGACGCCCGGTGCAAGCTCGACACCGACTACATCCGCACCGTGCACACCATCGACATCCGCGCCCAGAAGGCCGCCATCGGCGGGCACAAGGCCGACCTCGACCGGGTGCTCGCCGCGGACGCCCGCGCCCTCGACAAGGCCCAGGCGGTCATCGACCAGGAGTCCTGAGCGCCCCGGACGCCACCCCGGCCGCCCTGTGACACGCCTGTGACAGGAACTGTGGCCTCCGCCCTACACCGGCCGGTCCGCCCCCGTCGACGATCACCGGATGCGCCGAACCCCGCTCCTTCGCGCCGCCGCCGCGGTGACCCTGCTCGCGCTGACGGGCTGCGGCTCGAAGACGGCCGGACCGGGCGGGACCGGCGCCGAACCCCGCTGCCCTTCCGCCACCGGCACCCCGCAGCCGCTGCCCGCCGCCACCCCGACCCGGGACGGGGTGACGATCACCGGCGTGTCCGGCGGCGGCCACGGCTGCCGGAGCGGCCGCCTCTTCGCCGACTTCACGGTCACCAACCCCGAGCGGACGGCGATGACCTACACCGTCACCTTTCGCTTCCGGCCCGCGCCCGGCGACGGCACCGGCATCGCCCGGCAGACCGTGCCGGGCGTCGGACCGGGCCGTACCGTCCGCGGCAGCGTCGTACTCGGCGAACTGCCCGCGGGCGCCTCCGCCGTGGCCGGCGTGTCGGTCGAGCAGGTGCGCAGCGTCCCCACCGCCGAAGCGCCCTCCCAGGGCGGCCCCTGCCCGGCCTCCGGGACACGCCTCTACCCCGACCAGGGCGACGCCGCCATGGGGCTGCGCGTCGTCGGCCTGCACCTGGAGAACTGCGGCACACGCCCGTACGCCCTCGACGGCCGCCCCGCACTCCGCGTCCTCGGCGCCGACCACGCACCCGTCACCGGCGTCCGGATCGTCCCCGGCGAAAGCGTCGCCACCAGCACCGGCGCCGACGGCACCCCGCGGCCCCTCACCCTCGCCCCCGGCGAGCGCGCCTATGCCGCCCTCGTCTGGCGCAACACCACCGAGGCCGGCGCCCCCGTCAACGCGCCCTACGTACGGGTATGGGCCAGGCCCGGCGCCGCGCCCGTGACGGTGACCCCCGAACTGGACCTCGGTACCACCGGCCGGCTCGGCGTCGGCCCCTGGAAGAAGGAGGACGCCGGCTAGCGGGGTGCGGAAAACCAGTGGTCGCAGCGGTGGGGGAGCGACAGACTCGGTGGCGTGTTCCTGACGATCTCCACACACGGCGACTCCGCCCGCCCGGCCACCGACCTCGGATTCCTGCTGCACAAGCACCCTGACAAGGCGCAGCGGTTCTCCACCTCCCACGGCACCGCGCACGTCTTCTACCCCGAGGCGGACGACACGCGCTGCACGGCCGCGCTGCTCCTGGAGATCGATCCGGTCGCGCTGGTCCGGCGGGGCAAGGGCAAGGGCCGCGGCGGCGCCCCCGACGCGGCGCTCGCGCAGTACGTCAACGACCGGCCCTACGCCGCGTCCTCGCTGCTCGCGGTCGCGCTGAGCGGTGTCTTCTCCAGCGCCATGCGCGGGGTCTGCACCGCCCGCCCGGAGCGGGCCGCCACCCCGCTGCCGCTGCGCATCGAGATTCCCGCGCTGCCCGCCCGCGGCGGACCGGAACTGGTCCGCCGGCTCTTCGAGCCGCTCGGCTGGGCGGTGACCGCCGAACCGGTCGCCCTGGACAGCGAGTTCCCGCAGTGGGGCGACTCGCGCTACGTCCGCCTGGTCCTTCAGGCCGGGACGCTGACCCTCGCCGAGGCGCTGCGCCATCTGTACGTCCTGCTGCCGGTGCTCGACGACGCCAAGCACTACTGGGTCTCGGCCGACGAGGTGGACAAGCTGCTGCGGGCCGGCGAGGGCTGGCTGCCCGGGCACCCGGAGCAGAAGCTGATCGTCGGCCGCTATCTGTCCCGCCGCTGGTCGCTGGCCCGGCAGGCCATGGAGCGGCTGGAGCTGGTGCGGCTCGCGGAGGCCGACGACAGCGAGGTCGAGGACATCGACAACGCGGTCGGGGAGGAGACCGAGACGGAGGAGCGGCCGACCCCGCTCGCCGTGCAGCGCCGGGAGGCGATCATCGACGCGCTGGGCGCCTGCGGTGCCGCCCGGGTGCTCGATCTCGGCTGCGGCCAGGGCCAGTTGGTGCAGGCGCTGCTGAAGGACGCGCGGTTCACCGAGATCGTCGGCGTCGACGTGTCGATGCGTGCGCTGGCCATCGCGGGGCGGCGGCTCGGGCTGGACCGCATGGGCGAGCGGCAGGCCGCGCGGGTCCGGCTCGTCCAGGGCTCGCTCGCCTACACGGACAACCGGCTCAAGGGCTACGACGCCGCCGTGCTCAGCGAGGTCGTCGAACACCTCGACCTGCCCCGGCTGCCCGCGCTGGAGTACGCGGTGTTCGGGCACGCCCGCCCGCGCACGGTCCTCGTGACCACGCCGAACGTCGAGTACAACGTCCGCTGGGAGACCCTCCCGGCCGGACATGTGCGCCACAGCGACCACCGCTTCGAGTGGACCCGCGAGGAGTTCCGCGCCTGGGCGGCCGCCGTCGCCGAACGGCACGGCTACACCGTGGAGTTCCGTCCCGTCGGCCCCGACGACCCCGAGGTGGGACCGCCCACCCAGATGGCAGTGTTCACCCTCGACGCCGTGAAGGAGGCGAAGGCAGCATGACCGAGGCGACCGACAGCAAGCGGCGGGTCCTTCCCGTCACCGACCTCTCCCTCGTCGTCCTCGTCGGCGCCTCCGGCTCCGGCAAGTCGACCTTCGCCCGCCGGCACTTCAAGCCCACCGAGGTCATCTCCTCGGACTTCTGCCGCGGACTGGTCTGTGACGACGAGAACGACCAGAGCGCCACCCGGGACGCCTTCGACGTCCTGCACTACATCGCCGGCAAGCGGCTGGCGGCCGGCCGCCGGACCGTGGTGGACGCCACCAGCGTGCAGCAGGACAGCCGGCGCCAGCTGATCGAACTCGCCCGGAAGTACGACGTCCTGCCCATCGCCATCGTGCTGGACATGCCGGAGGAGGTGTGCGCCGAGCGCAACGCGGCCCGCGCCGACCGCGCGGACATGCCGCGCCGGGTCATCCAGCGGCACATCCGCGAACTGCGCCGCTCGCTCCGCCACCTGGAGCGCGAGGGCTTCCGCAAGGTGCATGTGCTGCGCGGCCCGGCGGAGGCCGAGCAGGCCACCGTCGTCACCGAGAAGCGGTTCAACGACCTGACCCACCTCACCGGCCCCTTCGACATCGTCGGCGACATCCACGGCTGCTCCGCCGAACTGGAGTCCCTGCTGGGCAAGCTGGGCTACGTCGACGGAGTCCACCCCGAGGGCCGTACCGCCGTCTTCGTCGGCGACCTCGTCGACCGCGGCCCCGACAGCCCCGGGGTGCTGCGCCGGGTGATGTCGATGGTGAAGTCGGGCAACGCCCTGTGCGTGCCCGGCAACCACGAGAACAAGTACGGCCGTTACCTCAAGGGCCGCAACGTCCGGCACACCCACGGACTGGCCGAGACCATCGCGCAGATGGAGCAGGAGAGCGAGGAGTTCCGGCAGGAGGTGCGGGAGTTCCTCGACGGACTCGTCAGCCACTACGTCCTCGACGGCGGCAAGCTGGTCGTCTGCCACGCCGGGCTGCCCGAGAAGTACCACGGCCGCACCTCCGGCCGGGTCCGCTCGCACGCCCTGTACGGCGACACCACCGGCGAGACCGACGAGTTCGGGCTGCCGGTGCGCTACCCGTGGGCGGAGGAGTACCGGGGCCGGGCGGCGGTGGTCTACGGCCACACCCCCGTCCCGCAGGCGAGCTGGCTGAACAACACCATCTGTCTGGACACCGGTGCCGTCTTCGGCGGCAGACTGACCGCGCTGCGCTGGCCGGAGCGGGAGCTGGTCGACGTACCGGCCGAGCGGGTCTGGTACGAGCCGGCGAGGCCGCTGCGCACCGAGGCGCCCGGCGGTCTGGACGGCCGTCCGCTGGACCTGGCGGACGTGCACGGCCGCCGGGCGGTGGAGACCCGGCACGCGGGGCTGGTGGCGGTCCGCGAGGAGAACGCGGCGGCTGCGCTGGAGGTCATGAGCCGCTTCGCGGTCGACCCGCGCCTGCTGCCGTACCTGCCGCCGACCATGGCGCCGACGGCGACCTCCACGGCGGATGCCCGCGGCGGAGCCGCTGATGGACACTTACTGGAGCATCCGGTCGAGGCGTTCGCGAGTTACGCGCGGGACGGGGTCGAGCGGGTCGTGTGCGAGGAGAAGCACATGGGCTCGCGGGCCGTGGCCCTGGTGTGCCGGGACGCGGCGACGGCGCGCGAGCGGTTCGGCGCTGGGGGCACCTCCCGCTCGAGCGAAGCCGAGAGCGGGGGAGGCCCGACCGGGTCCCTCTACACCCGTACCGGGCGGCCGTTCTTCGACGACGAGAAGGTCACCGAGGAGATCCTCGGCCGGCTTCGCTCGGCGATCGGTGCCGCGGGTCTGTGGGACGAACTGGCCACCGACTGGCTGCTGCTGGACGCCGAGCTGATGCCCTGGTCGCTGAAGGCCGGGGGGCTGCTGCGCAGCCAGTACGCGGCCGTGGGCGCCGCCTCCGGCGCGGTGTTCCCGGACGCGCTGACCGCGCTGGAGACCGCCGCCGCCCGGGGTGTCGACGTCACCGGCCTGCTGGACCGCCAGCGGGAACGCGCCGCCGACGCGGCCGCGTTCACCGCCGCCTACCGCCGCTATTGCTGGACCACCGACGGCCTGGACGGCGTCCGGCTGGCCCCGTTCCAGATCCTGGCCGCCCAGGGCCGCAGCCTCGCCGCGCTGCCGCACGACGAGCAACTCGCCCTGATCGACCGGATGGTGGAGCACGACGGCACCGGGCTGCTGCGGACCACCCGGCGGCTGTACGTCGACACCGGCGATCCCGAGTCGGTCCGTGCCGGTGTCGACTGGTGGCTGGAGATGACCGGGCGCGGCGGCGAGGGCATGGTCGTCAAGCCGGTCGGCGCGCTGGTGCGCAGCCCGGAGGGCCGGCTGGTGCAGCCCGGCATCAAGTGCCGGGGCCGCGAGTACCTGCGGATCATCTACGGCCCCGAGTACACCCGGCCCGAGCAGCTCGGCCGGCTGCGGCAGCGGTTCCTGAACCACAAGCGGTCCCTCGCCCTGCGCGAGTACGCCCTCGGCCTGGAAGCCCTGGACCGGCTCGCCGCCGGGGAGCCGCTGTGGCGGGTGCACGAGGCGGTGTTCGGCGTACTGGCCCTGGAATCGGAACCGGTCGACCCCCGCCTGTAGGAACCCACTGCGCGGCACTACCCGGCCAGCCGCAGGCGGTGTGCGGACACGCCCAGGCGGACCGTCTGGCCCCAGGTGAGGTGGAGGGCGTCGGATTCGATGCCGTCGCCGAAGGCGATCAGGCGGTCGGACTCCACGGTGAGCGTCAGCGCCGCCGCGGCCGTGAGGTCGCCCGCCACCAGGGTCGTACCGGTGGCCGGGGACGGCCAGGCCTCGCGGACGAACCACACCAGGCGGTCCTCGGTGGGGGAGGGCAGCGGGAGCCGGCTGCCGCGCTCCTGCCACACCGAGCGGAGCCAGCCCGTCGCCCCGGTGCCGGTGCCGACCAGCACCCCGGAGGAGGCCTGGGCCTCGGCGACACCCCCGTCGCCGTCGAGGCCCAGGCGGTACCGGGCGGTCTGATGACCGGCGGCGCCCAGGTAGATCTCGTTGAGGGCCACCAGCCGCTGGGTGTCATCGGCGACGGCCTCCACCATGGTGAGTTCGTCGGCGCCGGTCTGATACACCCCCGGCAGAAGCTGCGCGGCGTCCGCCGGGCGGTGGCGCACCAGGACACCGGGGTTGCGGCCGGGATCGGCGTCGATGCCGATCACCGGCTGACCGGCCAGGTACTTGGCCACGTTCGCGACCAGCCCGTCCTGCCCGACCACCACGACCACGTCCTCCGGGGCGAACAGGAACCGGTCCAGGTCGGCCCGCTCCACCCGCGCCTGCCGCCAGGTCAGCGGCACCGCCGCGACCACCTCGGCCAGCGCCCGGTGGGCCCGCCGGTGCCGCTCGGCGACCTCCTCGATGTCCCGGCCCCGGGAGGCGAGGAAGAAGGCGGCCTGGCCGTGCGTGCCGTGCCGGGCCACCACCTCCTCGTACTCGGTGGTCCGGTGGACCAGTACGGCGCGCGGCGCGAGGCTCATGCCCCGGCCTCCGGTGCGCCGCCGAGCCGCGCGAGGAGCCCGGTCAGCACGTCCGGCGAGATGGTCACGCTGTCGATGTTCGGCAGGTTCTCGGCCACCCGCATCGCGGCGAGCGCGTGCAGCGTGGCCACCTCGGCGTCGGCGTGCACCCGCAGCCAGGCCGCCCGCGCCTGCGCCCGGGCCTCGCCCACCTCGCGCGCCTGCTCGGCCTCCGCGCGGGCGAGCCGTACCGCCTTGTCCGCCTCCGCCGCGGCCATCCGCTCCATCCGGGCGGCCTCGGCCGTCGTCATCCGCTCGGTGCGGGCGGCCTCCGCCTGCGCCAGCCGCTCGGTGCGGGCCGCTTCCGCCTCCGCGAGCCGTACCGTGCGGGTGGCCTCCGCGTCCGCGCGCACCGCGTCCGCCGTCGCCAGCTCCTCGGCCTCGCGCCGCGCGTTGGTGCCGCGCTGCTCGACCAACTGCTCCTCGCGCCGGGCGAGTTCGATCTTGCTGGCCAGTTCGTTCTCGGCGATCGCCCGCTCCCGCTCCACGGCCACCGCCCGGCGCTCGTAGGTCGCCCGGTCGGCCTCCTGCTGGATCAGCTCCCGGGCCGGTGTGCGCAGCGCGCGTTCCACCTCGGCCTCCGGGCGGACGGCGACCACGCGGACGGCGACCACCTCGATACCGGTGGCCGGGAGCCGGGGCTCCGCGGCGAGTCCGGCCGCGAGGCGCTCGCGCACCGCGGCGACCCCGCCGGTCAGCGCGGCCGCCAGCGGGGTGCCGGCCAGCACGTCCAGGGCGTGTTCCTGGGCCGTCTCGGTGAGCAGGGTGCCGAGCTGTTCCAGCGGGGCGCCGCGCCAGGCGCCGGTGTCCGGGTCGACGGAGAAGTCGAGCCGGGTGGCGGCGAGCGCCGGGTCGGCGATGCGGTAGGTGACCGTCGCCTGCACGGTCACGTCCTGGAAGTCGGCCGTACGGGCGTGGAAGGTCATCGCCAGTTCGCGGTCGTCCACCGGGATCTCGGAGAGGGCCGCGGTCAGCGCGCGGAACCAGAAGCTGAGCCCGGGCCCGTCGTGCACCAGCCGTCCGGAGCGGTGGTGCCGGATGTGCGCGGTCGGCGCGCCCCGCAGATGGCGCCAGCCGAAGCGGCGGGTGATGTCGGCCATGGGGTCCCCCTGGTTCCTCTGATTTTCGTCACTTAGACGATAAGCGGAGTACCCGCTTGTCGTCAAGGCGACGAAAACTGGTGTTCGGGGAATCTGCTCGGTTGCGGGTGAATCCGGGCCCCGGTGGTCAGGATGGAGGCATGGCATTCCATGTCGACTCCGAGGCCGGGCGGCTGCGCCGCGTCATCCTGCACCGGCCCGATCTCGAGCTCAAAAGGCTCACCCCCAGCAACAAGGACGCCCTCCTCTTCGACGACGTGCTCTGGGTGCGCCGGGCCCGCGCCGAGCACGACGGGTTCGCCGACGTGCTGCGCGACCGCGGGGTCGCCGTGCACCTCTTCGGCGACCTGCTCGCCGAGACCCTCCAGGTCCCCGAGGCCCGCACCCTCGTCCTGGACCGGGTCTTCGACGAGAAGGAGTACGGCCCCCTGGCCACCGACCATCTGCGCGCCGCCTTCGACCGCACGCCCCCGGACGCGCTGGCCCAGGTCCTGGTGGGCGGCATGACCAAGCGGGAGTTCCTGGAGCTGTACGAGGAGCCCGCCTCGGTCCGCTTCCACGTCATGGAGCTGGACGACTTCCTGCTCCCCCCGCTGCCCAACCACCTCTTCACCCGCGACACCTCGGCGTGGATCTACGACGGTGTCTCCATCAACGCCATGCGCTGGCCCGCCCGGCAGCGCGAGACCGTGCACTTCGAGGCGATCTACCGCCATCACCCGCTCTTCAGGGACGAGGCCTTCCGTGTCTGGTCCCGGGGGCAGGCCGACTTCCCCTCCACCATCGAGGGCGGCGACGTCCTGGTGATCGGCAACGGCGCCGTCCTCATCGGGATGAGCGAGCGCACCACCCCGCAGGCCGTGGAGATGCTCGCGCACAAGCTGTTCGCGGCCGGCTCGGCGCATACGATCGTCGCGCTCGACATGCCCAAGCGGCGGGCGTTCATGCACCTCGACACGGTGATGACCATGGTCGACGGCGACACCTTCACGCAGTACGCCGGGCTCGGCATGCTCCGCTCGTACACCATCGAGCCGGGCGTCGGCGAACGCGAGCTGAAGGTCACCGACCATCCGCCGGAGCACATGCACCGGGCCATCGCGGCCGCCCTCGGCCTCGGTGAGATCCGGGTGCTCACCGCCACCCAGGACGTGCACGCGGCCGAGCGCGAGCAGTGGGACGACGGCTGCAACGTGCTCGCCGTCGAGCCCGGCGTGGTCGTCGCCTACGAGCGCAACTCCACCACCAACACCCATCTGCGCAAGCAGGGCATCGAGGTGATCGAGATCCCGGGCAGCGAGCTGGGGCGGGGCCGGGGCGGGCCGCGCTGTATGAGCTGCCCGGTGCAGCGGGACGCCGTCTGACCGGCGGGCGCCGTCCACCTGGCGGACGTGAGGTGCGCAACGAGGGCGCGACTGTATAGAAATGTCGACCGTCGTATAGAATTCCAAAAGTCCGTGCCACCCGCATCCCTGGAGCGCCCCCATGGCGACAGTCCCGACCGCCCTCGCCGGCCGCCACTTCCTCAAGGAGCTGGACTTCACCGAGGAGGAGTTCCGCGGTCTGGTCGAGCTGGCCGCCGAGCTGAAGGCCGCCAAGAAGGCCGGGACCGAGACCCAGTACCTGCGCGGGCGGAACATCGCGATGATCTTCGAGAAGACCTCGACGCGCACCCGCTGCGCGTTCGAGGTCGCCGCCGCCGACCAGGGCGCCCACACCACCTACCTGGACCCCTCCGGCTCGCAGATCGGCCACAAGGAGTCGGTCAAGGACACCGCCCGGGTCCTCGGCCGGATGTTCGACGCCATCCAGTACCGGGGCGACAGCCAGGCCAAGGTCGAGGAGCTGGCCGCGCATGCCGGCGTGCCCGTCTACAACGGCCTCACCGACGACTGGCACCCCACCCAGATGCTCGCCGACGTGCTCACCATGGTCGAGCACAGCGCCAAGCCGCTGCACCGGATCGGCTACGCCTACCTCGGCGACGCCCGCTTCAACATGGGCAACTCCTACCTGGTCACCGGCGCGCTGCTCGGCATGGACGTGCGGATCGTCGCGCCCAAGGCCTACTGGCCCGCGCAGGACGTCGTGGACCGCGCCCAGCAGCTGGCCGCCACCAGCGGCGCCCGGATCACCCTCACCGAGGAGATCGCGGACGGGGTCGCGGGCGCCGACTTCGTCGTCACCGACGTCTGGGTCTCCATGGGCGAGCCCAAGGAGGTCTGGGCCGAGCGGATCACCGCCCTCGCCCCCTACGCCGTGACCATGGAGGTCCTGCGCGCCACCGGCAACCCGGACGTGAAGTTCCTGCACTGCCTGCCGGCCTTCCACGACCTCGGCACCGGCGTCGGCCGCGAGGTGTACGAGAACCACGGCCTGACCTCGCTGGAGGTCACCGACGAGGTCTTCGAGTCCGCCCACTCGGTCGTCTTCGACGAGGCCGAGAACCGCCTGCACACCATCAAGGCGCTGCTGGTCGCCACCCTCGCCTGAGGGGCCTTATCCTGACCGGCGGCCCAGGGAGCCACCCCTTCCCCGGGCCACCGCCGCGGCTGTACGACAGTCGCCCGCACCATCAGAAACGAGCACCACCCGTATGCCCGCTCCACGCATCAAGTCCCCGCACCTGCTCGTCGCCGAATCCGGCGCCGACCGCGAGGGCCACGGCCTCCAGCGCACGATGGGCCTGTTCCAGCTGATCTGCTTCGGTGTCGGCGCCATCGTCGGCACCGGCATCTTCGTGGGCCTGTCCGACTCCGTCGCGCAGGCCGGCCCGGCCGTCGTCGTCTCCTTCGTCCTCGCCGCGATCACCTGCGTCTTCACCGCCTTCTCCTTCGCCGAGCTGGGCGGTGCGATCCCGGTCTCCGGTTCCTCGTACTCCTTCGCCTACGCCGGCCTCGGCGAGTCCACCGCCTTCCTGGTCGGCTGGTGCCTGCTGCTGGAGTACGGCATCTCCATCTCGGCGGTCGCCGTCGGCTGGAGCCAGTACGTCAACGAGCTGCTGCACAGCCTCACCGGCCTCCAGCTCCCGGCCGCGCTGTCCGCGGGCCCCGGTGACGGCGGCGTCGTCAACCTCCCCGCGGTGATCGTCATCGCCATGGCCTCGGTGCTGCTGGTGCGCGGGGTGCGGGAGAGCGCCCGGGCCACCGCCGCCATGGCCGCGGTGAAGCTCGCGATCCTGCTCGCCTTCTGCGTCATCGGCTACAGCGCCTTCAAGCACGGCAACCTCACCCCGTTCTCCCCGGCCGGCCTCGGCGGCATCGGCGCGGGCACCACCGCCGCGTTCTTCTCGTACATCGGCTTCGACGCGATCACCACGGCCGGCGAGGAGGCCAAGAACCCGCGCCGGGACATCCCGGTCGCGATCATGGTCTGCATGGGCATCGTGACCCTGCTGTACTGCGCGGTCGCGCTCGCCGCGATCGGCGCCATCGGCGGCAAGCAGGTGGCCGGCCGCCCGGCGGCCCTGTCCTACGTCGTCAACGAGGTCACCGGATCCACCGTCGGCGGCGGGGTCATCGCCTTCGGCGCGGTCGTCGCGATCGCCTCCGTGGTCCTCGCGGTGATGTACGGCCAGACCCGCATCCTGATGTCGATGTCCCGGGACGGCCTGATCCCGCGCGTCTTCGAGAAGGTGAACCCGAAGACCTCCACCCCGGTGGCCGGCACGCTGATCGTCGCCGTCGTCTTCGCGCTCCCCGCGGCCTTCGCCTCCCTGGACGCCGTGATGAACCTGTGCACCATCGGCACCCTCGCGATCATGGCCGTCGTCAACATCGCGGTGATCGCCCTGCGCCGCCGCGAACCGGGCCTCACCCGCAGCTTCCGGGTGCCGCTGTACCCGGTGGTCCCGCTGCTCGGCGTCGCCTTCTGCCTCTACCTGATGTACGAGACGGGCTGGCAGACCTGGGTCCAGTTCGCGGTGTTCCTCGCGGTGGGCGCGGTGCTCTACGCCGTGTACGGCCGCCGGCACTCCACCCTGGCCCAGGCCCCGGCCGCGGAGGTCACGGCCGACGACGCTGTGCGGGAACAGCAGGCAGTGTGAACCACACCGCCTTGCCCGACGGGGTGGGGCGGTGACCGCAGGAGGAGCTGAGGGCGCGGATCAGCAGCAGCCCGCGCCCGCCCTCCTGCCAGACGTCCGGTTTCTCGATCACCGGGCGGGTCAGATGCCCTGGTGGCGCGGGGTCGGGGTCGTGCACCTCGACCTGGCAGCCGCCCGGCAGCAGCTCCACCACCAGCTCTATCGGCCCGCGCCCCGCGGTGTGCTCCACCGCGTTGGCCACCAGCTCGGCCGTGAGCAGTTCCGCCGTGTCGCTGTCCGCGGTGTGCTCCACCTCGGCGAGCGCCGTACGCACCAGGGCGCGGGCCACGGGCACCGCGGCGGCGGTGTGCGGCAGCGCGATGCGCCAGGAGGCCGATTCGGTGGGGCGTTCGTGCAAGGCGAGTCCGTTCATGGAGCAGGCTGTCCTGCTTTCGACTGTAGGAATGGTACGGGCCCGGCCACTACAGACCGTCGTCGGGCTTCGCCGGGACCCTCGGCCCCGGTACCGGCGGCCTACCCAGGCCGGTGGCCTGCCTCGCCCGTGCGGGCCCACTGTTACGGCGCTGTCGATGATCGGTGACGGACGTGACCGGACTCGGCCAATCGACTGAGGTGTGTCGCGCACTCGTGACGACAGTCAAAAACGAGTGATAACTTCATGGGACAGTGCAACCTACGGCACCACCGCCCTAGGAGGCCGCCCACCATGAGTCCCTTCACCGGCTCCGCCGTCCGCACCGCCGACTGGGAGCATCTGCGGGTCCACATCGCCGACGGGGTCGCCACCGTCACCCTCGCCCGCCCCGAAAAGCTCAACGCCCTCACCTTCGGCGCCTACGCCGACCTGCGCGATCTGCTCGCCGAGCTGTCCCGGGAGCGGGCCGTCCGCGCCCTGGTCCTGGCCGGCGAGGGGCGCGGCTTCTGCTCCGGCGGCGACGTCGACGAGATCATCGGCGCCACCCTGTCCCTGGACACCGCCCAGCTCCTCGACTTCAACCGGATGACCGGCCAGGTGGTGCGGGCGATCCGCGAGTGCCCGTTCCCGGTGATCGCCGCGGTGCACGGGGTGGCGGCAGGCGCCGGAGCGGTCCTCGCCCTGGCCGCCGACTTCCGCGTCGCGGACCCCACGGCCCGGTTCGCCTTCCTCTTCACCCGCGTCGGCCTGTCCGGCGGCGACATGGGCGCGGCCTATCTGCTGCCCCGCGTCGTCGGCCTCGGCCACGCCACCCGGCTGCTGATGCTCGGCGAACCGGTCCGGGCCCCGGAGGCGGAGCGGATCGGCCTCATCAGCGAGCTGGTGGAGGAGGGCGGCGTGGAGGAGGCGGCCCAGGCCCTGGCCCGCCGGCTGGCCGACGGACCCGCACTGGCCCACGCCCAGACGAAGGCGCTGCTCACCGCGGAGCTGGACATGCCGCTGGCGGCCGCGGTGGAACTGGACGCGGCGACCCAGGCCCTGCTGATGAACGGCGAGGACTACGCCGAGTTCCACGCGGCCTTCACGGAGAAGCGGCCGCCGAAGTGGCGGGGGAGGTGAGCGCGCGTGCTCCGCGTGGCGATCATCGGCGGCGGTCCCGGCGGCCTCTATGCGGCAGCCCTCCTGAAACGCCTCGACCCCGCCCGGGACGTGACCGTCTGGGAGCGCAACGCCCCCGATGAGACCTTCGGCTTCGGCGTGGTCCTCTCCGACGAGACCCTCGGCGGCATCGAACACGCCGACCCCGTGGTCTACGAGGCGCTGCGGCAGCGCTTCGTCCGCTGGGACGACATCGACATCGTCCACCGCGGCACCCTCCAGCGCTCCGGCGGGCACGGGTTCGCCGCCGTCCGCAGACGGACCCTGCTGAAGATCCTGCACGAGCGGTGCCGCTCCCTCGGCGTGCGGCTCCGCTTCCGTACCGAGGCCCCGCCCGTGGACACCCTGTCCCGGGAGTACGACCTCGTCATCGCCGCCGACGGGGTGCACAGTGCCACCCGCGAGGCCTACGCCCACGCCTTCGGCCCCCGGGTGGCGTCACACCGCTGCCGGTACATCTGGCTCGCCGCCGAGTTCGCCTTCGACGCGTTCCGCTTCGAGATCGCCGAGACCGAGCACGGCGTGATGCAGCTGCACGGCTACCCGTACGCGCCCGGCGCCTCCACCGTGATCGTGGAGATGCGCGAGGAGGTCTGGCGGGCGGCCGGGTTCGACGCCGTCACCCCGCAGGAGTCCATCGAGCGCTGCGCCAAGATCTTCGCCGACGCCCTGGACGGCCGCCCCCTGCACTCCAACAAGTCGGCGTGGACGACCTTCCGCACGGTGGTCAACGAGCACTGGTCGCACGGCAATGTGGTGCTCCTCGGCGACGCCGCCCACACCGCGCACTTCTCCATCGGCTCCGGCACCAAGCTCGCCGTCGAGGACGCCCTGGCCCTCGCCGCGTGCCTTCAGGAGCAGCCGGACGTGCCCGGCGCGCTGGCCGCCTACGAGGCCGAGCGCAAGCCCGTCGTCGCCTCCACCCAGCGGGCCGCCCGCGCCAGCCTGGAGTGGTTCGAGAACCTTCGGTTCCATCTCGGCCAGCCGCCCCGCCAGTTCGCCTTCAACCTGCTCACCCGCAGCCGCCGGGTCACCCATGACAACCTCCGGCTGCGCGACCGCCGGTTCACCGACGCCGTGGAGCGCGAGTTCGGCTGCCCGCCCGGTACGCCGCCGATGTTCACCCCGTTCCGGCTGCGCGGGCTGGCGCTGCGCAACCGGGTCGTGGTGTCCCCGATGGACATGTACTCGGCCACTGACGGAGTCCCCGGCGACTTCCATCTCGTCCATCTGGGCGCGCGGGCGCTCGGCGGGGCCGGGCTGGTGATGACCGAGATGGTGTGCGTGAGCCCGGAGGGCCGGATCACCCCGGGCTGCGCCGGCCTCTACACCGGCCGGCAGGCGAAGGCCTGGCGGCGCATCACCGACTTCGTGCACACCCGGGCGCCGGGCACCGCGATCGGGGTGCAGCTCGGGCACTCCGGCCGCAAGGGCTCGACCCGGCTGATGTGGGAGGGCATCGACGAACCGCTGCCCGAGGGCAACTGGCCGCTGGTGGCCGCCTCCCCGCTGCCGTACAAGCCGGGCAGCCAGACCCCGCGGGAGCTGCACCGGGCCCAGCTCACCGACCTCCGCGAGCAGTTCACCGCGGCGGCGCGGCGGGCCGCCCGGGCCGGCTTCGACCTGCTGGAACTGCACTGTGCGCACGGCTATCTGCTCTCCGGCTTCCTCTCCCCGCTCACCAACCGGCGTACCGACGCCTACGGCGGTTCACTGGAGAAGCGGCTCAGGTTCCCGCTGGAGGTCTTCGACGCCGTCCGCGCGGTGTGGCCGGCCGAGCGGCCGATGACGGTCCGGATCTCCGCCACCGACTGGGCCGAGGGCGGCACGACCGCCGAGGAGGCCGTGGAGATCGCCCGCGCCTTCGCCGCGCACGGCGCCGACGCGATCGACGTCTCCACCGGGCAGGTGGTGGCCGAGGAGGCGCCGGAGTTCGGGCGGTCGTACCAGACGCCGTTCGCCGACCGGATCCGGCACGAGGTGCGGGTGCCGGTCATCGCGGTCGGCGCGATCTCCTCCTGGGACGACGTGAACTCGCTGATCCTGGCCGGCCGCACCGACCTGTGCGCGCTCGCCCGGCCGCATCTGTACGACCCGCACTGGACCCTGCACGCGGCCGCCGAGCAGGGGTACGAGGGCCCCGGTGCGGTGTGGCCCGCGCCCTACCGGGCGGGCAGCCGCCGCCCGCAGACCGGCCGCACGGACGCCCCCAAGCCCCGGCTGACCCTCGGCGGCTGAGGTCGGCCTCCGGACGACGCGAACCCACCGGTGCCGGCCGGCCGTATCTGTACGACCCGCACACCTAGGCCGTTTCTGATGGCTCTGGGACGGTGTCGCGGAGCCGGATGACGACCGCGGTGACGGTCAGGGTGCCATTGAGGATGCAGTCCGGAGGCTTGCGGGGCGCCCCGGCCGCGTGCCGATGCGCCCGGCAGCAAGTCGGATCGATGTTCACGGCCCGTTCCTGCCGGTCCGCCCGGCGGCGATGACGCCCACAGACGGTCTGCCAGGGGCCGTACCGTTCGGCAGGTCAGGCCTGGGCACCCCGGTCCTGGCCCGGAACAGCACCCCGTTGATCACTTTGCGGTGATCCGCCCACGGCCTGACCCGCGAGCGAGGCGGTCGCGAGGGCGAGCAGCGAGCGTACGGCCGGGTCGGTGCGGGGCCGGTGCAGGACCGCGATGGTGGTGGTGAGCTCGGGAGTGTCATCGGTGAGCGGGAGGAAGCGGACGCCGGGGAAGGAGAGCGCGGCGGTGTGCTCGGGTACGAGGGCGACGCACAGGCCGGAGGCGACGTAGCTGAGCAGGCCCGGCAGGTCGTCGGCGCGGGCCCGGAAGGTGGGGACGAATCCCGCGCGTTCGCAGGCCCGCAGCACGCGCTGTGCCAGTTGCTGTAGTGGCCCGTCGCCGAGGCGGGCGAAGTGGTGGCCGCTCAGGTCGGCCAGCGCGAGGCGCGCGGCCCCGGCGAGCGGGTCAGTTGCGGGTAGGGCGACGACGAGGCGTTCCTCGGTGAGCCGACGGGCGGTCAGCTCGTTGTCGTCGAGTTCGGGCTGGCGTACCAGCGCGAGGTCCACGGTGCCGCTGCGGACGAGTTCGGTCAGTGCTCCGCTGGATCCCTGCCGCAGGTGCAGGCGCAGGCCCGGCAGTTGTTCGGCGGCGTCGGCGAGCAGGCGCGGCAGGTGCCAGTAGCTGAGGCTGGTGACGAAGCCGACGTGCACCTCGCCCTCCTCGCCGGAGGCGATCCGGCGCGCGCGGGCGAGGGCGGACTCCTGCGCCTCCAATATCCGTCTGGCGTCGGCCGCGAACGCCTCACCGGCGGCGGTGAGGCTGACGCCCTGGCTGCTCCGGTCGAGCAGGCGGGTGCCGATGATCCGCTCCAGGCGCTGGACCGCCTGACTGAGCGGGGGCTGGCTCATCATCAAACGGCTTGCCGCGCGGCCGAAATGCTTCTCCTCGGCCAGTACGGTGAACTGCTCCAGCAGGCGGGGCGTGAGATCCATGCGGTGAGCGTAGATCGTGTGGTGGGCGGTAGGGGGCGGATGCGCGGGCCCCCGGCCGGCCGGGGGCCCGGGGTACGCGCGGGTCACCCGGCGAGCAGCGCCCAGACGTCGTCCGCGGCGAGCGCCTCGCGGCCCAGCCGTGCGGCCCAGTACGACTCGTCGCCGTCCTCGTCCCGCCAGGACCACAACCGGGTGGTGGCGTGGCGCAGTTCGCTCAGTTCGGTGAAGCCGACGGCGCCGTGCAGCTGGTGGGCGATGCGGGCGATCTCGGCGACCGATGCCGAGGCCTGCGCCTTGGCGGCGGCCACACCGACCGGCGACAGGTCGCGGGCGGCAGCGTCCACCGCGGCGCGGACCAGCGCGGACTCCTCGATCAGGCGGGCCTCCTCTTGCTTGACAGCCTGGAAGCGGCTGAGCGGGCGGCCGAACTGCATGCGGGTGGTGGTGTGCCGGACGGTCAGCTCGACGCAGCGCTCGGCGGCGCCCGAGATGAGCGCGGCGCGGGCAAGGGCGGCCCGGAGCCGGGCTTCGGCGAGCTCGGCCGGGGAGAGGGGGTGGACGTCGTCGGCGGCCACGGCGTAGTCGTGCAGGTGGAGGGTGTCGCGGGGCTCACCGGCGAGATTGGTGCCGCCGACCACGGTGACGGTGGTCCGGGCCGGGGCGACCGGGAACAGCACGGGCCCGCCCGGCCCTTCGCTCAAGACGACGGCGGTGGACGTGGCGCCGTACGGCACCCGGGGCAGGGTGCCCGAGACGCGCAGGGCCGCGTCCTCGCCCGAGGTTCCGACCGGGCCGACCTGGGTGACGGCGGGGTGGGCGTAGGCGAGGGTGAGGCCGTTGGCGAGCGCGACCGTCAACGCGGTGGCGGGGAAGGCGGGTTCGAGGTGCCCGAGCACGGTCTCGGCGAACGGGCCGGGCTCGGCGAGGCGGCCCGCTTCACGCAGGGCGGCGACGCGGGTGGCAAGGGCGGTGGTCATGACTGCTGCTCCAGACCGCGGGTGATGACGCCGCGAAGGATCTCGTTGGTGCCGCCGCGCAGGGTGTAGCCGGGGCTGTGCAGCAGCGCGTAGGCGAGGTGGTGGGGGTAGGAGCCGGGGGTGGCCCCGGTGTCGGCGGTGACGGGCAGGATGCGCCGTGCCTCGTGGACGAGTTCGCCTTCCAGGCGCGTACCCAGGTCCTTGACCAGTGCGGCCTGTACGTCGGCAGGGCGGCCCGCGTCCAGCGCGTCGGCGACGCCGAGCGAGAGCTGCCGTACCGCGAAGATCCGGGCGAGCAGAGCGCCGAGCCGGGCCTGCTGGTCGGGGGTGGCTGCGCCCCGGCGCAGTTCGCGGGCCAGCGAGACCAGCAGCGGGAAGGTGGACAGGTAGCGCTCGGGCCCGCTGCGTTCGAAGGCCAGCTCGCCGGTGACCTGCTTCCAGCCGTCGCCCTCATGGCCGAGCAGCATGCCGTCGGGGACCTCGACGCCGTCGAGGTGGAACCAGTTGAAGGTGTGCTCGCCGGTGAGCAGACGGATCGGCTCCGTGCGTACGCCGGGGGCGCGCAGGTCCACGATGAACTGGCTGAGCCCCTGGTGCCGGTCCTCATGCTCGCTGGTACGGGCCAGCACGATCGCGTAATCGTTGACGTGTGCGCCGCCGGTCCACTTCTTCATGCCCGTCAGCCGCCAGCCGCCGGGCACTCGTTCGGCGCGGGTCTGCACATGGGCGAGGTCGGAGCCGGCCTCCTGCTCGCTCATGCCGATGGAGAAGAAGCAGCGCCCGGCGGCTATGGCGGGCAGGAACCGCCGCTTCTGCTCCTCGGTGCCATGAGCCAGGATCGAGGGCCCGGCCTGGCGGTCGGCGACCCAGTGCGCAGAGACGGGAGCCCCGGCGGCGAGCAGCTCCTCGATCACGACGACGCGGGCGGCGAACCCGCGCCCGCCGCCCCCGTACTCGGGCGGCAGCGCCATGCCGACCCAGCCGCGCTCGGCGAGCCGGCGGCTGAACTCCGGTTCCCAGCCGGTCAGCCAGGAGTCGGGACGGCCGAGCACCGTGCCGCGGGCGCGCTCCTCGGCGAGGAAGTCCCGTACCTCCCTGCGCAGTTGCAGGGTGTCGGTGGTCGTGATCACGGAACTACTCCTTGTCCAGGTTGCTCTGCTTGGTCAGCAGGGCGGGGTCGAAACCGGCCTCGCGGAGCACTTCATCGGTGTGCTCGCCGAGGGCGGGGCAGGGGCGCAGGGCCGGTACGGGATCGGCGGAGTAGCGCACCGGACGGGCGATGGAGCGGTACGTGCCCTCGGTGGGGTGCTCGGCCTCGGCCAGTAGCCCGCCCTCGCGGGCGTAGGCGGTGGCGACGGCCGACTCCAGGCTGTGCACGGGAGAGGCGGGGATGCCGGCACCGTCGCAGAACTCCTGCCACTCGGCACAGGTACGCGTCAGTGTCATCTCCTCCAGCACCGGGTACATCGCGTCGGCGTTGCGGGCCCGCGACGCGCGGTCGGCGAACCGCGGATCGGCGACGAGCCCGGGGCGGCCGGCGAAGGTGCACAAGTCCCGCCAGTTGCGGTCGCTGTGCGGCAGGACGCACATCCACCCGTCCGCCGTACGCTGCGCCCGACGGGTGCGGCTGACCGAGCGCGGCGCACCGAACTCGCCGTCCATGACCGCCCCGGCCAGGTGCTCCACCAGATTGAAGGCGAGCATGGTGTCGGCCATCGGCACCTCGATGTGCTGACCGCTGCCGCCGCGCGCGCGGTGCAGCAAGGCGGCGAGCACGGACTGGCTGATCTGCAGTCCGCAGACCTTGTCGGCGATCAGGCTGGGCACGAACCGTGGCTCCCCGCCCGCCTGCTCGTTGAGCCACACCAGACCGGAGACGGCCTGGATGATGTCGTCGTACGCGGCGTGGGTGCCGAGCGGGGAGTCCGAGCGGAAGCCCTGCGCGTTGACGTACACCACACCGGGGTTGACGGCCCGCAGCTCCTCGTACCCGAGCCGGAGCCGGGCCAGGGCCTGCGGGCGGACGTTGGTCAGGAACACGTCCGCCGTACGGATCAGGGCGAGCAGCGCGTCGCGGCCGCTCGGCGCCTTGAGGTCGATGACCGCGCTGCGCTTGTTGCGGTTGAGATTGAGGCCGACGCCGCCCATTCCGGGGTGACGCGCGGGTGGGTAGTAGCGGGTCATGTCTCCGGTCGGAGGCTCGACCTTGATGACGTCCGCGCCCAGGTCACCGAGTTGCTGGGCAGCGTACGGGACCATGATCACGCTGCCCAGTTCGACGACTCGGACCCCGGAGAGCATTCCTTTCATGGCATTCCTCTCGTGGTATTCATCTCGGTCGTTGCGACACCATCAAGGAAATTCCCGAACCGCAGGCCGTGTCCAATACCGACTGCCCGAGAGGTCGATAACAGAACGGATATGACAGCAGGTCAGACCAGATGTATAGGGCATCGCATATCGCTTCCCACTGCCATTGGTATTGGATTCCCTCCCCCTCTCGCTGCTGTCATGGAAATGCGAGGACGGCCACCACGGAAGGACGAATGCCATGACCGGGAGCGCGACCGGGAGCACGACCTCCTACGACGCACTGCGGGACCTCTACCACCAGCTCGGGATCGCCGGTGAACAGGCCGGCGGCAAGGTGACCATCATCGGCGCCGACCCGCTGACCCCCTCCGTGCACCGCATCGGCGACGCCTGCGCCGCCGCTCTCGCGGCGCTCGGCACCGAGGCATCGGCGCTGTGGCGGGACAGGGGCGGGGACGGGCAGGACGTGACCGTCTCCGTCGAGTCCGCGATCCACCAGCTGATGGCGGTCTTCCTCGCCCGGGTGGGCGGTGTGCCCGTGAGTGAGCTGGGGGAGGATCCCAACCTGCTGGGCAACAGCGACTTCTACCGCGCCGGCGACGGCCGCTACGTCTACGTCCTGCTCTCCTACCCGCAGTTGCGCGACATCGCCTGCGAGGTGCTGGACTGCCCGCCCGACCGACAGCGGATGGCCGACGCCATCGCACACTGGGACGCTTTCGATCTCGAAGAGGCGATCTGCTCACGCGGCGGCACCGCCATCGCCGTGCGCACGCAGCAGGAGTGGCGGACCCACCCACAGGGGCAACTGCTGGACGGCCAGCCCCTGATCCATCTGGAGAAGGTGGGAGAGAGCGCCCCCGAGCCCTTCCCCGCCACCGGAAAGCTGCCGCCCGCCCTGCCGCTGACCGGGCTGCGGGTACTGGACAACTCGCATGTCATCGCGGGCCCGATGGCCGCGCGGATCTCCGCCGAACTGGGCGCCGACGTCCTGCACATCTCCTCGCCCACGCACCCCGACCCCAACGGGATGATCATCGAGACCGGGATCGGCAAGCGCGCCGCCTTCTGTGACCTGCTCGACCCCGCACAGGCCACGGCCTTCCGGCAGGTGCTCACCGAGGCGGACGTGTACGTCAACAACTACCTCAACCTGGACACCAAGGGCTTCGGTCCCGAGGTCCTGTTCGAGCAGCGGCCCGGACTGGTGATCCTCGACTACCACGGTTGGGGCACGACCGGCCCCTGGTCACGGCGCGGCGGCTTCGACCAACTCGCTTGCGCGGCCAGCGGATTCTCCGTCGAGGAGGGAACCTTCGATGGGCCCCGACTGCCGCCGACCTACCTCCTCAACGACTACCTGGCGGCGATCCTCGGCGCGGCCGGGGTGATCGAGGCACTGCGCCGCCGGGCGAGCGAGGGCGGCAGCTGGCGGGTCCACATCGACCTGGCGAAGGTCTGCATGTGGGTGCAGGACCTCGGACTGTTCCCCCGCTCCGACGTCGCCGCGCTGCCCGCCCCCGACCCGATGCACGCCGCACATGAACTGGCCACCGTGCACGGGCCGTTCGGCGAGGTCAGTTACCTGCCCACGCGCATCGCGTACTCGACCCTGCGCCCACGCCTCGACCGCACCGCCGAGCCGCTCGGCGCCTCCCCCCTGGCCTGGTGACCCCGATGGACCCGACACACCTGCTCACCACTCCCCACGCCTGTCTCGGCCCCGAGACCTTCACCGCCCACACCCCGCTCGGCGGCTGCCAGGGCGCCACCGACCAGATCCACCTCTCCCCAACCCCGGGCGCCTACCGCCATGTCCTCCTCCCTCTCGGGTCCTCCCGCCCCGAGCGGGAGCCCACGGCCGGCCCCCGCCGCCACCGGCAAGAGGCATGACGCCTGCCTGCGACGGGCATGGAGAAGCCGTTGCCGTACCGATCTTGGTGGACACGGCTTCGGCTGAAGGAACCCGGTCGGGCGATCTTGTCGCTCGCCGGGCATGAAGACAGGGCCTCTGGTGCGGCTCGGGTTGTAGAGACCTTGAGCACATCAGGAGGCCCTGGCCTGGCTGGAGGGCCGGGGCGGGCAGCCGGGGGGGGGCGGCCGGGAGCACGGGCGCCCCCAAGTCCGGGTCGCCTCTTCGGCGACCCGGGCCATCGCGCACGGGGGCCTTCCTCCGGGGCCGTGTCAGACGCCCGCGAAGCGGGCGCCCGCGTCCCGCAGCCTGGTGTGCAGGCCGTGGAACACCTCCGCGGAGCGGACGCCCGGCCAGCCGGCGGGCAGCAGCCGGGTGGGCAGGCCCGGGTCGGTGTACGGCAGGTGGCGCCAGGAGTCCAGGGCGAGGAGGTAGTCGCGGTAGGCCTCCTCGGGCGGGGTGTCCGCGCGCCGCTCCCAGGCGCTCAGGACGGCCCCGTGCGCGTCCAGGAAGCGCTCGTGCTCCTTGGCGATCGCGGCCAGGTCCCACCAGCGGGCCACCGCCTCGGCCGTGGCCGCGAAGCCCAGGTGCTCCCCGCGGAAGAAGTCGACGTACGGGTCCAGCCGGAGCCGGCACAGGGTGTGCCGCGCCTCCTCGTACAGCCGCGCCGGGGCGATCCACACCCCGGGGGCGGCCGTACCGAAGCCCAGACCGGCCAGCCGGGAGCGCAGCACATGCCGCTTCTGCCGCTCCGACTCGGGCACCGAGAACACCGCGAGCACCCAGCCCTCCTCCCGGGGCGCGGCCTCGGTGTAGATGCGGCGGTCGCCGTCCTCCAGCAACTGCCGGGCCTCCGCGGAGAGTTCGTACCCGGCGGCGCCGGCCGCGGTGCGGGCCGGCAGCAGCAGGCCGCGCCGTTTGAGCCGGGACACCGAGGACCGCACGGAGGGTGCGTCCACCCCGACCGCGGCCAGCAGCCGGATCAGCTCGGCCACGGGCATCGGGCCGGGCATGAAGCGGCCGTAGGCGCCGTAGAGCGTGACGATGAGGGACCGGGGGGCGTGCTGCTCGGACACGTTGATCATTTTAGGTCGCCGGTGTCACTGCCGGTCGCCTTCGCTGCGCAACCGGAACCGCTGGAGCTTTCCGGTGGCCGTGCGGGGCAGCGCGGCCAGGAAGACGAACGCGCGCGGGCACTTGTAGGGGGCCAGTTCGGCGACGAGGAAGGCGCGCAGGGCCTCCGGGTCGCGCGGGGCGCCGTCCCGCAGCACCGTGTACGCCACCGCCACCTGCCCGCGCGCCTCGTCGGTCCGGCCCACGACCGCCGCCTCCACCACGTCCGGATGGCGCAGCAGCGCGTCCTCCACCTCCGGCCCGGCGATGTTGTACCCGGCCGAGATGATCATGTCGTCGGCGCGGGCCACATAGCGGAAGTAGCCGTCCGGCTCGCGGACATAGGTGTCGCCGGTGATGTTCCAGCCGTCCCGCACGTACTCCCGCTGGCGCGGGTCGGCGAGATAGCGGCAGCCGACCGGGCCGCGCACGGCCAGCAGACCGGGCTCGCCGTCCGGCACCGGGGTGCCGTGCGCGTCCTGCACCCGCGCCTGCCAGCCCGGCACCGGCACCCCGGTGGTGCCCGGTCTGATCCGTTCGTCGGCGGCCGAGACGAAGATGTGCAGCAGCTCGGTCGCGCCGATGCCGTTGATGATCCGCACACCGGTGCGCTCGTGCCAGGCCCGCCAGGTGCCCGCCGGCAGGTTCTCCCCGGCCGACACACAGCGCCGCAGCGAGGAGACGTCGTACCCGTCCAGCCCGGCCAGCATCGTGCGGTAGGCGGTCGGGGCGGTGAACAGGACCGTGACCCGGTGTGCGGCGATCGCGGGCAGCAGCTGCCGGGGTCCGGCCTGCTCCAGCAGCAGCGAGCTGGCGCCGGCCCGCATCGGGAAGACCACCAGTCCGCCGAGGCCGAAGGTGAAGCCCAGCGGGGGAGAGCCGGTGAAGACGTCGTCCGGCCGGGGGCGCAGCACATGGGCGGCGAAGGTGTCCGCTATGGCCAGCACGTCCCGGTGGAAGTGCATGCACCCTTTCGGGCGGCCCGTGGTGCCCGAGGTGAACGCGATCAGGGCGACGTCGTCGGACGCCGTGTCGACCGCCGGGTAGGGGGTGTCCGGCGCGGGGCGGCGGAGCAGGTCGTCGGGGGCGTCACCGCCGTACGTCGTGATGCGCAGCCCGGGGATCTCCGCCTTCGCCAGGTCGTCCACCGAGCAGATGTCGCACAGCGCGTGCCGCACCCGGGCGATCTCGCAGATCGTGGTCAGCTCGTGCGGGCGCTGCTGGGCCAGCACGGTGACCGCGACCGCGCCCGCCTTCAGCACCGCCAGCCAGCAGGCGGCGAGCCAGGGCGTGGTGGGGCCGCGCAGCAGCACCCGGTTGCCCGGCACGACGCCCAGCTCGCCGGTGAGCAGATGCGCGATCCGGTCGACCCGGGTGCGCAGCTCGCCGTAGGTCCAGACCGGCCCGGCCGGGGTCCGGAAGACCGGGCGGGCCGGATCGGTGTGGTCGAGCAGTTCCGCCGCGCAGTTCAGCCGGTCGGGGTAGTGCAGCTCGGGCAGGTCGAACCGCAGCTCGGGCCATTCGTCCGGCGGGGGCAGATGGTCGCGCGCGAAGGTGTCGACATGGGCCGAGAGATGCATGGCGGTTCGCCCCCTTGCCGTGGCAAGCGTCCGTACGCGGGCTCTGGACGGGCTTTCTGGCGGGCTCGCCGTTCGAGCGTATCGTCTTGGTGACGGCAGTCAACTGTGCGCGATAACGTCGAGGGGTGTCGTGACGGACGGCCCGTCCGGAGGGAGGACCGGCAGTGCCCGCATTCTCGCTCGACCCGGAACAGCTCGCCTGGTGTGCCGAGCTGCGCTCGCTCGCCGCCGAACGCCTGCGCCCGCTCGCCGACAAGGGCGAACCGGGCCGCGTCAACCGGCCGCTCCTCGCCGAGCTGGGGCGGCTCGGGCTGCTCGCCCGGCTGTTCACCTCCGGCGCGCTCGACCTCTGTCTGATGCGCGAGTCGCTGGCCCGGGCCTGTACCGAGGCCGAGACCGCCCTCGCCCTCCAGGGCCTGGGCGCCCACCCGGTGCACGCCCACGGCACCGAGACCCAGCGCGAGCGCTGGCTGCCCCGGGTCGCCGACGGCAGCGCGGTCGCCGCCTTCGCGCTGAGCGAGCCGGGGGCCGGTTCGGACGCGGCGGCGCTCGCCCTCACGGCCGAGCCGGACGGCACCGGCTGGCGGCTCACCGGCGCCAAGTGCTGGATCTCCAACGCCCCCGAGGCCGACGTGTACACCGTCTTCGCGCGCACCACGCCCGGCGCCGGGGCCCGCGGGGTCACCGCCTTCCTGGTCCCCGCCGACCGGCCCGGACTCACCGGCAGCGCACTGGAGATGCTCTCGCCACACCCCATCGGCGCTCTCGACTTCGACGCCGTACCGGTGACCGCCGACGACCTGCTCGGCACGCCCGACCGCGGCTTCGCCGTCGCCATGGGCACCCTCAACCTCTTCCGCCCCAGCGTCGGCGCCTTCGCGGTGGGCATGGCCCAGGCGGCGCTCGACGCCACCGTCGACCACACCCGGCGGCGGGAGGCGTTCCAGGGCCGGCTGATGGACCTTCAGGCCGTCTCCCACCAGGTCGCCGAGATGGCGCTGCGCACCGAGGCGGCCCGGCTGCTGGTGTACGCGGCGGCGACGGCGTACGACGCGGGCGCGGCCGATGTGCCGCGGCGCGCGGCGATGGCCAAGCTGCTCGCCACCGAGACCGCGCAGTACGTGGTCGACGCCGCCGTCCAGCTGCACGGCGCCCGCGCCCTGCGCCGGGGCCACCTCCTGGAGCACCTCTACCGGGAGGTCCGCGCACCGCGCATCTACGAGGGTGCCAGCGAGGTCCAGCGCGGCATCATCGCCAAGGAGCTGTACGCCCGCGCCGAGGAGGAGGCCCGATGAGCGCCGAGCGCGTCAACCCGCCCGAGCTGTCCCCGCCCACGGGGTTCTCGCACGCCGTCGTCGCCACCGGCAGCCGGGTGGTGTTCCTGGCCGGGCAGACCGCGCTCGACGCGGACGGCAAGATCACCGGCGGCACGCTGCCCGAGCAGTTCGAGCGGGCGCTCGGCAATCTGCTGGCCGCCCTGCGCGCGGCCGGCGGCACCCCCGCCGACCTGGCCCGGGTCACCGTCTACGCCACCGACGTGGCCGACTATCGCGCCCACGCCCCGGAACTGGGCCGCCGCTGGCGGGAGCTGGCCGGCCGCGACTACCCGGCGATGGCCGTCGTCCAGGTCGTACGACTGTGGGACGAGCAGGCGCTGGTGGAGCTGGACGGGTTCGCCGTGCTGCCGTGAGCCGGCCGCGGCCGCGTGACGCGCCACCGAAGGGGTGACGGTCACGCCCGGCGGACCGGACGCCCGGTACCAGTGGAGCACTCGATCCCCAGGAACCGGGAGGCATCCCATGTCCGTTCGCCCCGCTCTCGCCTCGGCCCTCGGCGCGGCCGCCCTGCTGTGCGCCGCCGTCGGCCCGGCCGCCGCCGACACCGGCGAGACGATCACCGTCGACCCCACCGGCCGGATCGCCGCCGACGGCACGGTCACCCTGTCCGGCAGCTACCGCTGTCTGCCCGGCACCTCCGTGGTGTTCGTCAGCTCCTCGGTCAGCCAGAGCGACGCGCGCGTCAAGCACGGCGTCGGCGGCAGCACCGCCCAGTGCGACGGCGCCGAGCACCGCTGGGAGAACAGCGGCAAGGTCACCTCCGAGGCGCTCAAGGCGGGCGCCGCCCATGTCCAGGCCACCCTGATGGAGCTGCGCCCCTCGGGCATCGTGGTGCTGCCGGCCTTCCACGCGGTCCAGGACCAGGACATCACCCTCACCCAGGCGTGAGGCGCGCCGGCGCCGGACGGACCTCGGCCGAGCGGCCCGGGCGCGGCCGCTCGGCGTGAACACGGGGGAGCTGCGCGCAGGGCGCGGCCGTCAGGCGCCGTGGGTCATCACATCGTCCGAGCAGGTGATGTGGAGCGTCAGGTCGGCCGGGCCCGCCTCGTGCTTCGCGCCGGCCCGCCGCGGGTGCCACCAGGTCGTCTTGTGCACGGCGACGATCCAGCCGGTGGCGGTGTCGTTCGGCCGGTTCTCCAGCACGTCGGCGGGCTCGTCGGACAGCGTGGTGTCCGGCTTGGACGCGCTGAGCGAGTAGCCGCCGCCGTAGACGTGCTGCATGGCGGGGCAGAACAGCTCGTGCCGGGTGCCGTCGGCGCCGCCGCGCAGGACCGGGCCGGTGATCTCCCGCGGCGGCTGCGGCGGGTCCGCGGCCAGGGCCGGGGCGGCGGCACAGCCGAGCAGGGCGAGCGCCGCCGCGGCGGCGAGTGAGGCGCGTGGTGCGGTCATGCGGGGACTCCTCGAAGGAAGGGACAGGGCCCGACCATTGGATCCGCGCGTTCCGACGCCCGCCACGCCGGACACGCAGCGTTACGGCCTATCGGGGTAAAACGGTCAATCTTTCGAGATGATGAATGCCGTTCGCTACGGTGTGTGATTAACTGCGGCTATTCCGTCACTCTACGTGGTCGCCCCTCGCTGCTCCGTGCCGCCCGGCGCCCCCGTGTTCCCCCGAGGAGTCCCATGTCCCGCAGAGGGATCCCCCGCAGCAGAAGATGGACGTTCGCGGCCGGCTGCGCCGCGCTCGTCCTGTCCGTCACCGCGCCCGCCGCACTCGGCTCCACACCGCACGGGAACCGCGGCTTCGACCCCTACCCCGGCGGGGTGCCCATCAGCCGCGCCCAGCTCGCCAAGGAGGTGCGCCCGGACGAGGTGAGGGCCTTCGGCCGGGCCCGCGCCGAGCAGCTGGCCCGGGACCGCATCGGCCTGGCCGCCGTCGACCGCGGCTACCCCCAGCCGCTGCGCAACCGCAGCCTGAAGGAGCACACCGACTCGCAGGCCGCGCACAACGCGGCCTTCGCGGCCAGCCAGTCGGGCAAGTTCGCCCAGTACATCTCCAGCCCCGACTTCGGCGACCACGTCGCCCTGCTGCCCACCGGCAAGGTGCTGCTCTTCTCCTTCGAGTCCGTCGAGGACAGCCCGAACAAGGAGACCGCGCCCACCGAGGTCATCGGCCGGGACAACGCGGGCCGCGCCTATGTCTGGACCCCGCCCACCGACGACAAGGGCACCGGCACCTTCAAGGCCGTACCGCCGCCCGTGGTCACCATGGACGACGGTCTGGACGAGCCCCGGCCCGCGCCGATCTTCTGCGCGGGCCACGCCTATCTGCCCAACGGCATGGTCGGCATCTTCGGCGGCAACCTCGGCGGCAACCACGGCACCGGCGCCCACCTCGCGCTCGTCTTCGACCCCTGGACCGAGACCTGGCACAGCCAGCAGGACATGGCCGAGGGCCGCTGGTACCCGTCCGTGGTGACCGGCGCCGACGGCCGGCAGTTCATCACCTCCGGCCACGGCGACCTCGGCTGGGGCAAGCTGTCCAAGTCCATCGAGCGCTTCCCCGCCAAGAACTCCGCGGTGTCCTACGACAAGAACGACGCCCCGGAGAACCGCTCGCTCGACAAGTGGCCGATCAGCGCCGACTACTCGACGGACTACCCGCATCTGTTCTCGCTGCGGGACGGCAGGATCTACGGCTTCGGGCGCAACTACGACGAGCAGTTCTCCTTCGACCCGGTGAACGAGACCAGCCAGCCGCTGCGCAGCCGCCCCGACGGCGGCATGCGCAACTACGGCTCCGCGGTGGCCCTGCCCAACCCCGCCCCCGGCCAGGGTCCCGACTCGGTGCTGATCCTCGGCGGCGACCGCAACAACCCCAAGACGTACAAGTTCTCCGGCGGCCAGTGGACCGAGCAGAGCGCACGCCACATGGGCCGCACCCAGGACGACACCCTGATCTTCCCCGACGGACGGCTCTTCACCGTCAACGGCGGCTTCGACATCCGCGACTACGGCAACGGCCAGTACAACCCCAACGCCGACGACAAGTGGCGGGACACCGAGATCCGCGGCGCCGACGGCTCCTGGCGGCTCGGCCCGCAGCAGCGGCTGCCGCGCGGCTACCACTCCAACGCGGTGATCCTGCCCGACGGCCGCATCATGATCACCGGCGACGAGCTCCAGGAGATCGCCAACAACCCCGACATCAAGTCCGGGCAGAACGGCACCATCGAGATCTACGAGCCGCCCTATCTGCACCAGGGCGGCACCCGGCCCGACCTGGCCCATGTGCCGCGCGGCGCGGTGGGCTACGACGACACCTTCGACGTCGACTCCTTCACGCCGGACCAGATCGACAAGGCCGTGCTGATGGCGCCCATCACCTCCACCCACTCGGTGGACACCAGCCAGCGCCGCATCGAGCTGGAGATCACCAAGCGGGCCGGCAGCACCCTGCGGCTGCGGTCTCCGCAGTCCGCCAAGGACGCCCCGCCCGGGTACTACCTGCTCTTCCTGCTCGACGACCGGGGTGTGCCCAGCATCGCCAAGTGGGTGCAGCTGCGCCCCGGAGCCTGACCCCCCAAGGCCGTCCCCTGCCGCCGGGTCTCCGGGCGGCCCCGCCCACGGGCCGCCCGGGACCCGTCCGGTCATCCCCGTCCCGTCCCCGCACATGCCAAGGGAGACCCTCGTGTCGCTACGCGACAGCACCGAGATCCAGGGCGACATCCTCGCCGGCTTCAAGAAGGACCACATGACCCTGCTGTTCCTCCGGTTCGGCGATCCCGCCGCCGCCCGGAGCTGGCTGGCGAACCTGGTCCCGAACCTGGCCACCACCCAGGAGGTCGCCGCCTTCAACGCCAGGTTCAGCGCGGCCCGCCAGAACTCCATGGGCGACGACCCCGCGAACCTCACCGCCACCTGGCTGGGCCTCAGCCTCACCTACCCGGGGCTGACGGTCCTCACCGGCAAGCAGGACCTGCTGGGCGAGAACAGGGGCCGGGGCACGATCGGCGCCTATGTCCAGGGCGCCGCCTTCCGCGCGGACGTCCTCGGCGACGTCGACGACAACGCCCCCGACCGCTGGCTGTTCGGCGCCGACCACAACCAGGTCACGCACGCCGTGCTCACCGTCGCCGCCGACCGGGAGAGCGACCTGAGCCAGGAGCTGAACCGCCAGCTGGACGCCGCCTCCCAGGCCGGGATCAGCATCTCCCACGCCCAGCCCGGGAACACGCTGCCCCGCCCGCGCCGCGGCCGGGAGCACTTCGGCTTCAAGGACGGCGTCAGCGAACCGTCCGTGGCCGACTTCGACGAGCACCCGGAGGAGGGCGCCCGGCTCATCCCCGCCGACCTGTTCGTCCTCGGCGCGAGCGGCGGGCCGCTGCCGGAGGGGGTGCCCGAGTGGATGCGCAACGGCTCCTTCCAGGTGGTACGGCGGCTCGGCCAGGACGTGCCCGGCTGGTGGGCGCAGGTCGGCGCCGAGCTGCGGCGGCTGAAGGACGCCAAGGCGGTGCCGGCCGACACCAAGAGCGAGTGGCTCGCCTCCCGCCTGGTCGGGCGGTGGCGGTGCGGTGCCTCGGTCGCCAACCACCCGGAGCTGAGGGAAGACCCGAACATCGAGCCGGACAACGTCATCAGCTACAAGAACGACCCCGACGGGGTGATCACCCCGCTCTTCTCCCATCTGCGCAAGACCAATCCGCGCGACGGGCTCATCGACGAGGTGCCGATCAAGGAGGAGCAGCTCGACCCGCGGCGCATCATCCGCCGTGGCATCCCCTACGGCGCCCCGTTCGACCCCACCTCCCCGCAGGGCGGCCCCGACGAGTCCCGCGGTCTGGTCTTCGTCTGCTACCAGGCCGACCTGGTCCGGCAGTTCGAGTTCATGCAGCGCAACTGGGTCAACACCCCCGACTTCCCGCCCAACCGCGACCCGATGCCCGGCCCGGACCCGATGGTCGCCGGCAAGCTGAGCAAGATCGGGGACGGCGACGTCGCCTTCGAGACGGACAACGCACTGGGGCGCAAGACCACCACGCTGAACTTCCAGCCCTTCGTGAACACCGAGGGCTCGGTCTACGCCTTCACCCCCTCGCTGTCCACCCTGCGCAAGCTCGGCGAGGGCCGGCTGGACGGCGCGGCGGTGTCCGGCGGCACCGGCCAGAGCACCGCCCAGCAGACCACCTCGGGCGGACAGCGGCAGCCGGCGGTGCAGCCCGGCCCCGTCGACGAGATCCTGCCGCGGCCCGGCGTGCCCGGCCAGTACTGGGTCTTCTCCGGCCGCACGGTCCGCGTCGTCAGCATCGGCGACCCGGAGGTGGAGCCGCTGACCACCGGCTCCGACGACGGCCTGGGCATCGGCCTCGGCGACGCCGTCGGCCTGGACACCTGGCCCGCGCTCCAGGACGTGGAGCGGGTCGACGCCATCTGGCCGGTGCCGGACGAGCAGGACCTGAACGGCGAGAGCCGCTACTGGCTCTTCCACACCAGGAAGGACGGCAGCCAGGTCTACCGGTCCATCCACATCGCCCACAACAGCCGCAACACCAGCCGCATCAGCGGCGGCGACAGGCCCCTCGCAGGCAACTGGAACACCCTCGGCGACGTCACCCGGGTCGACGCCGTGCTGCCCGTCCCCGACATGCAGCACGTCGGCGGCAAGTCGCAGTACTGGCTGTTCCACAGCACCGCGCAGGGCCAGCGGTACCGGCTGGTCTCGGTCGCCGAGGCGCCGGGCCACCCGGACAGCCTCGACCGCAGCGACCGCGACCTGGGCCGCTGGAGGTCGCTGAACGGCGTCACCGCGGTGGACGCGTTCCGGTTCGTCCCCGGCCGTGAGCGGTCCGGCGGCAGGACCCTGTGCTGGGTCCAGCACGACGGCGGAAAGTACCGCACCATCTCCATCGCCGACGGCTCCGGCCACCAGGACGACCTGGTCCGGGACTCCCGGCCGAACTCGCCCTGGCACCGCCGGGGCTGAGCCGTGAGGGGTCAGCCCTGCGCCGGCCGGCGCAGGGCGGCCACGAACTTGTACCGGGAACCCCGGTACACCGAGCGCACCCACTCCACCGGGGTGCCCGCCGCGTCCCGCGAGTGCCGGGACAGCAGCAGCATCGGCAGCCCCACGTCGGTGCCGAGCAACTGCGCCTCGCGCGGGGTGGACAGCGAGGTCTCGATCGTCTCGTCGGCCTCCGCCAGCCGGACGCCGTACACCTCGGCGAGCGCCGTGTACAGCGACGGGCGGCCGGCCAGCGACTCGCGCAGGCCGGGGAAGCGCTGTACGGACAGATGCGTCGTCTCGATCGCCATGGGGGCGCCACTGGCCAGCCGCAGCCGCTCGATGCGCAGCACCCGCTCGCCGATCGCGATGCCGAGCAGGCCCGCCAGCCGCTGGTCCGCCGGGATCTCGCCGATGTCCAGCGTCTGCGAGGCGGGCGTGAGGCCCTGGGCGCGCATGTCCTCGGTGTGCGAGGTCAGCTGGAGCGTGCGGTACAGCTTGGGCTGGGCGACGAAGGTGCCCTTGCCCTGGATCCGGTCCAGCCGGCCCTCGCCGACCAGCTCCTGGAGCGCCTGCCGCACGGTGGTCCGGGAGGTGTTGAAGCGCACCGCCAGCAGCCGCTCCGCCGGCATGGCCGAGCCGGGCTCCAGTACGTCGGCCATGGCCAGCACCTGCTGTTTGATCCGGTAGTACTTCGGCACGCGCGCGGTGCGGCCGGACGACCCGCTGAGCTGCTGGGCGCCGCTGACGTCGGTGGTCATGCCCTGCCTTCCCGGCTGTGTGGGTGGTCTCCCGTTATAGCGATCTCCCGCGCATTGGTCTAGTCCAACGGGAGAAGCCCGGCGAAAGGGGATGGACGCGCTCCGGTGTCTATCGCGTAACGGCCATCCCCTGCTTGCGGAACGACCCTTGACACCCCGAAAGGTCTAGGCCAAGCTCCACCGTACTGGTCTACACCATTAGTGGCCAGGTCCCGAGCCCTACGTGCAACAGCGTCGTACGCAGGTCACCGCCGAGGGCGTGGGGGGTTAGTGGCATCCCTGAGGAGGGTGGCGTGAAGCGCAAGCTTGCGGCCGCGATCGTGATCGCGGGCATGATGGTCTCCGTTGCGGCGTGTGGCGGGGGCAAGAGCGGCGACAGCGGCAAGGACGCGGGACCGGACAGCTGGAAGGGGCAGACCCTGACGGTCTGGACCATGGACGGCTCGGCGCCGCCGCAGTGGTCCAAGGACGTCCAGGCCGCCTTCGAGAAGAAGACCGGCGCCAAGCTGAAGTTCGAGATCCAGAAGTGGGACGGGATCCAGCAGAAGATCACCACCGCCCTCTCCGAGTCCAACCCGCCGGACGTCCTGGAGGTCGGCAACACCCAGACCCCCGCCTACGCGGCCACCGGCGGCCTCGCCGACCTGGGCGACGTGAAGAAGGCGATCGGCGCCGACTGGTCGCCCTCGGTCTCCCAGTCCTCCGTCTACGACGGCAAGCAGTACGGCGCCCCCTGGTACTTCGCCAACCGCGTGGTCATCTACAACAAGAAGATCTGGGCGCAGGCCGGCATCAAGGGCACCCCGAAGACCCGGGACGAGTTCTTCAAGGACCTCGACACCATCGGCAAGAAGACCGACGCCGAGCCGCTCTACCTGCCCGGCCAGAACTGGTACTTCCTGGACGGCCTGATCATCGGCCAGGGCGGTGACCTGGTGAAGAAGCAGGGCGGTACGTACGTCTCCAACCTGGCCGACCCCAAGGTCTCCGCCGCCATGGAGCTGTACAAGAAGTACGCCTCCTACTCCAAGGCCCCCAAGGACAAGGACGAGGCCACCCCGCAGCAGGCGACCATCTTCGCCAAGGGCAAGACCGGCGCGTTCATCGGCATGGGCTGGGAGGCCGGCACCGCGATCCAGGCCAACAAGGCCATCGAGAAGGACCTCGGCTACTTCACCATCCCCGGCGCCACCGCCGACAAGCCCGAGGGCGTCTTCCTCGGCGGCTCCAACCTGGCCGTCGCCCAGAACAGCCAGAAGCAGTCGCTGGCCAAGGAGTTCCTGAAGATCGCCCTGTCCGACCAGTACGAGGGCGAACTGGCCAAGCTCAACGGCGTCATCCCGAACAAGCAGTCCCTGGAGAGCAACCTCAAGGGCAACGGCGCCGCCGAGGCGGCCGCGCCCGGCGCCGCGGCCGGCGGCACCACCCCGCTGATCCCCGAGTGGGCCGCGGTGGAGAACACCCCGAACCCGATCAAGTCGTACATGACGGCCGTCCTGAACGGCAAGTCCCCGGCGGCCGCCGCCAAGGACGTCCAGGGCGAGATCGACAAGCGCCTGGCCCAGAAGAACTAGACCCATGCCGGGGGCGTGCCGTGTGGGCACGCCCCCGGTACCGATGTGTCGTTCGTACGGCCACGGAAGAGATGGCAACTCATGTCAGTGCAGACCCAAGGCACGGACACGGCCGGGGAGCCCGCTGTCCGCAAGCCCCGGATACCCGGGCCGCCGAGGGGTGCGGACCGCGCGACCGGGCCCCGGTCCCGCCGCGGTGCCACCGCCCCCTACCTCCTCCTGCTGCCCGCCCTGCTGGCCACCCTGGTGCTGCTCGGCTGGCCCCTGGTCAAGAACGGCATGCTGTCGTTCCAGAACCTCAACCCGCGGCAGCTCATCCAGCACCTCACCGAGTGGAACGGCGTCGACAACTACACGGAGGTCCTCACCGGAGGGGACTTCTGGAAGGTCGTCGAGCGCTCGGTGCTCTTCACCGCCGTCAACGTCGCCCTGATCATGCTGGCCGGCACCCTGATCGGGCTGCTCCTCACCCGCCTCGGCAAGAGGATGCGCCTCACCCTCATGGCGGGCCTGGTCCTCGCCTGGGCGATGCCCGTCATCGCGGCCACCACCGTCTACCAGTGGCTGTTCGCCCAGCGCTTCGGCGTCGTCAACTGGGTGCTGGACCAGCTGGGCTGGCACTCCATGGCCGACTACAACTGGCTCGGCACCCAGCTCTCCACCTTCTCCGTGATCACCCTGCTCCTCGTCTGGGGCTCGGTCCCGTTCGTCGCGATCAACCTGTACGCGGCGACCACCACCATCCCCAAGGAGCTGTACGAGGCGGCCGCCCTCGACGGCGCCGGCGCCTGGCAGAGCTTCACGTCCGTGACCCTGCCCTTCCTCAGGCCGTTCCTGTACTCCACGACCTTCCTCGAGGTCATCTGGATCTTCAAGGCGTTCCCGCAGCTCTTCGCGATGAACGAGGGCGGCCCGGACCGCCTCACCGAGACCCTGCCGGTCTACGCCTATGTCGAGGGCGTCGGCAACCAGCACTTCGGGGTCGGCGCGGCGATCTCCTTCCTGACCATCCTGGTGCTGCTCGTCCTCACCTCGTACTACCTGCGTATGGTGCTCAAGCAAGAGGAGGACGAGCTGTGAAGCGCTCGCTCTTCGGCCGGATCTGGCCCAACGCGACCGCCGTCGTCCTCTTCGCCGGCTTCGTGTTCCCCGTGTACTGGATGTTCGCCACGGCCTTCAAACCGACCGGCGACATCATCGCCGAGAACCCGGTGTGGTTCCCGACCGACGTCACCCTCGGCCACTTCAAGAAGGCCGTGCACGCCGACCACTTCTGGACCCTGGTCGCCAACTCCGTCACCGTGACGCTCTGTTCGGTGCTGTTCTCGCTCGTCATCGCCCTGTTCGCGGCCTTCGCCCTGGCCCGCATGCGGTTCCGGGGGCGGCGCGGGCTCATCGTGACCTTCATGCTGGCGCAGATGGCCCCCTGGGAGGTCATGATCATCGCCATCTACATGATCGTCCGCGACGACGACATGCTGGACAGCCTGATCCCGCTCACCGTCTTCTACACGATGATGGTGCTCCCGCTGACCATCCTGACGCTCCGCGGCTACGTCGCCGCCGTGCCCAAGGAGCTGGAGGAGTCCGCGATGGTCGACGGCTGCACCCGCGTCCAGGCCTTCGCCAAGGTGATCTTCCCGCTGCTCGCGCCCGGCCTGATGGCCACCTCGCTGTTCGGCTTCATCACCGCCTGGAACGAGTTCCCGCTGGTCCTGATCCTCAACAAGGACATCGAGAAGCAGACCCTGCCACTGTGGCTGTCCCAGTTCCAGACCGCCTTCGGCGACGACTGGGGCGCCACCATGGCCGCCTCGTCCCTGTTCGCGCTGCCCATCCTGATCCTCTTCATCTTCCTGCAACGCAAGGCTGTCAGCGGTCTGACCGACGGCGCCGTGAAGGGATGACACCGCCGATGACCACACTCGCCACCGCGTCCGGCAGCGGCTCCGCCGCGGGCGACACCCTCGCCCGGGACGCCCTCGCGGTGCTCCAGCCCGGGTTCGACGGCACCACCGCGCCCGACTGGGTGCGCCGCCGCATCGGCGAGGGCCTCGCCTCCGTCGCCCTGTTCGGCCGCAACGTCCACAGCGAGGCCCAAGTCACCGCGCTCACCGCCCAGTTGCGCGCCGAACGGGACGACCTGCTGGTCGCCATCGACGAGGAGAGCGGCGACGTCACCCGCCTCGACGTCCGCACCGGCTCCGCCTTCCCCGGCAACCACGCCCTCGGCGCCGTCGACGACCCCGCCCTCACCCGCGCCGTCTCCCGCGAACTCGGCCGCCGCCTCGCCGCCTGCGGCGTCAACTTCGACTGGGCGCCCTCCGCCGACGTCAACGCCAACCCCGACAACCCCGTCATCGGCGTACGCTCCTTCGGCGCCTCCCCGGACCTGGCCGCCCGGCACACCGCCGCCTGGGTCGAGGGCCTCCAGTCCACCGGCGTCGCCGCCTGCACCAAGCACTTCCCCGGCCACGGCGACACCAACGTCGACTCCCACCACGCCGTGCCCCGCATCGACGCCGACGCCGACACCCTCCTCGCCCGCGAACTGCCCCCGTTCCGCGCGGCCATCGCGGCCGGCACCCGGGCGATCATGAGCGCGCACATCCTCGTCCCGGCCCTCGACCCGGACCGCCCCGGCACCCTCTCCGCCCGCATCCTCACCGAGCTGCTGCGCGGTGAACTCGGCTACCAGGGCCTGATCGTCACCGACGGCATGGAGATGCGCGCCATCTCCGGCACCTACGGGCTGGAGAACGGCGTCGTCCTCGCCATCGCCGCCGGCGCCGACGCCATCTGCGTCGGCGGCGGACTCTGCGACGAGGGCACCGTGCTGAAGCTGCGCGACGCGCTCGTGGCCGCCGTACGCTCCGGCGAACTCCCCGAGGAGCGGCTGGCCGACGCCGCCGCCCGGGTCCGCGACCTGGCCCGGTGGACCGCCGGGGCGCGCGGCGCCGCCGCCGAGGCCGCCCCCGACCCCGCGGTCGGCCTCATCGCCGCCCGCCGCGCCCTGACCGTCACCCGGGCCGGGTCCGGCGTCCCCGCGCCGCTGACCGAACCGGTGTACGTCGCCCGGTTCGACCCGGAGCCCAACATCGCCGTCGGCGACGAGACCCCATGGGGCCCGGCCGCCGAACTGCGCCGGCTGCTGCCGGGCACCACCGCCGGCTCCTTCACGGGCGACGGCGCGGGCAGCGCCGCCCTCGCCGCGGCCGCCGGCCGCCGGATCGTCGCCGTGGTCCGCGACGAGCACCGGCACCCCTGGATGGGCGCCGCCCTCGACACCCTGCTCACCGCCCGCCCCGACACCATTGTGGTCGAGATGGGCCTGCCCCAGGCCCCGCCCCGCGGCGCCCTGCACATCGCGACATACGGCGCGGCCCGCGTCTGCGGAGTGGCGGCGGCGGAGGCCGTCGTGGCGGGCTGACCGCACACCGACCCGCCCGCGCACCGGCCGACACCGGCGCGGGCGGCCCCGCATTCCCCTTCCCCGGGGGAGATCTGATCTGGGCGCGGGGCAGGCGGGCGTGCTGCCGATGGCCTGCGGTGCAGCAGCAGCGGCCGCCTTCCCGCTGGTCAGGGTGGGGATGCGGCGCCTCGGATCCCGCCGCCTGTCCCTTGTCGTCGGCCCCGCGCTGATCGGCCTGGCCGCGGACACGGCGGCCCTTTCCGGAACCGCAGGCCGCTGCCCGGGTCGACTCCTGAAGCCGTACGGCAGTCCGGACGCGCAGCTCAGGCCTGCTGCGCCCGGAGCAGGGCCTCGGCCTCGGCGACGACCCGCTCCGAGTCCTCGGTCAGCCGTCCGTCCGCGTCGGTGACCGGGCACGTCATGACCCGGACGGCGAGGCCGTCGAGGGCAACCATCGCCGCCACCTCCGCACGCCCACGGGAGTCGTACCGGGTGAAGTCGTCGCACGCCTCCGCCAGCGCGGTGACGGACGGCAGCCGACTCACCAGCTCGGACCTGAGTCCCTCCAGGACGCGCTGCATGTCCGTGCTGCGCTCCAGCAGCGCGGGCGCCTCGTCCTGCCGCTGCTGCGTCCTCGCCTCGCGCCGCGCCAGGTCTCGCGCCTTCTTCTGCTGGCTGTCCTCGAACGCATGGACCTGCCACGCCGCGATGGCTCCCCGCGTGAGGTCGGCCGACATCGTCTGGATTCCGGCCAGCATCCTTTTCCCGGCCTCCCTCCCACCTCCCCCCGAGGCGAGGGATCCGAGGCCGAACCACGCTTCCGTGGCGTTGCGGGCCGCTGCCCCGCCCAGTGTCCTGATCGCCTTGCCGGTGGAGGCGGAGCCGAATGCCTGCACCGCGTGATAGGGGCCTGCCTTGGCGGCGCGCCCGACGACCACCGGGACGACGACCAGCATCGCGGTGCCTGCCAGCACCCGGACGGCGGGTGGCACGGTGAACCCGCGCGGCTGGGAAGACGCGCTGCCCGCCGGGTCGCCGAGGGCCGGGCTCTCGACCGGGGTGAGTTCGGCCGGATCGGCGTGCCGGAGACGCCGATAGAGGGCCCGGAACGGGACGAGGGCCTCGTCGTGGAGCGTCTGCCGCGCCTCCAGCAGGGCGGCGTTCTGCTCGGCGGCCCGCCGGTCGAGTTCCTCCTCGAGCTCGAGCAGACGCTTGTGCCGTTGCCGGTTCGTGCTCACAAGCCTGACGGTGTCGACTACCTCGGTGATCACACTGCCCCCCTGTACTCAGTGCGCAGATCTTAGTGCCGCAGCAGACCGAATTCGCGCCATACGGCGATGAAGCGCCATGAAAACAGGGCGAGTTGCGCGCACAACCCGTGCCGCGGAGGGTGAAGTCACTCCAATGGAGTAGCCAACCCCCTCCTATGGAGCCGCAAAGAAATCCCTCCGCCACTGCCGGTTCGCGCGGCACGGAACTATGGTCCTCTCGCGCCCCGCCATGTCATGTTCATCGCCATCCGGGGTCGCGTACGACGCTCTTGACTGCGCGGTTCCACCGCCGCTACGCGCGTCACGGGCCTGCCCATCCAGTGCGAATCCCCACGTCAACCGGAGGCAGCACCCCATGCGTGAGTCACGCCTGAGCAAGCGGAGACGGAGTCTGCGAAGGCTCCTCGCCGTCTCCTTCCCCGCGCTCGCCCTCACCGTCGCCGGGCTCGTCGCGGCGCCGACCGCCGGCGCCCAGCCCACCGCGGCCCACCCGCACACCTCCAAGGTCACGCAGAACAACAAGGCGCTGACCGCACCCGAGCGGCAGACCTACCACTCGACCGGCAGGGCCGGCCAGAAGGTGCCCACCCAGCACCTGTGCGCCACCGCCGAGCCGGGTCACGCGTCCTGCTTCGCGCAGCGCCGCACCGACATCAAGCAGCGCCTCGCCGCCGCCCTCGCGGCCGCCGCGCCCTCCGGCCTCTCCCCGGCCAACCTGCACAGCGCCTACAACCTGCCCACCACGGGCGGTTCGGGCATGACGGTCGCCATCGTCGACGCGTACAACGACCCGAACGCCGAGTCGGACCTGGCCACCTACCGCTCCACCTACGGCCTGTCCGCCTGCACCAAGGCCAACGGCTGCTTCAAGCAGGTCAGCCAGACCGGTTCCACCACCTCGCTGCCGACCAACGACAGCGGCTGGGCCGGCGAGGAAGCGCTGGACATCGACATGGTCAGCGCCACCTGCCCGAACTGCAACATCATCCTGGTCGAGGCCAACTCCGCGACCGACTCCGACCTCGGCATCGCCGAGAACGAGGCCGTCGCGCTCGGCGCCAAGGTCGTCTCCAACAGCTGGGGCGGCTCCGAGGACGCCTCCCAGACGACGTCGGACACCCAGTACTTCAAGCACCCGGGCGTGGCCATCACCGTCTCCTCCGGTGACTCCGCGTACGGCGCCGAGTACCCGGCGACCTCGCAGTATGTGACCGCTGTCGGCGGCACCGCCCTCACCACCTCGTCCAACTCGCGTGGCTGGAGCGAGTCCGTCTGGAAGACCAGCTCCACCGAGGGCACCGGCTCCGGCTGCTCCGCCTACGACCCGAAGCCGAGCTGGCAGACCGACACCGGCTGCTCCAAGCGGATGGAGGCCGACGTCTCCGCGGTCGCCGACCCGGCCACCGGTGTGGCGGTCTACGACACGTACGGCGGCTCCGGCTGGGCGGTCTACGGCGGCACCAGCGCCTCCGCGCCGATCGTCGCCGGTGTCTACGCCCTGGCGGGCACCCCGGGCTCGGCCGACTACCCGGCGAAGTACCCCTACCAGCACACCGGCAACCTGTACGACGTCACCAGCGGCAACAACGGCAGCTGCTCCCCGTCGTACTTCTGCACCGCGGGCACGGGCTATGACGGTCCGACCGGCTGGGGCACCCCGAACGGCACCGCCGCCTTCACCTCCGGCTCCACCGGCGGCAACACGGTGACGGTCACCAACCCCGGCAGCCAGTCCACCACGACCGGCGGCTCGGTCAGCCTCCAGATCAAGGCCACCGACAGCGCGGGCGCGGCCCTGACCTACAGCGCCACCGGCCTGCCGACCGGGCTGTCCATCAACAGCTCCAGCGGCCTGATCTCCGGCACCGCGTCCACCGCGGGCACCTACCAGGTCACGGTCACCGCGAAGGACTCCACCGGCGCGACCGGCTCGACCTCCTTCACCTGGACCGTCGGCTCCGGCGGGGGCGGCGGCTGCACCTCCACCCAGTTGCTGGCCAACCCCGGGTTCGAGTCGGGCAGCACCGGCTGGACCGCGACGAGCGGGGTCATCACCAACGACACCGGTGAGGCGGCGCACGGCGGCTCCTACAAGGCCTGGCTGGACGGCTACGGCTCCTCGCACACCGACACGCTGTCCCAGTCGGTGACCATCCCGGCCGGTTGCAAGGCCACGCTGAGCTTCTACCTGCACATCGACACCGCCGAGACGGGCAGCACCGCGTACGACAAGCTGACCGTGACCGCCGGTTCGACCACCCTGGCGACGTACTCGAACGTCAACGCCGCATCCGGCTATGTGCAGAAGACCTTCGACCTGTCCTCGCTGGCGGGCCAGACGGTCACCCTGAAGTTCAACGGCGTGGAGGACTCCTCCCTCCAGACCAGCTTCGTCGTGGACGACACCTCCCTGACGACCAGCTGACCGGCTGACCGGCGCGGGCTGAACACCCGGTCCCGCACACGGAATCCGTCCGTGTGCGGGACACGCGTGCCTCGCGCTACGACCGGTAGCGGTACCGGATCCGGCCGCGGCTCAGGTCGTAGGGGCTGAGCTCCACGAGCACGCGGTCGTACGGCAGGATCTTGATGTAGTTCTTCCGGATCTTCCCGCTGATGTGGGCGAGCACCGTGTGCCCGTTCTCCAGTTCCACCCTGAAGGTGGCGTTGCGCAGGCACTCGGTGACGGTGCCCTCGACTTCCACGCCCCCTGATGTCTTCGTCATGGTCTCTCACTTCTCCCGTACGGCGACGGGGTCTCGGTGTGGTGTGCTGTGGTGCGGTGCGGTGCGGCTGGGAGCGTCAGCGCAGGACCAGCTCCAGGGTGCCGGGCGCGCGCCGGGCACCGATGCTCTTGAACAGGGCGATGGCCGCCGCGTTGGACTCGTCCACCTCGGCCCATGCCGAGGCGGTACCGGAGCGGTGCAGCGCATCCAGCGCATGGGCCAGCAGCGCCCGGGCGATGCCGCGGCGCCGGCTGTCCGACCGGACGGCGACCAGCCCGATCCGCGGCTGCCGGGTCAGCGGCCCCATACGGAGCAGCCCCACGTACGCGTCGCCCTGCCGCGCCACGGCGTACTTCGACGGGTCGAGCACGGTGGTCCCCGCCGGGCGGGGCAGCACCTCGGCCGGCATCGTCCGCCAGCCGACGGTCGCCTCGACCTCGTCGCGGACCAGGCGGTCCAGGGCGCGCAGCGGGCCTTCCTCCGCCTCGCCGGCGGGCACGACCGTCACCCCGGACGGGGGCCGCACCGAGCCGAGCCCGGTGATCCGCGGGTCGGTGGGCACGACACAGCCCCGCTCGTGGCGGGCGACGGCGAAACCGGCCCGCTCCCAGGCGGACCTGGTGTCGTGGTCGGTCTCGTCGACGACGGTGTACAGGGGCGCCGGAAGGTCCGTCGACATCGCGTCGGCGAGACGGTCGAAGACCGCGCCGTGCCACGCGTCGACACTGATGAAGAGCCGTCCGTCGGGCCGGCGCGAGGCGTGGCCGCGGCCGACGGTCCGGTCGTCCTCCAGGGCGTGCCACTGCGTGTCCGCGACCCGCGTGACCACGACCGGATGGCTGTCCGCGCCGGGAATGGAACGCACAGGGTTCACAGGTGTACCTCTCACAGGAGTGCCTTGTCAGGGGCGCTCCCGGCGACACCTATGTCAACCGCCCACCGTGACGACAAGGGGGAGCACCCGCACGAAAACAGCCTTCACGGGTCTCACCTCCTCGCTCTCTCTCACGGCTGCTCAGACGCTAGCAGCGAAGTCCTGCCGGGCCAACTCATTTAACGGAGCCCGGCGCCTCGCGCTGCGGGCCGGGGAGGCGCGGGTTAGCTTGACCCTGTTCCGATCCCTCGCGCTCACCCCCTGTCCTCCGGGCCGCAGGGGCGGAGGTCATGCATGACCAGAACCGTGAACACGGAGCGTGGGCACCCGGCCCGCAGCGGACCGCAACCCCTCGCGGACACCTGGTGGGACCGGCGCCGGGACGGCTGGCCGGCCGCGGTCGCGGTGGCCTTCACCCTCGCCCAACTCGCCCTTGTCCGGCCCGGCATGGGGCTGGGCTGGGACGAGACGGTGTACGTCAGCCAAGTCAGCGCGCATGTCCCCGCGGCGTTCTTCAGCGCGCCGCGCGCCCGGGGCGTCTCGCTGCTGGTGGCACCGGTCGCCTCCTGGTCGTCGTCCACCACGCTGCTGCGCAGCTACCTGGCCGTGCTCTCGGGACTGGCACTGTTCCTCGCGCTGCGCGCCTGGCGCGGCCTGTTCCCCGCCCGGGTCCTCGCTCTCGGCGGCGCGCTCTTCGCGTCGCTGTGGGTGACGCTGTACTACGGCCCCCAGGCCATGCCCAACCTCTGGGTGGCGATCGGCGCCCTCGCCGGTACCGGCTGCTTCCTCCGTGCCCAGCAGGACCGGGCGCGACGCGCTCCTGTGTGGGGCCTGGCCGCGAGCGCGGCACTGATGGCGCTGATGCGCCCGACGGACGCGGTCTGGGCCTGCCTGCCACTGCTCGCCGCGCCGGTCGTCGTACGGCGGTGGCGGCACTGGAAGCCGCCGGCCGCGCTCGTGGGAGGACTGGTGGCCGGGGCGGCCGAATGGGTCGTCGAGGCGTACACCGGGTACGGCGGTCTCGCCCGGCGGCTGGCCGACGGTTCCCGCATCCAGGGCGGGCTCGGCTGGAACCTCGCCGTGGACGACCAGCTGCGGAGCCTGGCCGGCCGTACGCTGTGCCGTCCGTGCGGCGGCGCGCTGCCGGATCCGGCGGTGTCCGCCTGGTGGTTCGCGCTCCCGGTCCTCGCGGCGCTCGCGCTGGTCGTCGCGGTCCGCGGCGGGCGTACGGCCGCCACGCTGACGCCGCTGGCCTGCGCCGCCACGGCCGCCTTCCCGTACCTGTTCCTGATCGGCTACGCCGCTCCCCGCTTCCTGCTCCCGGCCTACGCGCTGTTGGCGATTCCGGTCGCCGACGCCCTGGCGCACCTGGTCACCGCGGCGCCGCGCACCTGGCGTCCGGTGGCCGTGACGGCGGTGGCGCTCGGGCTCGCCGGGCATCTGGCGGTGCAGTTCGTGGTGCTGGAGCGCACGGTCGACGGGGCCACCGCCGGGCACCGCGGCTGGGCGCGCACGGCCCGGGCGCTGCACCGTCTGGGAGTGCGGGCGCCGTGCCTGGTGACCGGCGGCGACAACGTCCCGATCGCCTTCTACGCCGGCTGTTCCTCCGTCGACATCAGCGGTCACAACGCGAACACCACGGCGGCCGCCCTCACCCGGACGGCCCGGCGGATACCGGTCGCGGTCCTGACCGACGGCAGCAGCGCCCCGCCCTCCTACGCCCGCGCCTGGACGTCCTTCCGGCGGGAAGGCCTGCGGATCTATGTGTCGCCCGCCGCACACGTACCGGAGACCAGCAGTCCCCTCCCGGGCCCCGGCTGATCGGCCGTGCGTCCCAACGGGTGCCTCAAGGCTGGAGGGGACAGGTGAGCGGGAGGACGCGTTCGGTCAGCCGGCCGGTGAGGTGGGTGTCGGTGAGGGCGGCGTCGGTGAGCCAGTCCGCCGCGGTCAGCTGGTCGACCAGGTGCCGCAACTCGCCGGTGCCGACCGGGACCCAGGAGGCGAGAGCGCCGTGGGGGATGCCCTCACCGCCGGGACCGAGGCGTCCCGAGGCATCGGTCCGGGTGGCCAGCGTCAGGGCGAGCAGCCGGGTGCCGGCGCCGGCCTTGGCCTTGCGGAGCTTCTTGTCCGAGACGACCTTCTGGGCCCATCCGGAGAGTCTGGGCCGCATCTTCCTGCCGAACGTGAACGGGCCCGTGCCGTCCGCCCGGGGGACCAGGGAGGGGACGGTGACCGGGACGGGGTCCTCCGGCCGGGAGGCGACCAGCTCTCCGGCGGTGCCCGGCAGAGTGAGCCAGCCACAGCCGGTCAGCTGCTCGACCAGGCCCTCCGGATCGGTCAGGCCCAGCCCGGTGAGATCCCGCCCGACGAGGTTGCCGGTACCGGTGTGCGCGGTGCGCAACGTCACCATCAGCACCAGCAGTCGTGCCTCCGGTCCGGGCAGCGGGCTGTGGCCGGCCACGTACGCGAGGACGGAGCGCACGTGCTCCCACTGCGTCGGCACGGTCAGCAGCCGCGGCACGGCCGGACCGTCGACTCCGGCGATGCCGCCGGTGCGGTACTGGTGCTGGAGCCGGATGGTGGCCGCGGCCCGCTCGGCACGCTGGGCCTCCCACCGCAGAGCGCCGTCGCCGGTGGCATCGGCCCAGGCGGTGAAGGCGCGGGCCTTGCGTTCCTGGAGGCCGGCGAGCAGCTCCAGGTCGGGTTCGGCGCGCTGCTGGTAGGCGCGGAAGAGACCGCCCAGTTCGATGAGTTCGTCCCGCAGGGCGACGGGCCGCAGGTCGTGCGGGATGACCCGCTGGGAGATCTTCGCCTGCGCGGGGCGGCGCCGGGCGGGTGCGGAGCGGGGAGCGGGAGCCCTCGCCCCGGCGACGGCCTGACGGTCGGAGAACTGCGGCACGCCCGCGCCCGGACCCGTGGTTGGACCCGCGCCTGGACCCGTGGTTGGACCCGCGCCCGGACCCGCGCCCGGACCCGCGCCCGGACCCGCGCCTGGACCCGTGGTTGGACCCGCGCCCGGACCCGCGCCTGGACCCGTGGTTGGACCCGCGCCCGGACCCGCCCCCGGCCCCGCGCTCGGACCCGTGGTCGGACCCGCGCCCGGACTCGTGGTCGGGGCGGCCGGGCGGTCACCGGTCCGCGGGCCGGGCGCCCCGGAGACGGCCGCAGTCCGTGCTCCGGGGGTGGCGGCCGCGCACCGCGAGCAGCACTCCAGGGCCTGCCACCAGCGTCCCTCCTTGTCGGTGAGCACGGCCAGGACGACCGGTCCGCCGCACCGCCAGGGTTCGGCACGCGGATGCCGGCCGGCGTCGGACAGATGGGCGCGGCATCCCTCGGCCCTGCACGCGCAGTACGCCCCGGCCCTGGGGGCGGGGGCGGCGCGAAGGTGGGCCCTGAGGTGGGCGGCGGCGGCCGCACGGCCGGCCGCCGCGGACGGCAGACGCTGCTCGGCGCACGCGGGACGGCTGCACGAGACGCGCACCGTCGCACTGCCCCGCCCCACGGGGTCCATCCGCACCGTCCACCGACGTCCCGGTACCCGCTCCTCCAGCTCGCTCACCGCGGCCTGCGTCATCCCGCTCTTCCTCCCGGTGTGTGCCCGCCCCCCGGGAGTCAACGAGCACCCCGCGGAGGCGGACACGACCGGGCGTCCATCGCGGCCGCGCGCGGCCACCGGTTCCAGCGATCTCCGCCCCGGTGGCCGCCGTAGCGGTCAGATGTCGCGGAAGAGACCGGTCGGGGCTGTGACCTGCCGCGTCGGCTGATCCGGGTCGCCGAGCTGCGGAAAGGGTCTTTCGGTGGTTTCACGCTCGTGCCCGTTGATGCAGCAGGAAGCCCCAGAAAAATCCCAGGGAACTCCCACTGCCTGGGGCCACTCTCTCGGCTCCATACAGTATGTGCGGAATGTGCGGATACGGCGTCGGTTGGTGATCAGGCGCCGACGGGGTGCCCTGAGCGAACGGCGATGCGGGCGGCCCCCGAGCAGACGCCGGTAGCGCCCGTAGCCAGGCCGCCGGGCAGTACCTGCGACCCGGCGACGGTGCCTACTTGGGCGGCTTGGTATCAGGCGTCGAAGCGGACGTTGCCGGACTCCGGGTCACGGTGGTCGAGGATGCTGCCGGCGTCGGTGTCCAGCGTGGCGATGCGGTTCATCTCGTCCTCGGTGAGCTGCAAGTCGGAGACGGCGATGTTTCTCGGCCATGTGCTGGGTCGGACGGACTTGAAGATGACCATGATGCCGCGCTGGAAGTGATTCAGCGCAGAACGACCTGGGCCACGCTCTGCCATGTGCGATACCGATCTCGTTCAAGGCCTGGTTGGTGAACAGGTCGTCGCGGCCCTGGGCCAGGGGGCCCCAGAGTTGGAGCTGGACGCCGCGCTTGCGCATAAGACGTCATTTCAGTTGGCGTGATCTTGCGGCAGTCTGGGGTGATGACTGCTGCGCTTGTCGAGCGGATGGCGCCGGAAGAACTGTGGACGTT
>NZ_JBVIJC010000028.1:0-128292 GCF_055581605.1 Streptomyces sp. NPDC031418
GGTGCCCGAAAGGATGTATCGGACATTTAGGACTACGGCCCCGGGTCGTAGGTGACCTGCGTCATGTGGGGTGCTTCACCGTCTCGCTCACGGCCCGCACGGAACCCGTCACCCTGCGGTCACCGTCTGGGACCCTCGAATGTGACCGCGGTCTCGAACGCGGCCCGCCGGGTGGCCCGGCGCAGCGCCCTCCCCCCACGGACCGAGCACCACGGTGAACACGACCGCGGCAAGGCCTGCACGACAGCCCTGCACCAACTGATCAAGTAGTCGGCCGCGGCCCAGCAGGCCCCCCTGCCCGGCCAGGGGGGATGAAGCCGTCGGTGCTGTCGTTGATGGCGACTGCGGACCATCAGCCCAGGTGCGCGGCCTGCTCCTCGTGACTCGCTCTGCTGCCACGGGGGAAGAGGCGGTTCTTCTTGGATTCGACGCCGCCGCAGCAGCGGCCGCGCTCCCGAAGGAGCACGGATCGCGCTTCGTCAGGTGTCCTGAGCGACTCGCGCACAGACACGTTCCGAGTGGCGGGCGCGGCGCCGTGCCCGCGGCTCCTCCAAGGTGCCTGTCGCCTCGACCACCAGACGGACGCAACACGAGAAGGCAGTGAGGAGTGCCGACGGCAGGAAAGCCCCGTCCCAGACGACGGTGCTCAGGACGAGGAGCGCCACCCCCCACACCGCAGCGGCGGCGGCTCCTGCCCGGCGGCGCATCGGAAACAGCAGCCATGGGACGACCGGAGCAACGAAGAACATGGCGAAACCTATGAGCAGTGCTGCGGCGGCCATGGTGGAAACCTCGCTCTTCTCTTACGCACGAAGGGGTCGGGCCCGCCCCGGTCGCGAGGGCCACCTTCATGTACGTCGCCGCACTGCGGCCACTGCGAACCCCACCGGCCGAAGTGCCGGAAGAAGTACACGAGCCGACCGGGTGCTGGATCCCCTCTATCGCCGACATGTGCGGTGGACGGGACGAAGCCGCTGCTACTTGGTCGTGTGCGTGGGGTAGACCTCGACGTCGGTGTAGGCGCCCTTGATCTGCCCCGCGCCCGCCGGCCACTTCAAGGTAACGGTGTGGGTCTCGTTCGGCGGCGTCACGAGGATGTCGGTCGGAGACGTGAGGCTCTTGCCGGTGGTGTCGATATCGTAGGCGAGGTCGAAGACAGCGGCGTCGCCGGGCTTCAGGATCGTGAGACGCGGCTGGGCGTGGCCGCGCTTGATGGGGCTCGAAGTGTGGTCGGCATCCTTGATGTCGACGCCCGCGAAGCCCGTCGCCGAGCAAGTGGTCGTCCCCCGGTTGGTCATGGTGATGTCGATCCTCCCGGAGGTCTTGTCGGGCGCGGCGTTCCTGGCAGCGATGGCCAGGTCTGCGGTCTTGCAGAAGGGGACTTTGCCGCCGGCCTCCTTCGCACCGCCCCCGGCGCCGGCCTCGGTGCCCTTGCCGGAGGCCGCCTGGCTGGAGCCGCCTTGTGCGTTGCTGGAGCCCGCCGTTGCCTTGCCAGCCGTCGAGCTGCCCGAGCCCGAACCGCCCTCGGCCTTCGAGTCGCTCTCCGACGACGAGGAGGCCGAGGAAGCCGAGGACCTCTTGGGCGACGAGTCCTTTCCGGAGCCGTCGCTGCCACAGGCGGTGAGCGAGAGGGCAGTGGCCACACCGATGGCGGCGAGAGCAGTGACGCGGGTGTACTTCACGGTGTTCCCCCAGGACTGGCACGGTTCATGCGGTCGAAGATATTTGTATCCCGCACCGAGTTACGAGCGGTCCACTGCGACGTCTTCGTTCTGTCACAGGCGTCGTGCACGGCGTCGCGGCGTCGGCGAGCTCCGGAACCCGGAAACCCTCACCGAATCCGAGCATCCCGAGCTCAAGGCCGTCCGGGCTCACTGCCCCGAACTCGACGCCCTGACCTGGCACGTCCGTTCCTTCGCGGCCATGGTCACCGGCCGCAAGGGCGAGCGCCTGAGGACTGGCTCCATGCCGTCCGTCAGGACGACCTACCCAGCCTCCACACGCTCGCCGCCGGCATCGACCGCGACCGCGACGCCGTCATCGCCGGACTCACGCTGCCCTGCAAGTCAGGCGTCGTCGAAGGTGATGTCAATCGGATCAAGATGCTCAAACGGCAGATGTTCGGCCGCGCGGGCTTTCCTCTGCTGCCGAAACGGGTTCTCCTCGCCTGACTTCCGGCGAGCTCATTCCGTACGTGTTCTACAGCGTGCGCCGGTAACGAACTTCGGTTACGGATACTCCGTCGTAGTCGTCAGCCTGGACAGCGCCGTCAGCCGCTGAAGCCGTCCGCATGAGCGTGCACGGCCTCGAGGAGCATACGGCCGATTCCGGACTCGACGAGTGAGGGCCAGCTGATGCGGCCGCCGGGACACCAGCTTCCGTCATAGCTCGTACAGTCAACATCTCGGCACCGTACGAGACTCGTGACCGCGACCGCCCGGCAATTACGACCGAGCAGCCGCAGCAAATACACAGAGTGGCCGCTGCACGGAAGCTGTGCCAGAACCCGAGTCGGGAGTGCTTCACCGCGCGGCGCAGCGCGCCCCGCCCACGAATCGAGCGCCACGGTCAGGACGGCCCTGCCAGGACCTGCGCGACAGGGCAGCACCAACTGATCCAGTAACCAGCAGCAGCCCAGCAGCCCCCCAGCTCGGCCGCCGCCTGCTATACGGACTGCCGTCCGCCCGGCCGGCACCAGGCCACCCCAGCAGGCAGGGAACCCACGCCGTCCCGCAGCACGCTGCCGGACGGCGAGCGGATCAGCAGCGCCCGCTGAGCCGCCCACCGAGGCTCCGCGCCGCTCCCGATCACCCCGGAGGCCTCCTCGTCGAGCCGACGGCGCCGGCCGCTGGCACGCAACTCGGCCAGCGTGGTTCGCTGCCGGCCGTTCCAGCCGACGTACTGCGCTCTGAAGAACCGGCTCATTCGACCTGGGCAACCTTGTAGGCGATCCCGCCTTCGATGAGGTAACCCACTCCGACGCAGACGATGTCGTTCAGCCATGCGTACTTCTGCGATCCGGTCTCGAAAAGCGGGTTGGTGCGGAAGTAGTACCGGGCCGGATCGATGTCGTACCTCTTGGCCGGATCGGCGATGTCGGCCCGCAATTCGGGCGGGGTGACCCAGCGGCCGCCGTAGCTCATGTACACCAGGGCGCCGTCGTGGGTGCGCAGGGTGAGGCGCACGTCCAGTGACAGCGTCCCGTCGGGGCGGAGCAGTGCCCAGTCGCCGCCGATCGGGAGCACGTCGCCGTGCAGGCGCGGTCCGTGGAAGGTGCCTCCCGTGTCGCCGAACAGGGTTCTGCGGCCGAGCGGGCCGGTGCCGAAGTCCAGTCGGGGGCTCAGGTCGATGACGAGGTCGAAGAGGTGGCACGTGGTGATCTCGCCGATGGTCTTCGTGCGGGGGTCGGGGGTCATGCGCTGCCTCCCAGCAGGGTGTGCCGGACCTGGTCGGTGGAGACGCCCGACTGGGCGCACAGCTCCGCGAGGTCGAGGAAGAACCGCTCGCCGGCGATCAGGCCGTCAGCGAAGGTGAACTGGAGGAACACCGGCAGTTCGGCGCGCCTGCCGTTGGGCGTCACGCCGAACCGGTCACCGGTCATGGTCATGCGTGCCGTGCCCCAGCAGGCCAGGGTGTCGTCGTTGCCGGCGTGCCCGTCGAGGGTGACCTCGTAGTCGGGAAAGGACGCGAAGAAGCGTGCCAGCGCCTTCTCGTTGTCGGGCAGGCCGCGGGCCTTGGTGCCGAAGGGTGGCGACTCCAGCAGTACGTCCTGGTGCAGGAGCCGGAGCGCCGCGGGCAGGTCCTGACGGCTCTTGGCGTGCGCCAACGCCTGGGCGAGCTCGAACATCTGATGGGTGTTCACGAAGAAAACGTACGGTCGTACGTACGTTTTTCGCAAGGGGGTGGCACAATGAGGCAGGTGAGCGAGGATGTGCAGGACGGGCGCCTGCTTCGAGGTCTGCGGTCGCGACGGACGATCGTGCGGCACGCCGTCGACACGGCGTCGTTGGAGGGGCTCGACGGGCTCAGCTTCGGTCGGCTCGCGACGGACCTGAACGTGGGCAAGAGCAGCGTCCAGACGCTCTTCTCCACGAAGGAGAAGCTCCAACTGGCCGTGATCGAGGCGGCACGCGAGGCCTTCGAGGAGGCCGTGATCCGCCCCGCGCTGACCCGACCCCAGGGCGCCGAGCGGCTGCGCGCCCTAGTCGAGCACTGGCTCGCCTACGCCGAGCAGCCGCTGTTCCCGGGCGGCTGCTTCTGGGCGGCGAACCTGCCCGAGTTCGACAGCCGGCCGGGCCCGGTGCGGGACATGCTGGCCGGCCAGCAACGGGCCTGGCGCGACCGCATCGCCGCCGAGCTGCGACACGCCATCGACGACGCGGGGACGAGTGCCGGCCTCGATGCCGACCTCACAGCGTTCCAGATCGACGCCGTCCTCACCGCCGCGAACACCGCGATGCGCCTGGGCGACGGCACTGCGGCCGCGAAGGTCCGCCGCGTCGTGGACAGCCTCCTCGCGCCGCTGACCGCGCCCGGCTGAGACTCGCGCCGCTGACCGCGCCCGGCCGAGAAGTGATCAATCATTCTTGAGATCGTCGGCGAGGCGGCGATGGCGAGCTGCTTCGGCCTCGATGGGACCGCCTGGTTCGATCTCCTCGCCGGCGAGGCGGGCGGCCACGAGCCGGATCATCACGTCCTTGCGCATCGCTTCGGCATGCGCGACGAACACCGCACTGTTGTGATCAACCCCTTCTTCGACCTCGCCGCCACCGCCATCACCCGTCATCACCGTCCGCCGACCACGGTGACGCGTACGTCGGCGGCCGCGGGAATCTCGGCCTGGAACAGGTGCGCGGTCACAGTCGGGGAGTGCTCGGCGGCGAACTTGGCCGCGGCTCGGAGTCGTTGGTCACGTCGGAACGGAGATCTTGCGGCCTTGGGCCTGCGTTGCGGCTTTCGCCGCGATGCAGATCGCATCGCGAGGAACGCCCTCGGAGGCACGAACAAGTTCGCCGAAGGCGGGATCGGACGAAACCCCGGCGCCGGCTTGGCGGGGTCAGGTGCCGGCGCTCAACGCGGGCTGCGCCGGCTCCGGTAGGCCGCGACGCTGGCCCGGTGTGCGCAGGTTCGGGTGCAGTACTGCTTCGAGCCGTTGCGCGAGAGGTCCACGAAAGTGGCCCGGCAGGTCGGCCCGGCACATACGCCGAGTCGATCGGGACCGAGTGTGGCGATCACAGAGGCAAGCGCGCTGAGCGTAGTTGCGGCAAGGTGCGCCGCGCAGTGGTCGGTGTCGGAGGTCACCTCGGTCCACCAGCGGTCGCCCTCGTGGCGCAGTACCGGGGTGGCGCGGCTGCGACGCAGACCAGCATTGATCAGAGCCGCAGCTTCGACCGCGTCCGTGTTGGCTCGTTCGAGCACCTGACGCACCGTCTCGCGCAACGCGCGGACTTCCGCCAGGTCGGAGTGGGTGAGATGCCGCGGACCGGTCCCTTGGTTCGCTGCCGAACTCAGCGGCTCGGCCGTGGGATGGGCGTCGAGGAAGTCCCGCAACTGCTCCACGGTCTCGAGCGCGTCCTCTCCCTTGACCGGCCTCAAGGTGTTGGCCAGGTCGACGGCCGTCTGGACCGCCCATGGACTGTGATACGCGTCCCGCATTTGACGTGTCTCCGCACTGCCTCGTAATGTTACACGCAAAGGAGCTTTAGCATGTCACAGCATACTCGGCAGGGGACGCCGCCGCAGACGATCCCGTCTGGAGGGGCCCCTGCACCGGAGCGATTCGACGCCCCGGACGGGCGTCGGCTGGGGCTGACTTTGGGGATGCTGGTGCTGCCGATGTACGTGGCACTGGGAGCGCCGTCGGTGGCCCTGCCGGCCATCGGCCGCGCACTCGCGGTGCCGTTCGGGGCCACCGCATGGATTCTCGCCGCCTGGTCCCTCACCTCCGCGCTCGCGATGCCGGTGGCGGGCCGGCTGATGGTCCGCTGGAGCCCCTTCCAGGTCCTCGTCGCCGGGGTGGTGACGCTCGCCGCGGGCTCCGCGCTCGCCGGAGCCGGGCCGACACTGTCCGTCGTGATCGTCGGCCGACTGATCGGCGGCGCCGGGGCGGGCGCGACCGTGATCGCCGTCTTTGCCGCGGCCACCGCCCTTCCCGGGCGGCAACGGATCCGCGCCCTGGGAATCATCGCGGCCGCCGGCGCGACGGCGTCGGGGTGCGGGACACTGTTGGGCGGAGCGGTGACCGCATGGCTCGGGTGGCGTGCCGTGCTCGCGATCCCGGCCCTCGCCCTACCCCTCCTGCCGGCCGCATTGCCGAGCAGGCGCGCGCTGGCGCGGAGCGGTAGCGGTAGCGGTAGCGGTAGCGGTAGCGGCGAGCGAAACGGCGCGACCGGGCGACTCGATGTCGTCGGCGCGGCCGTGCTGTCGGTACTCGCCGGCTCCTTGATCACGTTGCTGCAGGCACACTCGGTCGGCCTGCCCGCTCCGGTCACGCTCGTCGTGGCCGCCGCCGGGGTGCTCGCCGCCGTGGGACTGTGGTGGCGCGTGCGCAGCACGCCCGACGGGTTCGTGCCCCGACGGGTGATCGCATCCCGCGGCTTCCTGGCGGCCGGGCTCATCGGCGGGACCGTCTTCGCCGGCTACTACGGGGTGCTGTTCCGCGCCCCGTCCCTGATCGAGCAGGCCACGGGCGGCGGTCCCCTGGAAGCCGGCGTGCTCTTAATCCCGGCCGCCGCCTGCTCGGTGCTGGCCGGGCAGCTGGTCGGCACCTTGACCGACCGGTTCACCGGCTGGCAGGTGTCGGCCGGGCTTGCGGCACTCACCGTCATCGGCGTGCTCGTGGTCGCGGCCTTCACCGGGCCGATCCCGATCGTCCTCGGCACGGCCTTGGCCGTGTGCGGGTTCGCCGACGCCCAAGCCGTACTGGTGAGCCTCGCGCCGGACCTGGTCGCCGCGGACGACCGCGACACCGCACAGGGCCTGCTCAACTTCATGAACGCCCTGGGCGGCGGGATCGGTCCAGCCGCTGTCGCGGGTCTGTCCGGCATCGTGCCGGTGCCGGTGGCCCTCGCCGTGCTCTCGGCACTCCCCCTGTCCGGACTCGTCCTCAGCCTGACCCGGCGCCCCACCGCCGACCGCCGCCCCGCACCCGGTACGACGCGTGGGAGCCCGCGCTGACAGTCCACCTGCAACTGTTCCGGCAACGCCTCGACCAGCAAGGAGCCTTGCCATGCCCGCCGAGCCATTCGAGGTCAGCGTCACCGAAGCCGAGATCGCGGAACTGCGTGAACGACTGCGACGGACACGGTGGCCCGAGCGCGAGCCGGTGGACGACTGGTCACAGGGGCTGCCGCTGGCGTATGCACAGGAGCTGTGCCGCAGCTGGGCCGAGGACTACGACTTCGGGTTCGCCGAGCGGCTGAACGTTTTCCCGCAGTACCGCGACACCATCGACGGGCTGGGCATCCACTTCCTGCACGTCCGCTCGCCGGAGCCGGACGCCTTCCCGCTCGTGCTCACGCACGGGTGGCCGGGTTCGGTGCTCGAATTCCTGGAGGTCCTCGGCCCGCTGACCGACCCCCGCGCGCACGGCGGTGACCCGGCGGACGCGTTCCACGTGGTCGCGCCGTCGTTGCCCGGGTACGGCTGGAGTGACAAGCCGTCGACGACCGGGTGGGGCATCACTCGCATCGCGCGCGCCTGGGACACGTTGATGGTCTCGCTGGGTTACGAACGGTACGGCGCGCAGGGCGGTGACTGGGGTTCGGCGGTGTCCGGGGCGCTGGGCGAGGTGGCGCCCGAGCGGGTCGCCGGCGTCCACCTGAACCTGGGATCCGTGGCGGCGGGCACGTTCGACGACCCGACGCCCGCGGAGCTGGCGAATCTCGAGGCCGAGAAGGAGATGCAGCGCACCGGCCGGGGATACTCGGCGATCCAGGCGACCCGGCCGCAGACGCTCGGCTACGGCCTCACCGATTCCCCGGCCGGGCAGGCAGCCTGGATCGCCGAGATGTTCTGGGCGTGGACGGACAACGACGGCCATCCCGAGGACGCGTTGTCGCGGCAGACGATCCTCGACGAGATCTCGGTCTATTGGTTCACCGCGTCGGCCACGTCGTCGGCGCGCCTGTACTGGGAGAGCTTCGCCAACTTCCGGGACAAGGTGACCGCGCCATCCGGACTGTCGGTCTACCCGCGCGACATAACCCGCCCGTCGAGGCGGGAGGCCGAGCTGCGGTTCACCGACCTGCGCTGGTTCGAGGAGCTGCCGCACGGCGGCCACTTCGCCGCGCTGGAGCAGCCGGAGTCGCTGGTCAAGCAGGTGCGCGGATTCTTCCGTCTGTTCCGCTGACCGTCCGTCCCCCCTGGGAAGCCCGCGCCCGGGAGCTGCTCCTGTCCGTCCCCCGGCTCAACGGCAACACGACGACCGCGCACCGCGTTCCCCTGAATGACCGTGAAGCCCCAGCCGGTAGCCCGTGCCGCACCCGGAGCGGGAGATGCGCGACGAAGTACCCCACACCGCCCGCTTCACCCTCGTCCCCGCACTCCGCGAAGAACTCGCCAACCACCCCCTGACTGTAAGCACACCCGCTCCGAGTGCCGCCGAAAACACAGCCTGACGGATGGGGCTGCTCCAAGAGCCCGCGGATCGCGTGCGGCCGACAGGGGACCCAGCCCGGCGCCTGCCGTCGCAACGCGTCCAGCGCCGGCTGCCGAGTTCACTGGAGGGCACTACCCGCTGTTCACGACGGCACGTTCCCCGGCGCCCTTGCCCCCTGGTGTCGCTCGTCCTCACGGCCTTCGTCGTCGGCTGAAGGACGCCTGTGTCGGGCCGGGAGCCTGTGGTTCGGGCACATGGGAAGGGAGGGCGGCATCCCCCGGCGGTGGCCGGCCGGGGAGGGCTATTCGCCTGTCCACCTGTTGCCGTCATGCTCTAATCACCGGATGACGAAGATCGACTCAGAGCTGATACGACGCTGGGTGAACGGCTGGACCGTGGCCCGCTCCCTGCCCGAGGCCGAGCCGGTCGGGCCCGCCGGGGACGGCCTGCGGTCCGAGTGCGATCAACCCGGCCGCGAGGCCGAGGTCTTCGCACTCCGCGCGGACGAAAACCCTGAGTCCCTGGCACGGCTGGCAGCAGCCGTCGCCACCGCGAGCAAGACCACCTGGCTCACGGTACCCACGCTGCGCCCGGGCGCCGTCGAAGCCGCAGTCGGCACCGCCGGACTGGAGTTGCTGCACCGGTCGGAGTGGTTCATGACGACCGGTCTGGCCGAGCACCCGCAGCACGCGCCCGTCGCGCCGTACGAGCGCGAGGTCCGCGTGCAGGGACCAGTTACGGTCGTGACCCTCCACGACTCCTCCGGAGCGGTGGCGGCGCGCGGCACCATCGCCGTGGTCGGCGCCGATGCGATCGCCGATCGCATCGAGACGGACGCGGCGCACCGGCGACGAGGCCTGGGCCGCGCCATGATGAGCGCTCTGGCGGAAGCCGCCGTGGCCCAGGGCGCCCGTACCGGTCTGCTCATCGCCAGTGAGGAAGGCCAGCGCCTGTACTCCGCCCTCGGCTGGCGCCGCGAAGCCGACGTCCTGATCGCCCGGGGGCCGGTGGTGCCCTCCGACCGGTAGGAATGGCCACGCCGGCCGCCCTGTCCTTGTGCAGGGCACGTCGCGGCGGGCGATGCTTACGGTGCGTCTGCGGGGGCACACGAGTCACCGGAGAGAGGTGTGCTCCAATTCGGCTGGGGGTGCCACCTGTCGGGTGAGCGCTCACGGATATAGCGGGCCCTGGAAGTGGCCTGCCTGACGAGGGAGGGCGTCGCGGTGTTGCTGCCGGCGGAGAAGGAACTGCGTGCGGTATTGGCTCGATTCGCGGCGGCCCGCCTCAACCATGAACGGCAGCCCACCGGCTCCATGAGCCGGGAACTGGAAGATGCCTCCTACACCTTGTGCGTCATCACCGGCACCCGGTCCGTGGACCAGGCGCTCTTGGCGGCCGACGCCCTCCTGCAACAGCTGCGAGTGAACCGCTCTACGACCGCCACAACGCCCCAGGTCTTGGCCGCCTGACGCCACCCCCGGGGGTGCCCCGGCCGTCGACGCGCACAGGGGCTCCGGCCGGGATGAGACCGGCTTCGTGGACTTGGCCGAACTCGCCGGCGCCCACGGAGTCGAGGAGCTGAAACATCTCGCCGGCTGAACCACCGCCGCTATGCCGACACCGTGCGGATCCCGCTGCCGTCGTCGCCGCCCGGAGGAATGAAGGCGGCCTCGCGGGCGGCCGGGTCGCGGTGGTGCCCGAGGTACGCGCGGTCACCGTTGACACGTGTGTGACTTCGATCTTCTCGGGCAGCAGATCCTGTGCGGGGTGTTCACATTCGCCCCAGAGATCGCTTCAGCAAAACGTGTGGTCGTGGAAGAGGGTGGCAAGGTGGCCGAGACCGTACCCGACACAATGGGCGAAGCCGGGCCGGCAAGGTTGCAGAAGCCGGTGGAGTTGCCCGGGCAGGTCCGCGACGAGCTCGTGCACCGACTCCGACGGAACAAGCGGGCTTTCCACGCCGATGACGTGCAGGTCGTCGAGCCGGCACTGCTGCGGCGGGCGGTCGGCGCGTCGGCGCTCGGCAACTGCATGGAGTGGTTCGATTTCGGCGTCTACAGCTATCTGGCCGCGGTCATCGGCAAGGTCTTCTTCCCCGGCGCGTCCCCCAGCGCCCAGGTGATCTCGTCGTTCGCCACCTTCGCGGCGGCCTTCGTGGTCCGCCCGCTCGGGGGGCTTGTCTTCGGGCCACTCGGCGACCGCGTCGGCCGGCAGAAGGTGCTGGCCACCACCATGATCATGATGGCCGTGGGCACGTTCGCCATCGGTCTCATCCCCAGCTACGCGACGATCGGCATCGCCGCCCCGATCCTGCTCCTGCTGGCCCGAATGGTGCAGGGATTCTCCACCGGTGGGGAATACGGCGGGGCCACCACGTTCGTCGCCGAGTACTCACCGGACCGGCGCCGCGGCTTCCTCTCCAGCTGGCTCGACTTCGGCACCTTCGTCGGCTACGCACTCGGCTCCGCGCTCGTCACCACCCTGCATCTGCTGCTTACCGACCACCAGATGCTCACGTGGGGATGGCGTCTGCCGTTCCTGATCGCCGGGCCGCTCGGTGTGATCGGCCTGTACATGCGGCTCAAGCTGGAAGAATCGCCGGCGTTCCAGCAGCAACTGGACGGACACAAAAAGACCGTCGCCCAGCAGTCCGCGGGCAGCGAGTTCAGGACCATCGTCACGCGGCACTGGCGCCCACTGCTCGTCTGCATGGGTCTGGTGCTGCTCTACAACGTCACCAACTACATGGTCACCGGGTTCTTGCCGACGTACCAGACGGAGACCCTCCGCCGGTCCAGTGGCTCGGCCGACCTCCTCGTGCTGATCGGCATGGTGTGGATCGCTCTGCTGATCACCTTCGTCGGACGGCTCAGTGACCGGGTCGGACGGCGGCCCGTCTACGGGATCTCGTCGGCTGCCATGATCGTGCTCGCCGTACCGTCCTTCCAGCTGGTCAAGGCACACGGCATCTGGCTGCCGGTCCTCGGCGTACTGATCCTCTCCTCGTTGTTGGCCTGCTTCGCCGCACCGAGCGCGGCCACGCTGCCGGCGCTGTTCCCCACGGCCGTTCGCTATGCCGCGATGGGCATCGGTTTCAACATCGCGGTCGCGGCTTTCGGCGGTACCACGCCGCTGGTGACCGAAGCGCTGATCAGCGCCTCGGGGGACGACCTCATGCCCGCCTACTACCTCATACTGGCCGGTGTGATCGGCCTGGTCACCGTACGGTTTCTGCCGGAGACCGCACAGGTGCCGCTCAACGGGTCGCGGCCCATGGTCGGTTCGGGCAAGGAGCAACGCGAGCTGATCAGCGTGTCCAAGGTGCTGTACCGGGCGGCTGCGCCGCTTCCGGGGAACGGCGGACGCCCGACGTCGTCCACGCACTCGTCGCCGTCCTGATGGCGCACGTCGTGGGGGTGTGAGGGCGTCAGGGCGGGCGCATCGACTCGATCTGAACGATCTCGAGTCAGATCTGGTTCCGCACGGTGTCGTGGAGAGTGGCGGTCACCGGCACGTTCGGCGCCCCAGGCGCCGCCGCGCCGGCCAACGCCCGTCCCCCTTCGCGAACTTCAGCGCGCCTGCCTGCTTCCGAGCAGAGCGGGCATACGGCGGTGAGCCAGAGGACGACCTCCGGCGGAAGATTCCGCGAGATGTTGATCAGGGGGTACGGATGCCGACCGCTGTATCGGGGACACCTGCCGAGTTACCCGGAGAAAGACCTGAGCACCACCCCTGCGTCGCCAGGAGCGGCCACTCCGCAGTGCCGCACGGAATCGGCTGGTCCGCTGCATGGATCGGCGCACTGACCGCCTGTCAGGCGGCGTTGATGGTGGGCATCGGCCTGCTCATCACCGGACCCGCCCACGGTCTATGGCCTCTGACGGTCGAGGACAAGGTCAATGAGGCATTCGAACGGATGCGCACAGGCTCTTTCACCGCGCTGTCCTCGGTCGCGTCGAAGGCCGGCAACACCCCGACGGTGATCGCCGTGACTCTGTTGAGCTGCCTGGGCCTGATCCTGATCCCCAGGCTGCCGATGTGGCGGCAGACAGCCTTCCTCGCTGTCGCCGTGTCGTTGCAGTCGCTGGTCTTCCTGGTCATCACGGTGGCGGTCGACCGTCACCGTCCGGACGTGCACCGTCTCGACGGTTCGTTGCCCACCTCCAGTTACACCTCCGGTCACACGGGTGCGGCCACGGCGCTCTATGGCGGCCTGGCGGTGCTGGTGCTGTCCCGGTTGCACGGTCCTTGGCGGAGAGTCGTGGCCGGCCTGCTGTTCCTCATCCCCGTCGCGGTGGGCCTCGCCCGGCTGTACCGGGGCATGCACCACCCCACCGATGTCGTGGGCGGGCTCGTGAACGGCGGCCTGTCCCTGCTGATCGTCGGACGCGCCCTGCTCACGGACGGACTCGTCACTGCTCCGCCCGCCGCCTCCCCGCTCCCCGCCGTCTCCGACCGCGCGGGGCGGCCGCCCGGTCACGCCGCCGTGATCTTCAATCCCACCGTCACCGACCGGACCGCCCGTGACGCCCTGAGCCGGGTCCTGGAACGACACGGCTATGACGCACCGGTATTCATGGAGACCTCCGCCGACGACCCAGGGGGCGGCCAGACGGCCGACGCTGTCCGCCGAGGTGCCGTGCTCGTGGTGGTCTGCGGCGGCGACGGCACATTTCGGGCTGCTGCCGACGCCCTGGCGGGCAGCGAGGTCCCTGTCGTCCTGGTGCCCTGCGGGACCGGCAACCTCCTCGCCCGCAACCTCGGCCTGCCGCTGTCCCCCGCCGACGCCCTCGATGCCGCGCTGCCCGGTACGACGCGCCGCGTCGACCTCGGCCGCATCGAGGGCGACGGCCTGGCCGCCACCCACTTCGCCGCCATGTGCGGGGCCGGCCTCGACGCCGCGATGCTGGAGCGCGCCAATCACAGCACCCGCACCAAATCCGTGCTGGGCTGGCCCGCCTACGCCGTGGCGGTTCTCCGCGTGCTGCGCACCCCTCGGATGGGGGTGAGCATCCGCCTCGACGACGCGCCGGCCCTGCGCCGTACGGCTCGTATGGTGCTTCTCGGCAATATCAGCGCCGTACAGGGCGGTATGACGCTGCTGCCGGGTGCCCGCCCCGACGACGGACGGCTCAACCTGCTGATCCTGGACCCTCGAGGGGCGAGCGGCTGGATGCGCGCCATATGGACGCTGGTGCGAGGCAGAACCGTGGAACCACCGTCAGCCGCGGCCACGGTTCCCGCTCAGAACGGCCGCACGGACGGCGCATCCGTGGAGTTCTTCGCCTTCCGGCGTGCCGAGATCACCTTCGACGACGCTCAGCCCCGCGAACTCGACGGCGATCCCATCGCATGCGGCCGCCGCCTGACCGCAGAGGTCAGGCCGGGCGCCCTGACCATGCTGCTGCCGACGCGGGGGGAATGAATGGGTACCGCCACCAAGGTCCCGGAGACACGGGACATGAGCGGAGAAGAACTGTCCGCCGACGAGGCCTGGGCCGCACTGCGCCGTTACGGCGGCTGGTCGCTGTTGCGCGATGCCTTCCTACGCTTCCGCTACGCCGACGGCTTCACTCACGCCCGGGCTCTCGCCCTACAGACGGTACTCGCGGTGATCCCCCTGGTCATCGCCTTCGTCGGTCTGTCCACCACTCTCCACACCGAGAAGGCCGGCATGCTCGCCGAACTGACGATCCACCGAATGGCACAGGGTCCCAGCGCCGGCGTCGTCGACAACGCGCTCGACGGCAGTCGCCGCACGCCGGGCGCCGGCGCAGAGGTCGCCCTCTGGTTCGGCGCCGCGTTCTCCCTGGTCAACGTCACCACCGCCATGGCCCAGATCGAACGTGGCGCCAACCGGATCTACGGCAACGAACGCGATCGCGTCTTCCACCACAAGTACCTGCGCGGTCTGGTCATGTCCGTCAGCGCCGGTCTTCCGCTCGGCCTCGGGTTCGTCGCCCTGGTCGCCGGTGACGACCTGGCCTCGGCGGCGGTCACGGTCTACCACCTCGGCGGCAGCGCCCAGAAGGCCTGGGACATCCTGCGCTGGCCGTTCGGACTGCTGCTGGCGTTGATCTCCGCGAGCGCCGTCTTCCGCCGCTCCCCACGCCGCAGGCAGCCCGGCTACACCTGGCTCGCCTTCGGTGCGGCCGTGTACCTGGTGCTGTGGATGACACTGACCTGGCTGTTGAGCCTCTACCTCAACCTCAGCGGCTCCTTCGACACCGTCTACGGCCCACTGAGCGCCTTCATGTCGCTGCTGCTGTGGGCCTACCTGACCTCGATCGCCCTGTTCCTCGGACTGTCCTTCGCCGCCCAGCTGGAAGCGGCACGCGGTCGTCGTCCCGGCCCCGTCCAAGAAGATCCAGGAGTCTGAATGGGCACGCTGACCGCCCTACGGCAGCTCAGTGAACGTCGCCGACAGGCCGACCGTAGGTTCGGCGCACGGCTGCTGGCCTCCACAGCCGTCGCCGCTGCGGCCGCGGTTCCCTTCGCATTGATCCTCGTACTGGTCGAGGCGCAGTGGACACCCTTGCGGCGCATCGACATCGGCGCCGCACAACGCCTGCACGACATCGCCGTCCGCCACCCGTCCTGGACCGCCGTCCTGCACCTGCTGTCCGACCGGGTCTGGGACCCCGTCACTCTCCGCCTGGCCGTCGCGGCCCTGACCGCCTGGCTGCTGCACCGCAGGGCGTGGCGCCTGGCCGCCTGGGCGGCGGCGACCGCCGTGGCCGGCGGCCTGATCGGCGTGCTGGTCAAGGCGGTGGTGGAACGTGCCCGCCCGGCTCTGCGGGACCCGGTGGCGCACGCTCCGGGCTACTCCTTCCCCTCCGGCCACGCCCTGACGGCCACGACCTCCTTCGCCATCTTCATCCTGGTGCTCCTGCCCCTGGTACCGAAGGTCTGGCGGACTGCCTGCCGGGGCGTCGCCGTGTTCAGCGTGCTCGGCGTCGGCTTCACCAGAGTCGCCCTCGGTGTGCACTGGTTCAGCGACGTGCTGGGCGGCTGGCTTCTCGGCCTGGCCGTCGTCGCCGTCACCACCTGGGCCTTCGAAGCGTGGCGTATCGAGGCCGGTCTGGGGCACATCCCGGTGAGCGAGGGCCTGGAACCCGAACTCACAGAAGCCACGCCTGAGCCGGGTCGGTCACGCTGGTAGGACTCGGGCGGTCCGGATGCGCCGGTGCGGGGAAGACGTACTCGTCCAGCAGGACGCCGCTGGCAACGCAGCCGGTACGGCGACCAGAGCACCGATGATGCCCCGCACAGCACCGCCGACGAGCCCCGGGTACCTCGTGCCGCGCCATTCGCTGCCCGCGTAGCCGCTCTGATCACCCTCGGCCGTACAGGGCGCCATGCGCATGCTTACCGGGGAGGAGGGCAAAAGGGAACGCACGAGGCGGGGCTGCTCACCATCCGTGTTGGGGAGGGGCGTGACGTGCGTATCTGGCAGGAAAGCATCGAGGTAGGCCCGCGACCGGGACAGATGTCGCCCTTGGGCGCGACCTTCGACGGTGCCGGGACGAACTTCGCCGTGTTCTCCGAAGTAGCGGAGCGCGTGGAGCTGTGCCTCTTCGACGAGGACGGCGCCGAGGAGCGCATCGCGCTGAAGGAAGTGGACGGCTTCGTCCACCACGTCTACTTGCCGGACGTCGGCCCGGGCCGGCGCTACGGGTTCCGCGTCCACGGCCCGTACCGGCCCGAGTGGGGTCAGCGCTGCAACCCGAGCAAGCTGCTGCTGGACCCTTACGCCAGAGCGATCGAGGGCGGGGTCGAGTGGAACGAGGCGCTGTTCCCCTACCACTTCGACGATCCCGGCCGACGCAACAACCTCGACTCGGCGCCGTACGCGCCGAAGTCGGTGGTGGTGAACCCCTTCTTCGACTGGGGCAACGACCACCCACCGCACACCCCGTATCACGAGACCGTCATCTACGAGGCCCATGTGAAGGGCATGACGCGGACGCACCCGGCGATACCGGAGGCGATGCGCGGCACGTACGCCGCACTGGCGCACCCGGCCATGCTCGACTACTTCGTCAAGCTGGGTGTCACCGCGGTGGAGTTGATGCCGGTCCACCAGTTCGTCCAGGACCACGCACTGGTGGAGCGGGGACTGTCCAACTACTGGGGGTACAACACCATCGGCTTCTTCGCCCCGCACAACGCCTACTGCTCGTCCGGGCAGCGGGGCGAACAGGTGCAGGAGTTCCGCTCGATGGTCAAGGCCCTGCACGAAGCGGGGATCGAAGTCATCCTCGACGTCGTCTACAACCACACGGCCGAGGGCAACCACCTCGGGCCCGTTCTGTCCCTGCGGGGACTGGACAACGCGGCGTACTACCGCCTGTCCCCGGAGGATCCCCGCTTCTACTGGGACACCACCGGTACGGGCAACAGCCTGCGGATGAACCACCCGCACACCCTGCAACTGATCATGGATTCGCTTCGCTACTGGGTGACCGAGATGCACGTCGACGGCTTCCGCTTCGACCTGGCCGCCACCCTGGCCCGCCAGTTCCACGAGGTGGACCGGCTGTCGTCGTTCTTCGACCTCGTCCAGCAGGACCCGGTCATCTCCCGGGTGAAGCTCATCGCCGAGCCCTGGGACGTCGGCGACGGCGGCTATCAGGTCGGGAACTTCCCGCCGCTGTGGACCGAGTGGAACGGCAAGTACCGCGACACCGTACGCGACTTCTGGCGCGGCGAGGGCGGCACGCTCGGTGAATTCGCCTCCCGTCTCACCGGCTCCTCCGACCTGTATCAGAACGACGGCCGCCGGCCCTACGCCTCGGTCAACTTCGTCACCGCGCACGACGGCTTCACCCTGCGCGACCTCGTCTCGTACAACGGCAAGCACAACGAGGCCAACGGCGAGGGCAACCGCGACGGCGAGGACCACAACCGCTCGTGGAACTGCGGCACGGAAGGCCTCACCCACGATCGCGGCATTCTCGCCCTCCGCGCCCGCCAGCAGCGCAACCTCCTCGCCACCCTGCTGCTCTCCCAGGGCGTCCCCATGCTGCTGCACGGGGACGAACTCGGCCGCACCCAGCGCGGCAACAACAACGCCTACTGCCAGGACAACGAACTGACCTGGATCGACTGGGCACAGGTCACCGAAGGCAGCGAGCTGCTCGACTTCACCCGCAAACTGATCTCCCTGCGCCGCGAGCACCCGGTCTTCCGACGGCGACGGTTCTTCAGGGGACGGGCGGCCCAGCCATCCGGCGAGGCGGTGCAGGACATCACCTGGTTCACCCCTGCCGGGCGGGAGATGACCGACACCGACTGGGACACCGGCTTCGCCAGGTCCCTGATGGTCCATCTCAACGGCAGTGCCATCACGGAACCGGACCTGCGGGGCCTGCGGGTGGAGGACGACTCGTTCCTCCTCCTCTTCAACGCCCACAGCCAGGCTCTAGGCTTCACCGTTCCCGAGGAGCTCGATCCGTGGTGGGCAGTGGAGGTGGACACCGCCCTCCCGTACACCGAGTTCCGGCCACTGATCAAGGGCGGCAGCGAGGTAGAGGTCGAGGGCCGGTCCATGCTCGTCCTCCGAGCTCACCAGGAGGGTTGATCTCGACTCACGTGGACCCGCCAGGTTCATGAAGGGGCCGAGGCCGGTCTTGGGTTCGCAGCGGCCGAAGACCTTCGCGCGGTGGACGTCGTAGGCGGCCTGGTAGGCCAGCGCGCCGCTGCGGCCGTACTCGTGGTCGACGCGCATCGCCCGGGCCTGGCCCGGGGCCAGGGTCGGGTGGTAGCGGCAGCGGGCTTGGGTGGAGGTCCTTTCGTCGCTGGAGGTGACGTACTCGTCCTCGCCCAGGGGGTTCGCCGCCGAAGGTGCGGGCGTACAGGTCCAGCACGCGGGGTGCCCGCTGCCGGGCCTGATGCGGCGTCTTGTGACCATAAGCCGCCTTCTTTAGCCGTTCCTTTTGGGGCAGTGGGGCTGGCCTGTAGATGCCACCGACCGGTGGGTTCGGGGTCGGTGGCCTGCGGTGGTCGGTGAGGGCGTTTCAGGTTTCGGGATGGGCCAGACGGCCGAGCAGGGCTACCGCGTCGTCGACGGACACCGGTTGGAAGAACCGCGCGTCGGCGCTCTCAACAGCGGCGATCGCGCGTGGCGCCAGGTCGGCGCCGGTGTCGGTGACGCGCAGTCGTTTGGCGCGGGTGTCGGCCGGGTCGACTTCACGCTCGATGAGTCCTTTGTTTTCCAGGGTGCGTAGTACCTGGGAGGTCATCTTGACGTCGGTGCCGGCTTGGCGGGCGAGGGCCAGCTGGTTGGGATGCTCGCCCTGGGTGTTGAGCCACCAGGTGCAGGAGAGCAGCACGAACTGCACGTGCGTGAGATCGAACGGGGCCAGAGCTGCGGCGATGTCGCGCTGCCAGCGCAGGGTGGCGTGCCACAGCAGGAATCCGGGGCTGTCGCCGGGGCTGAGGGGCATCAGCGCAGCGCCAGCTCGGCCAGCGAGGCCATTGTCTCGGGCCAGTCGGCGGTGATGCCCGGGCCGATCTGCGGGCCGACCTCGTCGGCGCCGGTGCCGGTGATCTCCATCTGGTACGCCACGCGGATCCGGTCCTGGTCGATCCGGTCGATCCGGTGCATGGTGCGCAGCAGCAGGCCGTTGAAGCGCGCCTCGTCGACGAAGAGTTCGTCCTCGACCGCCTCGGCGATGCGCAGCAGTACCGGGTCGTCCCCGGGCGGCGTCATCGTGATCTGCGTGCCCGCCGCGAACGGGCCATCCATCTCGATCTTCTCGATCTCGGCGTTCCAGGTGCCCCAGTTCTCGACGTCGGCCCAGAGCCGCCAGATCGCCTCGGGGGTGGCGCTGGTCTCGATGCTGTGCTCGTACTCCCACATGGGTGGTCTCCTCGGCTAGATGATCTATCTGTAGATTATCTGCGCAGAGACTATCTGTCCAATGATGTACGGCGGAAGTGACCGTGGGGAACTCAGCAGCTCAGACCAGAGCCGGTCCCCTTCGCAGATCACTCCAGGGCCCAGGCAGCTGCCTGGGCCCTTCGCCGTACCGGCGCCCATGTCTGGTGGACCGCTGGGGACCACCGCCATTGGGGACAAGCCGCTCAGGCGCCGTGGTCGTCCTGAAGGAGACGGTCAGCCGGGAGGCTGTGGGTCGGCGACGCCGAGGCAGTGATCGCTTTCGACCGATGCAGGGTGGGTTTCGTCAGCTCCACGTTGAACTGCGCGCCGATCAGGAGGGCCAGGTTGGACAGCCACAGCCAGATGAGGAAGACCACCACGCCGGCCAGTGAGCCGTACAGACGGTGGTAGGTGCTCACGTGCGAGGCATAGAGGGTGAAGCCGAGGGACACGGTCAGCAGAAGCACGATCGCCAGACCACCACCCGGCGCCATTTTCCGCACCGGCCGCGAAGAAGCAGGACCCGACCGATAGAGCACCAGGACCAGGGCAACCGCCACCGCGGCCAAAACGGGCCAGCGCAGCGCGTCCCACGCGGTCTGAGGCACGGTGCCCAGATTGAACGCCCGGCCCAGGCGCCTGGCCAGGGTCCCGCTCACCAACAGCGCGAGAGTCGTGGTCAGCAGCAGGCTGATCAGTACGATCGCGGTGACGACGATGCGGGGAGCGGTGCGCCACACCGGCCGGTGCGCGTCGACGTGGTGGATCGCGTGCAGGGCCCTGCGGAAGACACTCAGATAGCTGCATCCCGACCACAACGCCCCCACGGCACCGAAGAAGACCAGCACCCATGCGGCGGACGACTGTTGGGCCATCTGCACAAGAGCGCTGCGCAGCAGCCCGCGGGATGTGGCCGGGACGGCCTGCGTCACCCGGTCGATCACCTTGGGGGTCGCCGTGGGCATGGCCAGTCCCAGAACCGAGAGGATCACCAGCAAGACGGGGAACAGCGCGAGGACGGCGTAGTAGGTCAGAGCGGCGGCCCAGTCGGTGACGTCGTCGTTCCAGACGGCCAGCGGTGTGCGGCACAGTGCCGCCCACCACCCCTGCTTTCGACCGTCAGCATCATCCATGATGGCCTACTTCCCACAGGAATGACCAGGCACTCTCACAGCCGCCGCGCCGTTCCGCTGCCGCGCGACCGCGCTGTCGAACCGTGGGCTGCGCGCGGAAGGCGGGCCGCAGCCGGATGAGGCCCTGGCCCGCCTTCGTCAGGAATGCGACTCAGTCCCTGAAGAGGTCCTTCGCCGCATCCTTGGCCTTCTCGCCGGCCTGTTTGACGTCGCCTTCGACCTGGTCGGCCTTGCCTTCCGCTTCCAGGCGCTCGTTGCCGACCGCCTTGCCGACCGCTTCCTTCGCCTTGCCCTTGATCTTGTCGCTGGCGTTGCCGGCCTTGTCCGCAGTGCTCATCGAAACCGTCCTCCTCAGCCCGCGCTCGTCGCGGTCCCTGCCCCTCTACCCCCGCCGCCTCAGGTGATGTCCGCTCCGCGCCCGGACCACCCATGCGGCCCCCACCGACGACACGCCGGTGGCAGAGGCGCTCCCTGCCGCGGCCCGATGCTGTCCGCTGACAGGCCAAGATCAAGATCTACAGCTGGTACTAGGTTCACCATGAGATCGGGTACAGGCTTCATGGCACTGCCCTTCCGCGGAGCCCTAGCGTCGATCCCATGAAACGCAATCGCCGTATCAGCGCCGTCGCGGTGCTGGCGCTCGCCGCCCTCGTCACCGGAACCGGCGCCGGGTTCGCCGCCACGACCACGCCGTCGGCCACACCGCTGGCGACACACGCGTTGGACACCGCACTGGCCACAGCTACGGCAACCGCGCCCCGGCGGTCCTTCCACGGCACGCTCCCCGCGCCGACCGGCCCCTACGCCGCCGGCGAGGACGTCATCCACCTCACCGACGCCAGCCGTCCCGACCCGTGGGTGCCGTCATCCGGCCCCCGCCAACTGACCGTCACGATGGTCTACCCGGCCGTCCCCGGGACCGGGACTCCGGCCCCTTATATGACCCTCGCCGAGGCGGCCGGACACATCCAGCACGGGAAGATACCGGCGAGCTCCGGCATCACCCCAGAGAACCTTTCCAGCGTCACCACTCACGCCTTCGACGGTGGGCGGCCGCAGAGGGGCAAGTACCCGCTGGTGGTCCTCTCACCAGGGTTCGGGGACCCGCGCATGGTGCTCACCTCGCTCGCGACCGACCTGGCCAGTCACGGCTACGTCGTCGCGCTCGTCGGCCACACCCACGAGGACAGCGGCGAGACGCTGGCGAACGGCCAGACGCCGCCGTGCGCCATCTGCGACGACCCGAACCTCAACATGGACACGGTCACCGCCGGCCGCGCGCTGGACGTGTCCTTCGTGATCGACCAGTTGACACATGGCAATACCGCGTGGCCCCTGGCACACCTCATCGGCAAGCACGAGATCGGCATGGCCGGACACTCCATCGGCGGAGCGGCGGCCGCCACCACGATGATCGCCGACCCGCGAGTACGGGCCGGGGTGAACATGGACGGCACGTTCAGTCCGGCCCCGATGCCCGGCCAGCTCAACCGGCCGTTCCTCATGCTGGGTGCGGCCGCCTACCACTCGGCCGGCGGTGGCGACAACTGGGGGCAGGCCTGGCCTGCCCTCGGCGGCTACAAGAAGTGGCTGGCGGTCACCGGCGCCAACCACCCCAGCTTCACCGACGTGGACCTGCTCGAGGAGCAGGCCGGGTTCCCGGCGCCGCCCCTCGACCCCGAACGTGGAATCGTGATCACACGTGAGTACGTGACGGCGTTCTTCGACCGGACGCTGAAGGGGATCCACAGTCCGCTGCTGGACGGCCCCTCGCCGAACGATCCGGAAGTACTCTTCCAGCCGGGGAGTTACACCAACGACCGTACAGTCTCTCCTCCTGCGGTGCCCTAGCGTCGTGCCATGACGATTCCAACTGGGCCGAGACGCACGGTCCTCCGGGCGCAGCGGGACACCGGCTTTCTTGCCGCTGGCGTGCTGCCGCATCTGGCGCTGGTGCCCGTGTGGTCCTGGGCGGCGACGACTACCGCCAGGACGGGAAACTGGCTCCTTACGGTTTCCCTGTCGGCCGCCCTGGTCCTGCTCGGCACCCCGGCGCTGACGGCCGCTCAGCGGGCTCGCTACCGGGTGCTCATCGGTGTGGACGTCCCCCGGCTCACCCCCACCACGCCGGAACATTGGACGTGGGCCTCGACCGCCCGGTGGCTCGCGGCGACGCGGCCCTGGCGCACGATCGGCTACCACCTCCTGCTGGGCCCGCTGCTCGCGCTGCTCGAGCTGCTGGTGCTCGCGGTGGCAGCGGCGGGCCTGGCGAGCGTCATCGCCTACGCCTGGGCATGGGCGCTGCCCACCGGAATCCGCCAGGACTGGTTCGGCAACCTGACCCAGCTGCCGGCTTGCACAGCGGCTGGACTCCTCATCCTGTGCGCCCTGCCGTGGACCACGCGGGCAGTGTCCCGCGCCGAGGCGCGGCTGGCGTTGGGTCTGCTCGGGCCCAGCCGGGCGCAGCGGCTCCAGGCGCGGGTCGATCAGCTGGCCGTGAGCCGGACCGACTTGATCGAGGCTGTCGACGCGGAGCGCCGCCGGATCGAGCGCGACCTGCACGACGGCACCCAGCAGCGGTTGGTGTCTCTCGCGGTCAACCTGGGTCTGGCCCTTGCCACCCGCCCGGACCTGCCGAGCGATGCCCGCGAGGAGATCGCGAGAGCACACCGGGAGGCGAAGGAGGCGATATCCGAACTCAATGACCTGGTGCGGGGGCTGCACCCGGCCGTGCTCGAAGACCGAGGTCTGGACGCGGCCTTGTCCGGGTTGGCCGCTCGCACGCCCCTGCCGGTGCGGCTACGGGTCAATCTGGAGGAGCGGGTGGCGCCCAACGTGGAGTCAGTCGCGTACTTCGTGATCTCTGAGGCGCTGACCAATGCGACGAAGCACGCCGACGCGAAGCGTGCAGAAGTGATAGTCCGTCAGGTCGGCGAGGTGCTGCGCGTGCGCGTCACCGACGACGGGCTGGGCGGTGCCGACGCCGCCGGCGCGGGGCTGACCGGGCTGGCCAAGCGGGTCGGCTCCCTCGACGGGACCTTCCACATCAGCAGCCCCGTTGGGGGGCCCACCACCATCACCGCGGAGCTGCCGTGCGCGCGGTGATCGCCGAGGATTCGGTGTTGTTGCGGGTCGGCCTGATCAGGGTGCTGGAGATGGGCGGGTTCCAGGTCGCCGCGGAAGTCGGCGACGCAGAGGGGCTGTTGGCGGCAGTGGCGGAGCACCGGCCCGAGCTTGCCCTGATCGACGTCCGGATGCCTCCCGGCTTCACCGACGAGGGGGTGCGGGCGGCGATGGAGATCCGTCGGCGCTGGCCGGGGACGCCGGTGGTGCTGCTTTCGCAGTACGTGGAGGAGCGGTACGCGGCTGACCTGCTGTCTGCGAACACCAGCGGTGTGGGCTACCTGCTCAAGCAGCGGGTCGCCGATGTCGCCGACTTCGTGGCGGCGGTCCGGCGCGTGGCGGACGGGGGCACGGCCCTGGACCCGCAGGTCGTCGCCCAGTTGCTGCTGCGGCGCGACAGCGACCCGCTCGTGCGGCTGACCCCCCGCGAACGGGAGGTGCTCGGCCTGATGGCCGAGGGGCGCTCCAATGCCGGCATCGCGCAGGCGCTGGTGGTCAGCGAGAGCGCCGTGGCGAAGCACATCAACAGCATCTTCGCCAAGCTTGACCTGCCCGTGGTCGAGGCGGACCACCGCCGCGTCCTGGCCGTACTGCGGTTCCTCGGAGCGTCCCGCGCCTGACCTTCCCGTCCGTCATCACCAGCTCCTGGCCAGCCGCCCCCCTGCCGTTCGCCACGGTCACGGGCCTCACGTCGCCCTCAACCTCAGCTCCGGAAGCGGACCGAGCATCGGCGTTTCGGCCAACTCGCCTGCACGCGCGTTCTCTTGCTTGGCAAGGGTCGGTGCACTGCACACCTTCCCACACCCGCGGAATACCACTGCGCGAAAGCCGTCCGAAAGAACACGTGCTCGAAGCCAGGGCTGCCTCGTTGAGCACGCTGACGCCACCACCACATCTCCGGGAGGGAACACATTGACGTACGTCGAACCGGGCAGCGACACGACCGCGGCGTCGCTGAAGGCCGCCGCGGCGGCCCCGGCCGGGATCCCGGACGCTGACCGCGAGACGGCGAGCTGACCCCGCCAAGGCGTCCTCCACAGCCCACGCCCCTACGTCGAAGGTGAGACGACACTCGTGCCTCCCAGCTCCTCCTCGATCCGTAAGACCGTCGAGGCGTACCTTGGCCGCCACCCTGACGAGCGTGATGCCCTGACCGGGCTGCTCACCGCCCTGGACCGGCCCGTCGACGTGACCGCCCGCACGACGCTGCCCGGCCATATCACGTGCAGTGCCGTCGTCGTGGACCGCCGGTGCCGGGTCCTGCACATCCGGCACCGGGCCACCGGCGGCCTGATGCTCACCCCCGGCGGTCACGTCGGGCCCGAGGACCGCACGCTGCTCGCCGCGGCGCTGCGCGAGGTGGCGGAGGAGGCAGGGATCGCACCGGGGGCCTTGTGCCTGACCCGGCAGACGCTCGGCTCACCGGTCGACATCGACGTCCACGACATCGACGCCAGCCCTTCGAAGGGCGAACCGGCCCACCGGCACTACGACTTCCGCTACGTGTTCTACCTCGCCGCCGACGAGCCGCCGGCGATCACCCTCCAGAACGAGGAGGTGTCCGGCTCACGGTGGCTCGCCATGCCGGAGGTCACCTCGCTCACGTTGCGCACGAAGCTCCTGCGCGCCCAGTTGGACGGCCGGCCGGAGCCGGTGAACGCGTCCGCACTGATCCACGACGGGCAGGGCCGGTACCTCCTCCATCTGCGCGATCACAAGCCTGGAATCTGGCAGCCGGGGGCGTTCGACCTGCTCGGCGGCGGCCGCACGCACGACGACCCGGGCCTTGAGGGCACCTTGCTGCGGGAGCTGTCCGAGGAGGTCCCCGACCTCCGCCTGGAGGAGCTGGAGCCGTACGCCGTGGAGACGGCGACCAGTGTCGACGGGCTCAGCGTCCCGATCCAGGTGTTCACGGGCCGGTGGCGCGGCAACCCTGATCGCCTCCGACTGCGCGAGGGCGTGCTGCTGCGGTGGTTCACCACCGACGCACTGGACCGGCTCCGCCTGAGTGCGGGGACGCGCGACCTCATCCGCCGGCACGCGGCCGAGAACCCTCCGAGCGGCACGCCCGGCGCCGCCCCTGTGCTGGGGGACGCGGGCGGCCGGCCCGTGCTCAACGGCATCGGCGTCCACCTCCACCTCCACCTGGAGGACGACGCCGGGCGGGTGCTCCTGGGCCTGCGCCACCCCAATTCGCGTTTCGCGGGGAACACGTGGCACTACCTGGCCGGCAAGTGCGAACAGGAGTCCGCGGTCGCGTGCCTGGTGCGGGAGGCACGGGAGGAGGCCGGGCTGGTCATCGACCCCGCGGACGTGGATCTCGCGCACCTCGTGCACGTCGTCGACACCTCGGGCGGACCGCCGTTGATGCACCTTGTGTTCCGCGCGCGCCGCTGGGAAGGGGAGCCGAGGGTCCTGGAGACCGACAAGTGCCTGGCCTGGCGGTGGTGGCCGCCGCACGAGCTGCCGGAGCGGCTCGTCTCCTACACCCGGACGGCCCTGGCCGGCATCGTCGAAGGCCGCGTCTACTCCCAGATGGGCTGGTGAACGGCGTGCGCACACCCGCCGGGAGCGGGCCCGAGCCGCAGCACGCCACAGTGCTGACATCCGCCGTGCCCGCCCCAGCTGAGGCCCACGAGTGCGACGGGTGCAGTGACACCGCCATGTCCGCCGCGCCCTTCCTGCCGCCGCAGTCCTCCGCCGACACGCCCGGGGCCGCGGACGCCCGGGCGGCGATGGTCGCCCGGCTCGAGTCGAGCGGAGAGCTGCGGCCCGGGCCGGTGCGCGAGGCCCTGCTCGCGCTGCCGCGCCAGGTCCTGATGCCCCAGGCGTATGTGCGGCGCAGCGCTCCGGACGAGACCCCGCCGCGCTGGGATCTGCTGGACTGGACCCGCCCGGCCGACCAAGGGGAGCTGCTGGAGCGGCTGCACAGCGGTGACAGTGTCGCGATCCAGCACGACGGGGAGCCGATCCTCGGCCGTACTGCCGGGTCGCGCCGCGGGGGCGTGATGACCGCGATGTCGAGCACGATGGGCATGACCGCGGATCTGCTCCAGCTCCTGGACCTGCGGCCCGGGCAGCGCGTGCTGGACGTCGGGACCGGTGCCGGGGTGACCGCGGCGGTGGCGTGCTTCGTGTGCGGTGACGCAGGCGTCGTCACCCTCGACATCGACCCGCACGTCACCGCGGCCGCCCGCGAGCGCCTGTCCGCACTCGGCTACCAGCCGGCCGCGGTGACCGGGGACGGCACCGCAGGCTGGCCCAACGCAGGCCCGTACGAGAGGGTCTTCGTCTCCTTCGCCGTCCGCCGCGTACCGACAGCCCTGGTGGAGCAGCTGGCGCCGGGCGGGCGCGCCCTGATGACGCTCGGGACGTCGTCGCCGTCGTGGCCGGGCCTGGCCGTGATCGACAAACGGCCGGACGGGAGCGTGGAGGCGGAACTGCGCGCGGTCGAGTTCGGGCACCGCGCCGGTGCCGGCTTCGACCGGCTGTTCCTGTCCTCCTCCTTCCGTCATACGATCGCCACGGCCGACGGGTGGACGCAGCGCACCCGGCTCGCGCCGCCGGCGGACACGGCGCGCGGCATGTGGCTGGCCCTGGACGCCCTGTATCCGGGACTGGTGCGCCACTTCGGGGCCGAGGACCTGACGATCGGCGCGCCCGAGTGCGGGTCGTGGATGCGCGTGCGAGCCGCCGGCCACCGCCGGTGGGACGTGACGACGTGCGGGCCACGGGACATCTGGGCGGAGCTCCAGGACGTCGCCGCCCGCTGGCGGGCGGCCGGTGAACCGGCCGCCTACCGGCTCCACCTCGACACCGCCGACGTCCAGCGGGTCACCAGCCCGAACGGCGCCCTGACCTGGCAGCTTCCCCACCCTCCTGGAGATGCACGATGACCCGCCCCGACCAGCCGGCCTCGGACGACGCCCTGTTCGGGTTCGAGGCCGACGACTGCGCCCGTTCCCGTCCCGGCACGAGTGAAGGCGTGTCCCGCCCGGAGGTCCTGGCCATGGTGGACCGGGTGGCCGCGCCGTACGCCGTGGTGGTGATCACGGGAGACGGCAGCCTGGGGACCCACGAACCGGAATGGACCGCCGCCCTTCGGGGACTGATCCAGACCTACCTCGGAGACGACCGGCGCGCGGGCGCCCGCAGCACGTACACCGGAACCGACCGCTCCCACGAAGACGGCCTCGCCGACTCGGCGTTCAGCAACATGACCGCGCACCACTCCCCCGTTTCCCGCGCATGGACACCCGCAGACGTCCTCGGCTACCTGCGCCCCACCAGCTTCGCCCGCCCCGCATTCTTGGCCGTCCCGCACCACGAGGTCGAGGCCGCGGCGGTCCGCCTCCTCCGGGGCTATGCCTGCGGCGGCTTCCTGAAGGGGCACGCAGAGTTCACGGTGCTCGCCCACCGCCCCGGTGGTGACGCGTGACCGGCACGCAGCGGCACACCGAGCCGCTCGACGTTCACCTCATCGCCCTGCGCGACGGCCCGGCCGGACCGGAGGTGCTGCTGTCCCGGCGGGCCGGCGACGTGTACGCGGCGGGATGCTGGCACCTGGTCAGCGGGCACCTGGACGGTCCGTGGGAGGACGTGGTCACGGCCCTGGTGCGCGAAACCCGGGAAGAGACCGGCATCGTCGTCGATCCGACCGACGTCCGCGCAGCCGTCACCGTGCACCACCGCTCCCCCGCCGGGGCTGCCCGACTTGGGGTGTTCTTAGAGGTGAGGCGCTGGGACGGCACCCCAAAGGTCATGGAACCCCAGGTGTGCGACGCGATGGGCTGGTTCGCGCTCGACAAGCTTCCGGAGCCCATGGTCGCGTACTGCCGGGCCGGGCTGGACGCCTACCGGGCCGGTGCGCGGATGGCCGTGCACTTCCAGGAGCCCGGCGACCCGATCGCCTACACTCCGGCCGCCGACCGGCTGACCCTCGTCCCCCAACCCGGCAGCCTCGGGGCGGTCCCGCACGAGGTGCGCGCCTTCGCCGAGCGGGCGGTGGGCCGGATCACCGACTGGGCGGACGTGTCCTGGGCGCGCGAGGAGAGCCGCGTATGGCGGGCGAGCGGCGCCGAGGGCGGCGCGTGGTACGTCAAGATCCATCAGAACGACCGCTTCCACCAGCGGGAAGTCGCCGCGCTCCGCGGCTGGGTGCCGGCTCTCGGCCCGGCCGCGCCCCGCCTGGTGGCCGCCGACACGCAGCTGCGGGCCGTGGTGCTCACCGTGGTGGGAGGCCGGTCCCTGCACGGCGCCACGTACTCGCCCGAGCAGCAGCGCCACATCTTCCACCGTATCGGGCAGCTCGCAGCCGCCATCCACACCAGCGCCCCACCGCGCCCGGCCGCAGGCGCACCGCCCCTGGGGAAGCTGGAGCGGCACCTGCACGGAGCCCGGCCCCACCTCGCGCCCGGGGACGAAGAGTTCATCCGCACCACCACCGAGAAGGCTGCCCACCTGCCCGCCCTGGAGGCGGTCCCCACACACGGCGACTTCCAGCTGCGCAATCTGCGGTGGGACGAAGACGCCGATGTCCTGTACGTGATCGATTTCGAGCGGTCGGAGGAAGGCCCGGCGATCAGGGATTTCGTCCGGCTGGCCGATGCCTGGCACGGCCGCGCCGACCTTCGGCAGGCTGTGCTGGACGGCTACGGCCGCGCCTTCACCCGGGAGGAAGAGGCCCGGTTCACGGTCCTGTCCGCCCTGGATTCGGTCTCCGGCATCTCCTACGGCGCCGCCCACGGCGATCCCGAGCTCGTCGAGCGCGGCCGACGCACGCTGGCCCGGCTCCGCGCCGCACCACGCCCCTGACCCCACCGCATCTACCCACGAGGAGCAGCACATTGACGTACACCGTCCGCGATCAGTGGGAGCAGCACTTCCGCGACGGCAAGGGGTTCCGGCGGGTCGGTGAGCGGGAGCGGGAGCTCCTCGCCGAACACACCCCCGCCCCGGACGACGGTGGCCGGGCGCTCGACGTGGGTTGCGGCACCGGCGAGCTGACCGCCTGCCTCGCCTCCCTCGGCTACACCGTGGACGCCGTCGACTTCACCGAGAGCGCGCTCGCCCGGGCCCGGGAGGAACACAGCGACGTCGAGGGCGTGCGCTGGCTGCAACTGGACATCGAGCGCGACGACCCCGTCCCGCTGCACGAGGAGGGGTACGACCTGGTCGCCATGCGCCTGATGTACCCGTTCCTGAAGGACCGTGGTCGGGTCCTTCACGGGCTGGGTGGGCGGCTCCGGGACGGCGGCGCTCTCGTCGTCATCACCCCGGTGGCGGCGAACACACCCGAGGAGCGGCGAGGCATCGCCTTGGACGAGGACGAGATCGCCGTGCTCGCCGCCGGATGGGAGACGCTGGAGCGGCTGGACGCGGACGGTCTGGCCTTCCTGGTCCTGCGCGGCCCCTGTCACTCCGGCACCCGGGCCGTCGAGAAGCGGCCGACCACCGCCCATGCCCTGACCGGCGCCCTCGCTGTCGTCACCGACGGCGCCGGCCGGGTCCTGCTCGGCCGGTCCCGCCGCGGCATGTTCGAGCTTCCCGGCGGCAAGACCCGCGGCCCAGAAGGCTTCGCCGCCGCGGCGGTCCGCGAGCTCGCCGAGGAGACGGGCCTGGTCGCCGACCCGGCGGATGCGTACGTGGTGACGATGCTGGTCGACGACAGCCACGGCATTCCACGCCTCACCGCCGTCGTCCGCATCACCGCGTGGACGGGCACCCTGACCAACCCGGAGGAGGACAAGTTCGACCGCTGGGAGTTCTTCGACCTGCACGCTCTCGCCTGTGTCGGAGACATCTTCGTCCCCGCCGCATCCGCGTTGGATGCCGTATGGCCCGGCGTCATCCCGGACCTGCCGCCCGTGATCTCCTACCCGCTCGCCGCCGACCGGCCGCCGGTGCCGGGTGAGCCGGCCGAGGCCGTCCGGCTGCGGCAGGCGATGGCCCAGATGGTGATCGACGGCGGCTGGGCCCCGTCCGAGCCGGTGCGTGACGCGCTGCGGACCGTGCCCCGACACCGCTTCGCCCCGGAAGCGCATCTGGCGGCCGCGTACGACGGCGGCGACCGCGCCCTCGTCACCCGCCGCGACGAGACCGGGACGGCGATCAGCTCGGTGTCCGCGGCCTGGCTCCAGGCCGACATGCTCGAAGGCCTGTGCCTGAAACCGGGCGCGATCGTGTTCGAGGCGGGCTCCGGTGGCTACGACGCCGAGCTGATCGCTCACGTCGCCGGGCCCGAGGGGCGAGTGGTGACCGTCGACATCGACCCGTGGGTCGTACGCCGCACCCGCGCCTTCCTCACGGAGGCCGGCAGTGGACGCGTCACCGCCGTCGAGGCCGACGCAGCGCTCGGCGCCCCGGCCCACCTCGCGCCCCGCGCCGGCTTCGACGGCAGCGTGATCACGTACAACTGCTGGGACGTCGCGCCGGCCTGGCGCGAGCAGCTGGCCGAAGGCGGGCACCTCGTCCTGCCGCTGGAGCTGGGCGGCTACACCCGGACGATCGCGTTCGAGCGGCGCGGCGAGGTGCTGCATGCCCGCCGCTTCACCTACTGCGGCTTCGTCCGCGACCAGGGGCAGCAGGCCCATGCCGTCCCGGTCGTCCCTCTCCTCGGCGGCGGGCTGACCCTTCGCTTCGACGACGGCGCCGCCGCCGACACGGAGGGCCTGGAGGAGGCGCTGCGCGGACGGCGGCACGAGGTCGCGACCGGCGTGACCATGGGAGCGGGCACCTATTTCGGCTCCCTTCAGCTGTACGCGGCCACCACCCTGCCCGCCTTCTGCCGCCTGGTTGCCCACCAGGACCCGGGAGATGGGGTGACCGGCGTCGCGGTGGACCGGGACGCACCCGCCATCGTCGGCGACGCCTCGCTCGCCTATCTGATCCACATCCAGACGAAGGACGGTGACCGCCCGGAGGACAAGGAGTGGGAGTGGGTCGTGCACGCCTTCGGCGCGGGGGGCCCGCAGCTCGCCGATCAGCTCGCGGCCACGGTCCGGGCCTGGGACCGCCATGTCCGCGCCGAGGACAACGACCAGCACGCCGATCCCGTGCTGACGGTCCACCCGGCCGGCACGCCCGACCATCTGCTGCCCGCCGGGGACGTCTTGGACAAGGAGCACTCCCGGCTGGTGTTCCGGTGGCCGGGGCCGGGACGGACACCTCCCGGCCCCGGCCCGGGGCGCCGACACGGTCACGGCGACCATGGGAGAAGCCTGATCGTCTGGCTGAACGGCCCCTTCGGCGGCGGCAAGACCACCCTCGCCGCCGGGCTATGCCGCACCGTGCCCGGCGCGACGGTCGCCGCCCCGGAGACCGTCGGCGACCTGCTGCGCAGCACGCTCGCCGGACACGCCCTGCGGCCCAGGGACTACCAGGACCTGCCGGTGTGGCGGCAACTGACCGGCGCCTTCGTCGCCGGCCTGGCCCGGCACACAGGCGGCCACGCCATCGACACCAGCTCCCTCACCCCCGAGCAGACCCTCCACACCGACCCGTCCACGCCGGTCGGCGCCCGTCCACGACCTTCCGGGCCGAGCGCGCGGAGCGGGGTCGTGAGCCCGGCGGCCGGTTCCCCCTCCGCGGCGGTGTTCGTGCCACCGCACGCCCCCGACGACCAGGTCCGCCCTGGCATGCGGCATGGCGGCGCTTGCGTGAGCCTCTGAGCGCGCCCGCGCCCGGCCGCCACAAGCGCCGCCCGTCCGGAGCGTTCAGTTGCCGGCGCGCGTGTAGGTGAGGAACACTGCGCCGCTCTTGAGGACGGTGTGGTCCGCGAGTGTCCAGGTACGCGGGTCGAAGGCAGCCTTGCGGGAGAACAGCGGGATGCCGTCGCCGATGGTCAGCGGGCCGACTTTGAGGATGAGCGTGTCGATCTCGGCGTACAGGGAGCCCGCGAGCTCGGCGCCGCCCAGCAGCCAGATGTCCTTGCCTTCCTGCTGCTTGAGTTCGCGCACGGTCGCCACCGGGTCGTCGGCGACCAGTTCGACGGCCGAGTCCGGGCTCTCGGTCAGGGTCCGGGAGAACACCAGGTGGCGCAGGTGGGGGTAGGCGTCGGGGACGCCGGCCGCAAGGCCGATCTCGTAGCTGCGCCGCCCCTCCAGCACGGTGTCGAAGTGCGTGCCCTCAGCCGTGACGGACAGTGCCTGCCGGGCCTGGACGGGCAGTGTCTCCGGGTACTCGGCCACGAGGTGCTGTATGTAGTCCTCCGTTATGGGCCAGAAGCCGTTGGGACCGGTGGGGTCCCCGCCGTCCGGGCCCGCGATGAAGCCATCGAGCGTGGTGGCGATGTAGTGGACGAGTTTGCGCATGCCGGGTCCCTCCGTTGGTCACGCTGTCGCGTTGCGGCCCGGCACTGCCGGGTGGCGTGCCAAGATGCGAGGCCGCTGCATGATCATGGCACCCGTCCAGCCGACGCGAGCACCGTGCCGTCAATCTCGTGAGCATTCGTCCGTGTGCTCGGGTAGCTTTGCCCACTGCAAGTGACAGCGTCTGGTGGCCATTTGGGCAGTAGTCGAACCCTGGTGCGGTCGGGGGCTTCGTGCTTCCTGGAGCCGCTTCACCGCCGACCTCCATCGCCCACAACATCCTCACCGGCGGGCTGTTGGAGTCGCTGTGTGCGAGGAGGACACGGTGGGCGAACACCTACCTCATCGCGCGCTCCCGGCACCAGCGAAGGGAACCTGGGCCGCGGGGGCCGCCTGCTGGCCCTGCGGGTGCCTCCACAGGCCCTGTGTCCGGAGCTTCGGCAGTACGCCCTCGCCGAACCAGTACGCCTCCTCCAGGTGCGGATACCCGGAGAAGATGAACTCCTCGATCCCCAAGGCGGCGTACTCCTTGATCCGCTCGGCGACCTCGGTGTGGCTGCCGACCAGGGCGGTCCCCGCCCCTCCGCGCACCAGTCCGATGCCCGCCCAGAGATTGGGGTGAATCTCCAGCCCGTCCCGGCTCCCGCCCCCGTGCAGGGCCAGCATCCGCTGCTGGCCCTCGGACTCGCTGCGGGCGAGCCCCGCCTGCACCTGCCGTACGGTCTCCGCGTCGAAGCCCGCCAGCAGCCGCTCCGCCTCGGCCCAGGCCTGCTCGGAGGTGTCGCGGGTGATGACGTGCAGCCGGATTCCGAAGCGGAGGCTGCGGCCCTGCTGCGCGGCCAGCTTCCTGATCCGGGCGATCTTCTCGGCGACCTGTGCGGGCGGCTCGCCCCAGGTCAGGTAGACGTCGGCGTGGCGCGCGGCGATCTCTCCGGCGATCGGCGAGGAGCCGCCGAAGTACACCTCCGGGACCGGGTCGGGCAGCCGCGCCAGCCTGGCGTCCTCGACCCGGAGATGCTCGCCGTGCAGGTCGACGGTCTTGCCCGCCCACAACTCCCGTACGATCTCAAGAAATTCGCCGGTACGGCGGTAGCGGGCGTCCTTGTCGAGGAAGTCGCCGTAGGCCCGCTGCTCGTGGCTCTCGCCGCCGGTGACGACGTTCAGCAGCAGCCGTCCGCCGCTCTGCCGCTGGAAGGTGGAGGCCATCTGGGCCGCCAGCGTGGGCGAGACGAAGCCGGGGCGGAAGGCGACCAGGAACTTCAGCCGCTCGGTGTGCCGGCTGACCATCGCGGTGGTCAGCCACGCGTCCTCGCACCAGGCGCCGGTCGGGGTGAGCACGCCGACGAAGCCCAGGTCCTCGGCGGCGCCGGCGATCCGGCTGAGATGGGCGACCGTCGGTGGCCGGTCCTGTCCGGAGGCGGTGGCGGGGGTGCCGTGACCGCCGCCGACGACATGGCGGCTGTCACCGTTGGTGGGCAGGAACCAGTGGAAGGTGAGGGTCACGCGGGGACTCCGATCGGCCGGTTGTGGGGGTGCGTCACAGAAGGTGGTGGCGGGGCGGCCCTGAGGCAGCGTCGCCCAGGACCGCCGCGCCACTCAGCCGGTGGCCGCCAGCAGCGTCGTACGACCGCCCAGCGCGGCCGAGAACTGGTCGGTGACCTGGAACAGCGCCTCGGCCGAGCCCGGCGCGACGGTCACCGTGCCGTTGTCGCCCACGGTGATGTCCTTGTCGAGGGTGAACCAGCCGGGGGTGATGTGGGCGGGGCCCATGGAGGCGAGGACCGGGCGCAGGGCGTAGTCGATGGCCAGGACGTGGGCGGTGCTGCCGCCGGTGGCCAGCGGCAGGACGGTCTTGCCGACGAGCGCGTACTGCGGCAGCAGGTCCAGCAGCGCCTTCAGCAGCCCGGAGTAGGCGGCCTTGTAGACGGGGGTGCCGATCACGACGCCCTCCGCCTGCTCGAACAGGGCCGCGGCCCGGACTATCGCGGGATGGCCGAAGTCGGCGTGCAGCAGGGCCTCCGGCGGGAGGGTGCGCACGTCCAGCGGGATCACCTCGTGTCCCTGGGCGGTGAGCCGCTGGTCGAGGTGGCGGAGCAGCCGTCCGGTGCGGGAGGTCGGGGAGGGGCTTCCGGAGACGGACAGGATGGTGGCCATGACGGGACCTTTCGGTTGGTCGGGGGGAACGTCCTCGGGACGGGCGTGGGCATCAGCTCGGCGGCTGGGACGAGTGACCCCTTCGGCGCCATTCCTCCGCGAGGAGTTCGTACGAGCGGACCCGGTCCTTGTGGTCGTGGGTGATCGTCGTGATGAGCAACTCGTCGGCGCCCGTGGCCTCCTGGAGCTGTTCCAGCCGGTCGGCCACCCGGCCCGGGGAGCCGACGAACTGGGTGTCGAGACGGTCCTGGACGAGGGCCTGGTCCTCGTCGGTCCAGGTGCGGGCGCGCGCCTCCTGCGGGGTGGGGAACTCGATGGCACCCTCGGCGGTGCGGATGCTGCGCACCCACGGGCCGTAGCCGGTGGCGAGTTCGCGGGCGGTGGCGTCATCGTCGGCCACGACGACGTCGGCCGAGACGCTGACGTAGGGCTTGTCGAGCACCTCGGAGGGCTGGAAGTAGGCCCGGTAGCCCTCCACCGCCTCCAGGACCGTGGCGGGGCTGACGTGGTAGTTCGCCGCGAACCGCAGACCGTTGCGGCCCGCGACGGACGCGCTCTCGCCGCCGCTGCTGCCCAGGATCCACACCTGGAGATCGGCGCCCTCTCCGGGCACGACATGCGCTTCGACACCCTCCGGGGAGCGGTAGGTGCCGGCGAGCAGGGCCAGGATGTCGTCGATCTGCTCGCCGTAGTCCTGCGATTCGGCGCCCGGCAGCAGGAGCAGCCTGCGCTGGAGGGCGATGCGGGGGGAGCCGAGCAGCTGCGCGAAGGAGAAGGGGGGCGGGATCAGCAGGCCGTTCGGGGCGCGGCCGTCGACGACCGGGGTGGTCGTGGGCGGCGGTGTGTCCGACGGTCCGGGCGGGCGGCCCCCGGAGCGGCCCAGGCCCAGATCGAAGCGGCCCGGGTGCAGCGCGTCGAGCAGACCGAACTCCTCGACGGTGGACAGCGCGGTGCGGTGACCGAGCTGTACGGCTCCGGAGCCGAGCCGGATGGTCGAGGTGGCGGAGGCGGTGAGGGCCAGGACGACGGCGGGTGAGGTGCCGGCCACGCCGGGGTTGAGGTGGTGCTCGGCGAACCAGTAGCGGGCGTATCCCAGGCGCTCGGCCTGCTGCGCGAGGTCGATCGAGTTGCGCAGGGCATCGGCCGCCGTCGAGCCGGACGGGATGGGTACCAGGTCGAGGACGCCGAGGGCGATGTCAGACATGGACGGACTCCTGGGTGAGTGGTTGCGTCGGAAGCACGGGGCCCCACGCGAAGGGTGGGTCGGGGATCTCGCGCCGCAGCACCGGGGCGACGTCGGACTGGAACAGCTCGAGGGAGGCGCGATGCGCGGCGTCGGACAGTCCGCCGGCGTCGGCGTGGAGATGGAGCACCGTGTGCCCGAACTCCTCGTGGTAGCGCCGCACCTTCTCGATGACCTGCTGCGGGCTTCCGATCAGGGCGGAGCTGCGGGTGACGAAGTCCTCCAGGGTCTCGAAGACCACCGGCAGGCCCGCCTGCTTGGCGTAGGCCAGGTTGGCCTCGAAGACCGGCCGGTAGGCGGCGAGGGCCTGCTGGGAGGTCGGGGCGATGTGGACACCGGCCGTGCCGGCACCGACCGCGATCCGCGCCGGGTCGTGACCGTAGTGCTCCCAGCGTTCCCGGTAGTGGCGGATCAGCTCGGCGTAGGGCTCGATGGGGTGGGTGACGTTCGCCGAGAACAGCGGGTCGCCGTAGCGGGCGGCCAGGTCGACCGACTCCTTGCTGGTGGCGCTGCCGTGCCAGACCCGGATCGGCTGCTGGTACGGCCGCGGCCACACCTCGGCGTCCGTCAGCGGGGGGCGGAACCGGGTGTCGGCGGTGACCTTGTCCTGCCGCCAGATCTTGCGGAACACCTCGTAGCTCTCGGCGTTGCGCTCCCACTGGTCCTCGGGCGTGACCTGGAACAGTTCGCGCTGGGCGGTGCCGTTGCCCTTGCCGATGATCAGGTCGAGGCGTCCGTCGGAGAGGTGGTCGAGGGTGGCGTAGTCCTCGTACGCCCGGACCGGGTCGAGCAGGCTGAGCGTCGTGACGGCCGTGAACAGGCGGATGCGCCTGGTCAGGGCGGCCACATGGCTGAGTACGACGGTCGGGGACGAGGAGATGAAGGGCCGCTCGTGCCGCTCCCCCACGCCGAAGCCGTCGAAGCCCAGCTCCTCGGCCAGGACCGCGTTGTCGAGCACCTCGCGGAAGCGGTCGTGGGTGGACTTCTGCACCCCGGTGACCGGGTCCGGGCGGTGGGTGATGAGGGTGATGGCGAGGAACTTCACGACGCCACCCGGTCCTCGACGGCGTCGGGGTGCGCGAGCCCCAGGTGGTGGCGGAGGGTGGGGCCCTCGTACTCGGTGCGGAAGACGCCCTGTTCCTGAAGGAGCGGGACCACCTTGTCGGCGAAGTCGTCGAGGCCGGTGGGGGTGATGTGCGGCACGAGGATGAAGCCGTCGCTGGCGTCGGCCTGGACGTGGTCGTTGATGCTCTTGGCGATGGTCGCCGGGGAACCGACGAAGGTCTGCCGGTTGCCGGTGTTGATGACCAGGTCGCGGATGGACCAGTTGTTGGCGGCGGCCAGCTCTCGCCACTCACGGGCGGTGGCCAGCGGGTCGCGGTACATGCGCACCTGGGCACGGCCCTTGGAGATGTGGTTGTCGCTGACGTCCGGGTCGATGTCGGGCAGCGGCCCTTCGGGGTCGTAGGAGGACAGGTCCCGGTTCCAGACGAACTCCAGGTGCTTGATGGCGGTGGCGCCGCTGACCTGCTGACGGCGCACCTCCCGGGCGAGTTCCTCGGCCTCGGCGTCGGTGTCGGCGAGGGCGAAGGAGGCGGCGGGCAGGATCAGCAGCTGGTCGTGGCGGCGGCCGTACTTGGCGAGGCGGTTCTTGACGTCCGTGTAGAAGGCCTGCCCTGCCTCCAGGGTGGCGTGCCGGCTGAAGATGGCGTCGGCGCTGGAGGCGGCGAACTCGCGGCCCTCCTCAGAGTCGCCGGCCTGGAAGATCACCGGGCGGCCCTGTGGGGAGCGCGGGACGTTGAACTGGCCGTGGATGTCGAAGTGTTGACCGGTGTGCGTGAAGGAGCCGGCCTTCGCGTCACGCAGGAAGACGCCGGTGGCCTGGTCGGCGACGATCTCGTCGCCGTGCCAGGAGTCGAAGAGCTCGTGCGCGGTGGCGAGGAACTCCTTGGCGCGGGAGTAGCGCTGGTCCTGGGGGAGGAAGCCACCGCGGCGGAAGTTCTCGCCGGTGAAGGCGTCCCAGGAGGTGACGACGTTCCAGGCGGCCCGGCCGCCGGAGAGGTGGTCGAGGCTGGCGAACTGGCGGGCCACCTCGTAGGGCTCGTTGAACGTCGAGTTGATGGTGCCGGTCAGGCCGAGGTGGTCGGTGACGGCGGCGAGCGCGGCCAGCACGGTGAAGGTGTCGGGGCGGCCGACGACGTCCAGGTCGTAGATCTTTCCGCCCTGTTCGCGCAGGCGCAGTCCCTCGGCGAGGAACAGGAAGTCGAATTTGGCGCGTTCGGCGGTACGGGCGAAGTGGGCGAAGGAGCTGAACTCGATGTGGCTGCCGGCCTTCGGGTCGCTCCACACGGTGGTGTTGTTGACGCCGGGGAAGTGGGCGGCCAGGTGGATCTGCTTCAGCGGTTTGCTGGTCATGTCGGTGCGGGGTCCTTCCGGCTCAGGCGGCGGCGTAGCGGTTGGCGGGGCGGTCGAGGCCCAGCAGACCGCGCAGGGTGTCGGCTTCGTAGGCGGTGCGGAAGACACCCCGGCGCTGGAGTTCGGGGACCAGGCCGCGGGTGATGGCCGGCAGGTCGTGTCCGGCGACGGCGGGCCGCAGCCGGAACCCGCTCAGGCCTTCCTCCGCCAACTCCTGCAACACGTCGGCGAGTTGTTCGGGGGTGCCGGCGAAGACGCGGGCGTCGCTGGTGTACGGCTCACCGGCGAGGGCGTCGAGCCGTGCTCGGCGGTCCTCCGCGGCGGTGACCTGGTCGTCCAGGAAGACGACCAGGTCACCGAAGATGTGCAGGGGTTCACCGGCCCGCCCGGCGGCCTCCTGCTCGGCCCGGATCTCGGCGACGATCGCCCGGGCGTGCGCGGTGTCCTGCGGGGTGACATAGCCGACGTCGGCCTGGCGGGCCACCAGCCGGTAGGGAAGGGTCCGGTGGGCGAGGGCGGTGACCAGGGGCTGGCCCTGGGGCGGCCGCGGGGTGATGGAGGGCCCCTTGACGCTGAAGTGCTTGCCCTGGAAGTCGATGTAGTGCAGCTTGTCGCGGTCGATGAAGCGTCCGGTGGCGGCGTCCCGGATCTCCGCGTCGTCCTCCCAGCTGTCCCAGAGCCGGCGCACGACCTCGACGTAGTCCGCGGCCTCGTCGAAGAGTTCGGTGAGGCGTTCCTGCCCGGCCGGGCTGTCCAGTTCGCTCAGCTCGATCGGCGGGAAGGTACGGCGGCCGAAGTGGTCGAACTCGTGCGGCCGGGCGGAGACCTGGACGCGCAGGCCCGCGCGGCCGGTGCTCACGTAGTCGAGGGTGGCGATCGCCTTGGAGATGTGGAACGGCTCGGTGTGGGTGGCGATCACGGTCGGCACCAGGCCGATGTGCCGGGTCAGGGGTGCGATCCGGGCGGCGGTCAGTACGGCGTCCAGCCGGCCGCGGACCTGGTCGGTGCGGCCGTCGAGTTCGCGGTAGTGGGAGGACTGCAGGCCGAGGCCGTCCTCGAAGGTGACGAAGTCGAGCAGTCCGCGCTCGGCCTCGGCGACGAGGTCCGCCCAGTGTCCGGCGGTGAACAGGTCGCGGGGGCGGGCGACTTGCTCGCGCCAGGAGGCGGGGTGCCAGCCGGTTCCGTCGAGGGCGACGGCAAGGCGCAGAGGAGAAACGGGAGTTGAGGACACGAGAGTGCCTTCCTGGAGGTCCGTACGAGATCGCCGGCCCGCGGAGGTCTGGGCGCACGGCGGCTGGGGAAACGGGGTCAGGAGCTACAGAGGGAGCCGGCCACGCGCTGGAGGTCGATGTGGGGCCGGGAGTGCAGGAAGACGGCACGCAGTACACGTGTCATGTCCCGCACCTCCGTCGACGTGGGCCGCGCACTCACCCTCGACAAGGACAACGCCACGGCTATGCCGTTTCTTCCGGCGCGGCGGCCCCGATGTGCCGGACGAGCGAGAAGACCGTGCGGCTGCGCAGGGTGAAGCCGATCGACTCGTACAGCCGGATCGCGTTCGCGTTGGTGGCCGCGGCGTGCAGGAAGGGCTGTTCCCCGCGCTCCTTGATGCCTGCGGCGACGGCACGGACCAGACGGGTGGCCAGCCCCCGGCCCCGGTGGTCGGGGTCGGTGCACACGGCGCTGATCTCCGTCCAGCCGGGCGGGCGCAGCCGCTCGCCGGCCAGGGCGATCAGCCGGCCGCGGTGGCGGATGCCGAGGTAGGTGCCCATCTCGACGGTACGGCGCCGGTAGGGGCCGGGTTCGGTGCGGGCGACCAGGTCGAGGATCTGGGGTACGTCGTCGGGGCCGAGGCGTACGGCCTCGGGGTCGGGCTCGGCGCGCAGGGAGGTGTCCACGAGCTGGACGCCCTGTCCGAGGCTGACGACCTCCCAGCCGTCCGGCGCCTCGGTGACACCTCGTACCGCGGCGGTGCCGCCGGGGCCGACGAGGCGGGCCAGGTCGGCCCAGGCGCGCGGGTCGTCCTCGTCGGAGAGGGCGTGGAAGGGGGACACGTCCTGGTGGTAGCGGGCGGCGTGGCCGATGCGTTCGGCGAAGTGGGCGTGGGGTCCGGTGAGGGCGCCCCAGGCGGGGTTGTCCAGGACGTGCGAGGACGTGGCGTCGACGGTGGTGACGGACATGGCGTGGCGGTCTCCGGGGTACGGCTCGGGGTGTCCGGCGTGCCGGGGACCCCACCGCGAGGTGGGTGGTGGGGTCCCCGGTGCGCGGTGGTCAGGAGTTGTCGAGCGGGAGTCCGGGCGGGTTGACCTGGGACGTGGCGACGGCCTCGTTGGAGAGGTTGTAGGCCTTGAGCCACTCGGCGTACTGACCGTTCTTGATCAGGTGGTTGATGGCGTCGGCGAGCGGCTTGGCCAGGCCGCTGTCCTTCTTGGCGGTGGCCGCGATCAGGCCCTGGAGGCTCGCTCCGGCGCCCGAGTAGGTGCCCGCGGTGCGGGTGGCGTTGGGCGTGTTCGCGGTCTGCCTGTTGTGGTAGGCGATGCCGGGGTTGGGGCCGAAGTACGCATCGATCTTGCCGCCGGACAGGGCCAGGTAGACGCTGTTGCTGTCCTGGAAGTACTTGACGGTGAGCTTCTTGCCCTCCTTGGCGAGCTTCGCCTTCCACTCCAGGAGGATCTTCTCCTGGTTGGTCCCCGCGCTCACGGAGACGGTCTTGCCGGCGAGGTTCTCGTAGGTGCCGCCGAAGTTCCAGGTGCTCTTCTTCGGCACGGTGAAGGCGAGGTTGTCCTGCCGGTAGGAGGCGAACTCGTACTTCTTCTTGCGTTCTTCGGTGTCGGTGACGTTGGAGAAGGCCACGTCGACCTTGCCGCTGTCGATGCCGACGAAGAGGTTCTCCCACGTGGAGTTCTTCACCTCGGGCTTGAGGCCGAGGACCGCGGCGACCAGGCGGCCGAAGTCGGGCTCCGCGCCGGTGAGGGTCTTCTGGTCGCTGCCCACGTAGGCGAGCGGCGGGAAGCCGGCGGGCAGGGCGCCGATGCCGATCTCCAGCTTGCCGCTCTTCCTGAGGGCGGCGGGCAGTTCGGCGCTGATGGACTTGACCTCGGAGACCTTGATGGTGGTCTGCTGGGCGGCGCCGTTGGAGGCCTGGCCGATGACGACCTCGCCGGACCGGGCGGCGGTGTCGGTGGTGGCCGCGTCGCTGTTGCCACCGCAGGCGGCGAGCCCGGTGGCCAGGGAGGCGACGGCGGTCGCCGCGGTGATGCCGCGTATCAGGCTGCGTCGGGTGACGTGGGTGCGCATGGCCGTTCCTTGTCGCTCAGGGGCGGTGATGAGGGTGGTGGCGTGGGGGGAGGTCGTGGGGGCGGCGGGTCACAGGACCTTGCTGAGGAAGTCCCTGGTCCGCTCGTGCCGTGGTGTGTCGAGGACCTCGGAGGGCGGCCCCTGCTCGACGATCTTGCCGCCGTCGATGAAGACGACCCGGTCGGCGATCTCGCGGGCGAAGCCGATCTCGTGGGTGACGATGACGAGGGTGGTGCCGCTGGAGGCCAGGTCCCGGATGACGGCGAGGACTTCGCCGACCAGTTCGGGGTCCAGGGCGGAGGTGGGCTCGTCGAAGAGGATGACGCCGGGGCGCAGCGCCAGGGCGCGGGCGATGGCGACGCGCTGCTGCTGGCCGCCGGAGAGCTGGCGCGGGTAGGCGCCGGTCTTGTCGGCGAGGCCGACCCGGCCGAGGAGGTCGCGGGCCAGTTCCTGGGCTTCGGCCCTGCCGAGCCGGCCGGTGGCGACGGGGGCCGCGGCCACGTTGTCCAGGACGGTCAGGTGCGGGAAGAGGTTGAAGTTCTGGAAGACGAACCCGATCCGTCCGCGCTGGGTGAGGATGGCCCGCTCGCTCAGCTCCTTGAGCCGGTTGCCCTGCCGCTTCACGCCGATCAGCTCGCCGTTGATGCTGACGTGGCCGATCTCGGGCTTCTCCAGGTGGTTGATGACCCGCAGCAGGGTGGACTTGCCGGAGCCGGAGGGGCCGAGGATCACGGTGACCTCCCCCGGACGGACCGTCAGGTCGACGCCGTCCAGGACGCGGTGGGTGCCGTACCACTTGTGCACGTCGTGGACCTCGACGGTGGCGGCTTCGACGTCCGCCAGGGTGTCGGCGGTCTTGGCGGTCATACGGCGGCCTCCCGGCGTATGCGGGCCCGCAGCTCGGTGAGACCGGTGCGGAGCTTCTGGAGGGGCGTGGGCGGCAGGCTGCGGGTGGCGCCGCGGGCGTAGTACCGCTCGACGTAGAACTGGATGACGGAGACGACGCTGGTCAGGATCAGGTACCAGGCGGTGACGACCAGCAGCAGCGGCACGATGTCGCCGGGGTAGGTGGAGCCCATGGTCTGCGCGGAGCCGAACAGGTCCAGCAGGGAGACGTAGAAGACCAGCGAGGTGCCCTTGATCAGGCCGATGAGCTGGTTGACGTAGTTGGGGACGATGGAGCGCAGCGCCTGCGGAAGGACGACTCTGCGGAACTGGTAGCCCTTGGGCAGGCCGAGGGCGGCGGCCGCCTCGTGCTGGCCCTGGTCGACGGAGAGGATGCCGCCGCGCACCACCTCGGCCGCGTAGGCGGCCTCGTTGAGGCTGAGGCCGACGACGGCGACGACCATGTCGGTGGCGAGCTTCGACTCGTCGAAGGAGAAGAAGGCCGGCCCGAAGGGGATGCCGACGCTCAACGTCTTGTACAGAGCGCTGAAGTTGTAGAGGAAGATCAGGACCACGATGAGCGGGATGGAGCGGAACGCCCAGACGTAGGTCCAGCTGACCGCGCGCAGCACCGGGCTCTTCGACAGCCGGGCCAGGGCGAGCAGGACACCGCCGACAAGGCCCAGCACGGCGCTGTAGGCGGTGACTTCGAGGGTGATGAGCAGGCCGTCGAGGATGGTCGGCCGCAGGAACCAGTAGCTCCAGCGGTCCCACTGGTAGAAGGGGTTGGTCACCAGCCCGTGTGCGAACTGGGCCACCAGGACCAGGACGACCGCGGTGGCGATCCAGCGTCCCGGCCGGCGCAACGGCAGTACGCGCTGGGCGGTGAGGGCCTTGGGCGGTTCGGTGGCGGTAGGCGCCTCGGGCAACGTGACGGTGGCGCCAGGGGGTTCGCTCATGGTGGGCTCCGGCTGGGTGGGAACACCCCGGCACCACGCCGGTGTGCGGGGACGCACGGGTCGGCGGGAGACCGGGAGTGGGAAGGGCGACGGCACACCGCGCGGGCGGTGTCGGTCAGGGAGTGCGGGGGCTGGGGGGAGGCGTCAGCCCCGACACCGGGCACGGCCCGGTGCGGTACACAGTGCGCTGTTGACGCGGAGCAGATCGACGGCGCGGTCGGCGACGAGCAGACTCGTGTACGTCCGTACGCAGCCCGGGGAACGGCGTGCGGCCGTTCTGGGAGCTGCGTACATGGCGTCACCGTCACTGTTCCGGCCCTGTGGGCCTCGCGCTTACCGATGTGTCATCGGCCGGGTCGTCACCTGGGGCACCCCACCGCGGTGCGAGGGTTGCCGGTCAGCCAGCCAGGGCTTGTCGCTGACACTCGTGACCGTTCTGGGCCGTAGTTAAGACAATGGCCCGAACGTATGTCAACGCCGTTCCACCAGGTGGAACGGCTAACGGGCCGAGTGTGCCGCCCAGTCGAGGATCTGGACGGCCGATCCGGCGGCCTCCAGCCCGCGGCACCGGGCGTGGTGGCGGCGGTCGATCCCGTCGAGGTCGAGATGGGCACCGAAGGCCGGGTGGGCGGTCACACGGCGGGCGTAGGACCACAGCGCCGGGTGGCCGGCGATGCGCTGGACCGCGGCGGCGTCGAGATGGTGCCGGTGCACGGTGTCGAGCCGGACCAGGGCGACCCACAACTCGACGTCGGCGGCGGTGACTTCGTCGCGGATCAGGTAGGGGCGGCCGACCAGCCAGCGGTCCAGGGCGCCGAGTGTCTCCAGCAGTGTGGCCAGTGCCATGTCACGTTCCGCCGCGTCCGCTCCCACGGCTCCGGCCCGCTGCGCCGCCCCCTCGATTCCCTGCCTGCACATCTGCTCCACGGCCTCGATCTCCGACTCCGCGCCGCACGGGTAGAGCGAGGGGGCGCAGGTGTCGAAGCGGTGGGCGAGGTCGCGCATGATGTCCCGGTCGTGGGTGCTGACGATCCGCCCGGACCAGCCGTCACTGAGCACCGGCGCCGCGGCCGGACCGGAGTAGCGGTGCGCGCTCGCCTCGTACAGCGGACGCAGGGCCGAGTAGCCGCCCTCGGGACAGTCGGGGACGGCGGGCAGGAAGGTGACCGGACAGATGTCGTCCAGGCCGAGCAGGGTGTGGGTGACGGCGATGCGCAGGCCGTCGGGACACGCGGTCGACAGATGGAGCCGGTAGCGGCCTGGCACCGGGTAGTGGCCGCTGCGTGCGTCCCTGCCGATACGGCCGAGGAAGGCGGGCGCGGGGCGGACGGAAACGTGGGCGGCGGGCGTGGTGACGGTCATGACTCTCCCCGAAAGCGGGCGCGGACGTCCGCGCGGCGGATGCGACATCGGGCCGGGCCCCGTGGCCGGATCCCCCTCCTTCGCCCGGAGGGCGGGCCCGGCACTCGGTGCCGGGCCCGCCGGGGCTACGGGGATGCGACGACGGAACCCTGAGCGGGGCTCACCTGGGCACGCCGAACGGCACGATGTGCCGTGGGGGGGCGTCGGCGTGGAAGCTGCGCAGGTCAGCCCATGCGGCCGAGCGCGCTGCACACGCGGAGCAGGTCGATGTGACGTCGGGAAGTCAGCAGAGGCGAACGGCTCACTCGGACGGTGACCGGAGCAAGGCGCCTCATGTTTCCCTACCTGTTCGCTAGGATTCCTTACCGAGTGTCGATGCACCGGCCACGGACGTCAAGGGGTCCGTCCCGCATGGCGGACATCCCGATGGACGGCGGCACGCCCGCCGTGGCCGCCCGGTCGGGTGCGGTCGCTCCGGGAGGGGGTCAGGCATGGGCACTCGCCGGTGCGCTCATGAGGTGACCTTGAGCTTGGAGCTGTCGTAACCGGCGGGGAGAAGGTTGTCAGTGATCGACTCGACGTCGACCTTCTTGGTGATCTGGCCCGCGTCCAGGAAGGCGTCGGCGAGATGCTGCTCCAGTGCGATGTCCGGCTGCTCCACCGGGGTGACCCGGTTCGAGTAGGCGGCCAGGGAGGCCTTGGCGTCGGCGAGCGGGATGCTCTGCTCCTTCGCCAGCGCCTGCGCGTACTTCTCCGGGTTCTTGACGCCCCAGGCGAACTCCCGCGACAGCCTCTTCAGGACGTCCGTGAGGGCCGCACGCTTGGCCTCGTCCTTCAGCGAGGAGTCACTGGCGACGTAGTAACTGCTCGTCTGGTCGATCGGCGGAAGCCCCTTCACCAGGATCCGGGCACCGTTCTTGACCGCGATCGCGGACTGCGGGTTCCAGATCGACCAGGCGTCCACCTTGCCGGTGTTGAACGCGGTCGCGCCGGCCGCCGGGTCGAGGAAGACCAGCTTCACGTCCTTGGGGGTGAGGCCGACGCTCTTCAGGGCGTTGAGGGCCAGACCGTGGGCCGAACTGCCCTGCGGGACGGCGATCTTCTTGCCCTTGAGGTCCGCGGCCGTCCTCAGCTCGGAGCCCTTGGGCACGATGATGTTCTCCACCGCCTGGTCGGGCGTGAGTGAACGGTTCACGGCGACGATCTTGAAGCCGTACTCCTTCGCGGCACCGGTGATCGGCGGTACGTCGCCGACGCTGCCGAGGTCGATGTCGCCGGAGGCGGCGGCCTGGATGAGCGGCGGGCCGTAGGTGAAGCGGGCGAACTTCACCTTGTAGGGGGCGTTGTCGAACACGCCGGTGACCTTGGCCAGTTCCTGGCTGCCGTCCCCGCCGTTGTCGCCGATGGTGAAGGTGTACTTGCTCCACTCGGGGTGCTTGGCATCGCGTGCGTCGGCGGCGTTGCTCAGCGGCGCGGGCGTGTCCGACGACGGCGATCCGCAGGCGACGAGGGTGCCCGCCAGGGTGAGCGAGCCGAGGATGGCGATGAGTCCGGTGGTTCTTCTGCGCATGGTCGTCGTTCTTTCTGTGCCGGGTGAGGGTGTTCGCTGAGGTCAGTGGCGGCCGGCGAGGCCGAGGTCTTCCAGGAGCCGGGCGCGGAGCTCCTCGCGGGCGACGCTCGCTTCGCGGTCGGCGGCGGGGAGCCGGACCTCGTGCGAGGTGCCGATGCGGCCGTTGCTCATGACGATGATGCGGTCCGCCAGGGCGATGGCCTCGTCGACGTCGTGGGTGACGAGCAGCATGGCGGCCTGGTGCCTGGTGCGCAGCGCGCGGACGAGGTCGTGCATGCGCAGCCTGGTGATGGCGTCGAGCGCCGCGAACGGTTCGTCGAGCAGGACGAGTTCGGGCTCCGAGACCAATGCCCGGGCGAGGGAGACCCGCCCGGCCTCGCCGCCGGAGAGTTCCTTCGGCCACGCCTTCTCGCGGCCCGCGAGTCCGACCTCGGCGAGCACGGCGCGGGCCCGCTGTTCGGCGTCGGGCCCGTGCAGGCCGAGCGTGACGTTGCGCAGCACCCGCTGCCACGGCAGCAGCCGGTCGGCCTGGAAGACGATCGCGCGCCGGGCCGGGACCTCCACCCGCCCGCCGTCGGGCCGGTCGAGTCCGGCGAGCAGACGCAGCAGGGTGCTCTTGCCGCAGCCCGACGGGCCGAGCAGGATCACCAACTCCCCGTCGGCGATGGTGAGATCGAGGCCGTCGAGCACCGTCCGGTCGCCGAAGCGGCGGACCACCTGCTCGACGACGACTCCGGTCCGCCGGCGGAACTCCGTTGCGGTCGTGCTGCTCATGACGCCTCATAACCGGGGCGCCACCGCAGCAGCACCCGCTCCAGAGCCCGTACGAACTGGTCGGCGAGCAGTCCGAGGAGCGAGTAGATCACCAGCCCCACGAAGACCTGGTTGGTCTGCAAATACGTCTGTCCCTGGGTGATGAGGAAGCCGAGTCCCTGGTCGGCGTTGACCGTCTCCGCCGCGACGAGGCCCAGGACGCTGTACGCGAGGGAGAACCGCAGGCCGACCAGGAACCCCGGCAGGGCGCCGGGCACCAGCACCCGCGTCACCAGGCGCCAGGTGCCCGCTCCCGTCGTGCGTGCCATCTCGATGAGCCGCTGGTCGACGCCCCGGATGGCGGCGAACAGGTTGAGGTACATCGGCACGCCGGCGCCGAAGGAGATCAGCAGCACCTTGGTGAGTTCGTCGATGCCGAACCACACGATCATCAGCGGCAGCACGGCGAGGAGGGGGATCGTGTTGAGCACCTGCACGAGCCCGTTGAACAGGTACTCGCCGCTGCGCAGCAGGCCGCCGAGCACGCCGGTGACGATGCCCGCCGTCAGGCCGATGGCGAGACCGATACCGGCCCGCTGGAGCGAGATGGCCAGGTCGGGTCCGAGAACGCCCTGCTGCCACAGGTCGACGGCCGACCGCACGACCGAGGTCGGCGCAGGAGCGTACGTCTTCGACACCACCCCGGCCCGGGCGAGTGCCTCCCAGGCGACGAGGACCGCGACCGGGGTGGTGTAGATGCCCAGAGGCCAGCGCAGGCGCTCGCGCAGTCTGCTGAGCGGCGTCCGGCGGCGGGCGCCGCGTGGCAGGAAGACCTCCCGTGACCGCGCGCTCGTCGCCCCGGCGGCCGGGCGCTCGGTGGCGGCCGGCGCCTTCAGGCCCAGCTCGGTCATGCCGCCACCGCCAGCACACCGCTGTAGTGCGAGGAGTCGCCGACGAGCTGCTCGCTGCGGCGGCCGTCGACACCGGTCGGCACCTCACCGGCGACCGTCACCCGGTTGAGGCGGCGCGGATGGTCGTCGTAGTTGTCGACCCCGTAGTGCTGGGTGATGCGGTTGTCGAAGATCAGCAGCTGGTTCGGGGACCACCTCCAGCGCAGGATGTTCTCCGGCCGCGTCACGTACGACTGAAGGACGCGCAGCACATCGGCCGACTCGCCGCTCGACAGGCCGACGATCCGCTTGGCGAACCCGCCGATGAACAGGCCGCGTTCGCCCGTCAGGGGATGCACCCGTACGACCGGGTGCTCCGCCTCGTACGGCGTCGAGACGAAGACGCGGTCGTACTCCTGCTGTTCGGCGGTCGCGGACGGGGGTCGCGCGTAGTCGTACTGGTTGGTGTGCACGACGCGCAGCGAGTCCGCCAGGGTGCGCAGCGCCTCGGGCAGATCGCGGTACGCCGCGGCGGCGTTGGCGATGAGCGTCTCGCCGCCGTACGGCGGGACCACCACGGACCGCAGTGTGGTGAGCTGCGGCGGGTTGACGACGAAGGTGACGTCCGTGTGCCATTCGTTGGCCTTGGAGGTCGCGCTGTCGACGGCGAGCACGTTGGTCGTGCCGTCCGCGGCGGGCACGTTGGGATGAGCGGTCGTCAGCTCGCCGAACCAGCCGGCCACGCGTTCCTGGCCGGCGTTGTCGAGGCGCACGTCGTCGAACACGATCGCCTTGTGCTCGTTGAGGGCGTCTCGGAGCGTGGTGATCGTCGCGAAGTCCGGCGACGCCGTGAGGTCGACGCCCTCCACGACTGCGCCGATACGGCCGGTGAGCTTGCGGATGGACACAGACATGAGAGGTCCCTCTCGGTCGGACGGGCACACCACGGTGTGCCGGACGTCTTGGTGAGCGCTGACGGTGCGCAGGGCTGATCGACCGGCACGCGGAGTCGTCCGGGCCGGTCAGGAAGGTGTGGGTGGTCGCGGGACCGCTAAGGCCGCTGTCCCGGCGACCGGGCCGGCGTACGCGGACGGCCTCCCCGCTCGTACGGCGCGAAGAGCTACCAGCGGACGGCTGGGCCGGTCCCGTGGGAAGGCAACGCGGGAGAGGCGGATTCACCCGCCTCGGGCCGCGGCGCGCCGACTACGCGCCCGCGCCGCTGCCGGCGACCACTCGCCGGGTCAGCGACAACAAAACGCGCTGGAGACGTGCGCCAGATCGATGTGGCGCCGCCGAGTGAGGTCCACGCGCGGGTTCATGGCAGGGGAGTTCAGCAGAAGCCCACCTGGTCGGTCAATGCCTGCCCGGACGGGTCTTGCATTGCGGACACGCGGTGCCGCACACATCCCGGCCGGAGAGGTGACTCCGCTGTGTCCGACCTTGACACTCGCCGGGGCAGGCGACGTACGTTGAAAGGGAGATCCCTGACATCCGGAGGCTTTGATGCACGTACAGGGCGCGGTACCGCGCGGTGCGTGCACCGGTGCGCGGCTCATCACCCGGCGGCATGTCGACTTCTGCCGTACCTCCTCCGCGGTCTGTCCTTCCGCACACATCTGACACCGGCGGCCGACCCGCCGGCCGTCCTCTCGTGGCCCTGTCGCCGCGAGTCCTCGTGTGTGCCCCGGGTCGTCCCGGAGCCACAGGAACGCGGGTCTACCGCACCGAGTACACCGGCACCCACCGGCACGACCACCTCGGCCTGCGCGCGCCCCTCGGCACAGGAGCACGACACATGGTCGACAAGAAACTGTCACACGCGGACCGGAATGCGGCTGCGTCCGGCGCCCGTTCTGGACTGACATGACTGTTGGAGTAGCGCTCAACGCGGCCGACGCGCCCAACCAGATCGACGCCACCGTTCAACTGGCCCGGGAGGCGGCGGAGTTCGGACTCACGTCGGCCTGGTTCGGGCAGACCCTCGGCGCGGACTCACCCCAGCTCGCGGCCCTCGTCGGACGCGAAGTGCCCGGGCTACAGGTCGGCACCTCGGCGATCCCCGTCTTCGGCCGGCACCCGCTGCTGGTCTCCAGCCAGGCCCAGACCGCCCAGGCCGCAACCCACGGCCGCTACCACCTCGGGCTGGCCCTGGGCACGAAGCTGCTGACGGAGACCAGCTTCGGCCTGCCCTTCGAACGGCCCATCGCCCGGCTTCGTGAATTCCTCACCGTCCTGCGGCAGTTGACCGAGACCGGCACGGCAAACTTCCACGGCGAGCTGCTGACGGCCACCACCCCGACCCCCGCACGGGTCCCGGGCGCGGAGGGCGGTGTGCCCCTGCTGGTCGCCGCGATGGGGCCGCAGGCGCTGCGGGTCAGCGGCGAGCTGGCGGACGGGATCCTGCCCTACCTGGCGGGACCGCGCGCCCTGGCGGACCACATCGTGCCCGCCCTGCACGCGGCCGCCGAGGCCGCGGGCCGCCCGGCGCCCCGGGTCGTGGCGCTGGTGCCCGGTGTCGTCACGGACGACGTGGACGCGGTGCGGGCCAGGACCACCGAGAAGCTCGCGTTCTACGAGCAGTTCCCGTCCTACGCACGCGCCATCGAGCTGTCGGGCGGGCGGCGGGCCGCCGACCTGGCGGTGATCGGTGACGAGAAGACCGTCGAGGCCGAGGTACGGCGCTACCGCGACGCCGGCGCCACGGAGGTCGTGTTCTCGTTCACCGAGATCGCCGGAGAGGCGGACCGCCGACGCACCTGGCGGCTTCTCGGCCAACTGGTTCGCTGAGCAGGCCTGTCGGTCCCCTCGCACCCGACAGCCGCCTCGACGAACGCACCCCGACGCGACTGACGCCCCTGCACCGAAGCACAGCCCGACACGAAGGAGACCCCCCATGACCACCGAGGCCACCCCCACGGACCTCCATGTCTTCACCGAGACATGGCTGGAGTGGTATCGCGCCCAGGAGGCCCGCCTCGCCGACCCGCACGGCTTCCTGGCGGTCACCGGCCTGCACTGGCTCGACGACCGGCCGCAGCGGTTCCCGGACGCGCCCGGCGCCTGGCACACCGGCCCCGAGGGGGTCGTCGTATCCCTGGACGACGGCGAGGAACTGGTCGTCGACGGAACCCCGGTGCACGGCGAGCACCGCTTCGGTGTGATCCCCGAGCGCGGCGGCGTCAACGCCGTCTGGGGAGACGCCGTGATCGAGGTCGCCCGGCGCGGCGGACAGGACATCGTGCGCCCCCGACACCCGGACGCACCGCTGCGCACGGGCTTCACCGGAACCCCCGCCTACGCCCCCGACCCTCGCTGGGCGGTCACCGGCCGCTACGTCCCCTTCGACACACCGCGGCCGACCACCGTCGGCGCCGCGGTCGAAGGGCTGGAGCACGTCTACGACGCGCCGGGCAGGATCGAGTTCGAGCTGGACGGACGGCAGTTGTCGCTGACGGCGTTCCCGGGCTCCGGTGAGGGCCGGCTCCTGGTGCTGTTCACCGACGCGACCTCCGGCGTCACCACGTACGCGGCCAACCGGGCCCTGACCGTGGAACCGCCCGCCGCCGACGGCACGGTCGTCCTGGACTTCAACCGGGCCTCGAACCTGCCGTGCGCCTACACCGACCTGGCCACCTGCCCGCTGCCCCCGGCCGAGAACCGGTTGCCGGTGGCGATCGAGGCCGGGCAGAAGATCCCCCGGGAGCGCGGCGGTTCCTGAGCCGCCCCGGCCACCGGTCGCGTCACGGCGCCTGCGGGTGTCCAGGCCTTCGGTCACGCCCCGTCGATCGGCACGAACGATGCGCGCCGCGCTGGGTACCCGCACCTCCCCGGCCTCAACCCTCGCCGGTAGGGGCCAGAAGTCGGGGTACGCGTGACGGAACGGTTCGACCGAGCGAAGGGATGAGCGAGTGCGTCAGCAGCTGATGTGGATGCTGGTACTGCGGGGTACGGCGGCCTTGTTGTTCGGGATCGCCGCACTGGTGTGGCCGGGGGTGACGGTGCTGGCGCTGGCGCTGCTGTTCGGCGCCTACGCGCTCGTCGACGGCGTGACGCTGCTGGTGAGCGCCTTGCGCAAGGAAGGGGACAAACTCCACCGCCTGGCGCATGCGGTCGGCGGTGTCCTGAGCATCGCGGCCGGCGTGATCACTATCGCCTGGCCCGGACTGACCGCGCTGGCCCTGGTCGCCCTCGTCGGCGCCTGGGCCGTGATCACCGGCATCGCCGAGATCTGGGCAGCGGTGCACTTCCGCCGGGAGCTGCACCATGAGTGGTTGCTGTTCCTGGCCGGTGCCGCCTCCGTGATCGCCGGGGTGCTGATCTGGGCCCGGCCGGACGTGGGCGCGATCACCGTTGCACAGATCATCGGGCTCTACGCGCTGATCTCCGGCGCGCTGGTACTGGGTACGGCCTGGCGGCTGCACGCCACCACCGCCCCAGCGCATACGGCCCGCCACGCCCGGCACGCCTAGCGATCCACGCGCCCGCTGCGGTCGGGCCCGCGAAGAAACAGGAGGGCCCGACCACCGACTGGACTGGCGCCACGGCTACCCCTGCGCGCTCGCCGTCATGGCACTCGGCGGCGGGCGGCGGCAGCGAACGTTCCGTCGCAACGGCTCGCTGTGACGAGGCCGCCCGCCGCCCCGGCGGCCTTCCTGATCCGCCCCGCATCGGCATAGGTACCCCCGACCGGTGGCACCTGCACTGGCATGCAGGTGATACGAGCAGTGGTGCATGGCGTACGGCGCCCGGGGCAGGCGGTGAGGCGGGCGTACGCGGGGCCGTGCCGCGAGCGGGACCTGGCCGTGCAGGCGGGAAAGGCGGCGCTGGCCGCGTGGATCGCCTGGGCGCTGGCAGGCTGGTGGCTCAAGGCCCCCATGGCCTTCGTCGCACCCTGGGTGGCGATCGCGCTGGTGGAGTCGACCGTCTTCCGGTCCGTCGCGCATGGACTACAGCAGCTGGCCTCGATCGCCACGGGCACCATCGTGGCCACCGCGGCCGCGCTGCTGCTGCACAACACGATGCTGACGATGGCCCTGGTACTGCCCACGGTGGTGCTGCTGGGCCAGTGGCAGCGCCTTGGCAGCCAGGGCATCTACGCGGCCACCGGCGCTCTGTTCGTGCTCACCAGCGGTTCCGTCAGCATCGCGACCGCCACCGCCCGCATCACCGAGTCCGCCTTCGGGGCCGTCGTCGGCATCACCGTCAACGCGCTGATCCGTCCCCCGCTCTACCTGGGGGACGCCCGGGCCGCCTTGCAGGACGCCACCCGCGAGGCACACGACATCCTTCAGGCGGTGGCCGAAGGCCTGGCCGAGCAACGGTGGAACGCCGACGAGGCCGGCACCTGGCACGAGCGCGCCCTGCGGCTGCAACGCCTGGTCGAACAGGCCCGTACCACCCTTGGCCACAGCCGGGAGAGCCAGCGCATCAACCTCCGCCGCCGCATCGGCGTCAAGTCCGCTCCCGGCGAGGACTACGGCGACGTGGTGCTCGTCCTGGAATACGCCGCGGTCCACACCACCGGTGTCACCCGTACCGTGCTGGAGGCCACCGCCGAAGACCGCCCCGCCGCCCGGCCCCGCCCCACCCTCGCCCGCCACTACGCCGACTTCCTGCGCCGGACCGCTCACGCCCTCCACCTCTACAGCCACTGCCGCTTCGGCCATCGAAGCGACCGCGAGCTGCGTGAGGCCGTCGCCGAGCTGCACACGACGCTCGACGCGCTGCGCCGCCACGTGACCCACTCCGGACCGAACCACCCCGACGAAGTCGCCACCTACGGCGCCCTGCTGTCCCAGGCCCACCGCCTCGCCGACCAGCTCGTCACCTCACCGTCGTGACCCCGGCCGGCGTGGCACCGAACCGGCGTCGCCACGCCTGTGTCTCTGCCCCCGAGACCTCAGAGACCGGTCTCCCGCAGCAGCAGCGCGGCAATGGCGGTGGCCGTCCCCTTCGGGGTGGTGAGGTCGATGCCGGTGCGCTCCGTGGTCCTGGCGAGGCGGTTGTCGACCGTGTTGGGGTGCAGCCCGAGGGCGACGGCCGTGGCCCGGCGGTCCTGGCCGTGGGCCAGGTGGACGCGGAGGGTCTCCAGCAGTTCGGGGCGGTCCGCGACCGGGTCGAGGAGCGCGGCGATCCGGCGGCCGCTCTCGCCGGGCCGGGACAAGTGGTACTCCAGGAGCACGTCGTCCAGCCGGTGCAGTCCCGGAGGCAGACCGCAGGCCCGCGCCACACGCAGGATCTCCCCGGCGGTGCGGGCCGCCCCGGGCACGTCGGCGGGGGTCGGGGCCGGTGCGACGGCGAGTCGCAACGGGCCGCCCGCCGCCCTGGCCAGCCGCCGGACCAGGTCCTCCGGCAGCTCCACCGCCCCCGGCACGATCGCACGGCCGCTGTCCGCCCCGGCGTCGAGGAGGGCGGGCACCTCGCCCCCGAAGGCCTGGTCAAGCGCAGTCTGGAGTCGGCGCAGCCGGCGGCGGACGGCGACGGCGCCTTCGCCCGGCCCTGCCGTGGGCGCGGTGATCCCACCGACCGCGAGGACGAGGCACGGGCCGTCGAGGCCGAGCTGTTCGATCAGGACGTGGCTGGGAGGCAGCGTCCCGTCGAGGAGGCCGCGCACCAGCGAGCGGCGGTGAGCGTGCCGCTCGGCGTCGATCGCGGAGCGCTCGTCGAGATATGTCTCGGCGACGGCGCCCACGAGGCCGTGGTGGGAGCCGAGCAGCACGTCGGTGAGTTCCACGAGGGCGGCCTCGTCCCCGGGGCCCGCCGCTTCCCGCAGCGCCTGCCACAGCACGTACACGCCGAGCGCGTGGGTGCGCAGAAGCAGGTGGAGCGGCATGCCCTCCTCGGCGCGCTGGGCGGCGCGCTCGAGGAACAGCCCGTGGTCGCGGGTCGCCGCCGTGTCCGGCTCCAGGACGCGGCGCAGGAAGAGCCGGACGCCGTGCCGTATGGTCGCCGCGATCTCCAGGTCCTTCATCTCGGCGGGCAGCTCCGCGTACCCGGGGAGCGTTTCGAAGGAGTCACGGGTCATCCTACGGGCGAGCTCGTTGACCCTGGGCTCGCAGCGCAGGGCGAGGGCACGGGCCGCCTCGGACATCTCGTGCACGGTCGCTCCTCCCGGGACGTCGCGAGGTTGTGACGGGTCACAGTACTCACCGCTCGGGGCTGTGACGCGAAGGGGTGCCGCGGCCGACGTGGGCAGCCGAGACTTGTCGTCCTGGCATGGCGCCACACCTCACCGAAGGAGCAGCTGGTATGACCGAGCACAGGGCGACCGGCGGTCCCGAGCCGATGGACTACCTGTCCTACGCCGACCGCGTGTGGCGGGGCGAGGAGACCCTGCTGCCCCACCTGACCGGCACGTTCACCTCGGACCAGCTGATCCCGATCGGCGAACGCACCGGCTTCTTCCCCGCCTTCGCGAACGTGGCCGTGTTCGACACCGGAGCGGGGCTCGTCCTGGTCGACTCCGGCGACGTCCGGACCGCGACACAGCTGCACACCGCGGTACGGGCCTTCAGCCCCGACCCGGTGCGCGCCGTGGTCTACACACACGGCCACGTCGATCACGTCTTCGGGGTCGCCCCCTTCGATGCCGAGCGGATACGTCCGGAGGTGATCGCCCACGAGGGCGTCGTCGACCGCTTCGACCGCTATGCGGCGACCGCCGGCTACAACTCCTGGATCAACCGGCGCCAGTTCGGCGTCCCCGGTCTGGAGTGGCCGACTTCGTACCGGTATCCCGACACGACCTACCGCGACCGGCTGACGGTGCGTCACGGTGACATGACGTTCGAGCTGTTCCACGCTCGCGGGGAGACGGACGACCACACCTATGTGTGGGTGCCGGAACTCCGCACGCTCTGCACGGGTGACCTCTTCATATGGAACTCGCCCAACGCCGGCAATCCGCAGAAGGTGCAGCGCTACCCGGAGGAGTGGGCTCGAGCCCTGCGGGCCATGGGCGCGCTGGGCGCCGAGGTGCTGCTGCCGGGGCACGGCATCCCCATCGTGGGCGCGGACCGGGTCACGCAGGCCCTGGACGACACCGCGCGCCTGCTGGAGTCGTTGTGCGCGCAGACCCGCGAGCTGATGAACGCGGGGCTGCGCCTGGACGCCGTCATCCACGGGGTGAAGGTGCCCGAGGAGTTGCTCGCGAAGCCGTACCTGCACCCTGCCTACGACGAGCCTGAGTTCGTCGTGCGGAACCTGTGGCGGCTGTGGGGCGGCTGGTACGACCAGAATCCGGCGAACCTCAAGCCGGCGCCGGAGGCTGCGGTCGCCGCGGAGCTCGCGGACGCGGCCGGCGGAGCGCTCGTCCTGGCGGAGCGCGCGGTGCGCCTCCTGGCGGAGGGAAAGCTGCGGCTCGCGTCGCACCTGGCGGAGACGGCCGCCCTCGCGGCACCCGAAAACACCGCGGTGGCCGGGATCCGGGCACAGCTGTACGCGACCCGGGCCGAGCGGGAGACATCGACGATGGCCCGGGGGGTGTTCCACTGGGCGGCGGCGGAGTCGGCGGCGGTCGTCGAGGGGACGGACGTGGCCACCGAACTGACGCGCTCGGCCGAAGGCCGGGCCCGGGCCGCGGGGGCGATCAGCGTGGGTGTGGTCGCCTCTCCGGCCGGTAGCGGCCCCACGGACACGTGCTGCTGACGGGCGCGACGGCAAAAGGCAGCCTGGGCAGACGACTTGACCACTACTGCCCGAAGCCAAGCTGCCGATGCCGTGGGCAGCTGCCGGTCTCGGCAACCTCATCGTCACCCGGTCCTGCTGGACGCGGCCGGGACCCCTGTCGGAACGGCCGGCTCCACGACGCCCTGCACCATGGCGATCAAGGCGCGGTGGTGTTCCCGACCGGCCACGGTCTGGTCAGCCACCGATGGTGGTCAGACCGGCGATGCCGACGGCGTACAGGACCAGGACGGCGATGCTGTCGACACCCATCCGCAGATACTGCCGCCGTGGCCGGAAGATCAGCCCGGCGATGTAGACGGTGGTCAGGATGATCCCGAGCGCGGTGAGATAGATGTCGGTGTGATGCGCCGCGGGAAGCATCGGCTTGCCGGAGATCACGGTGGCGAGCAGGAACAGCACCGGAAGGAAGGCGTTGCCGCCGAAGATGTCGCTGATGGCGAGCTGGTAGTCGCCCAGCTTCGTCGAGGTCAGCCCGGTGCTGATCTCCGGCAGCGAGGTGGCGGTGGCCAGCACCGTGGCACCGAAGAGCACGCCGCCCAGGCCCTGCCGGGCGAAGAACTCCTCACCGCTTCGCTCGATCACCACACCGGCGACCAGCGTCGCCACCGCGGCGGCGGTGAAGACCAGCACCGCTCGCCCGGTGCTCACCCCCTTGCCGGTGGCGGCCTTCTCCTTCTTGCCCTTGGAGTGACCCCGCGGCTCCGGCTGGGCGCCGGGCGCGTCCCCGCCCTCGCGCCACGGCAGCCCCTTGCCGGCCCGGTCCAGCAGCAGACCGACGACCCAGAACACGGCGATGGCCAGGTCTGCCGGGCTGAGCCGGGCGAAGGCCAGGCCACCGGGCAACTGCGTGCCCATGACCACCACGCCGAGCACGGCGATGACCAGCGCGCCCTCCAGAACCAGGACCAGGCTGGCGGCCATACGGGTCAGCGGGGCACGCGGCCGTCCCCCGGCCGCGTCCAGGACGACCAGCACCACCGTCTGGACGGCGATTCCGCCCAGGATGTTGCCCACCGCCACACCGAGCTGACCGGCCACGGCCGCGCTGGCCGTGATGGCGAGCTCGGGCAGGTTCGTGGCGATCGCCAGAAGGATCAAGCCGCCCAATGCACTGCCGAGGTGGAGGCGTTCGGAGAGCACGTCGGTGTTGTCCGACAGCTTGATCCCGGCGTACCAGATCACGGCCGCGCTGGCCAAGAACAGCACCAGCAGTACAGGTGAGCTCGGAGATCCCATGAGTCGCCGGGTACCCGAGGCGAGGGGAAGTATCGATCTTCGGCCCCGTGGCCACGCCGAAGAGGCCCAGGGCAGCCCTTGGTTCACACGTTCACATGGTGTTGGAGCCGCCGCTGGTGGGGCGCTGTCCGGTACGGCTGCCGTGCCAGTCGAGGACCATCGCGGTGGCATCGTCAGGCAGAGATCCTGCGCAGGCCTCATGGACCGCCCCCGTCAGGGTTCGCACCACTTCGCGGGGGTGTTCGTCGCGGGTGGCGTGGAGCAGGGCGGGAAGGTCGACCCTGGCGGCTGCGCGTTCCCTCATACCGTCGGTGGTCAGGACCAGGCGGTCGCCGGGCTCCAGACGCAGCCGCTGAGTCTGGTAGGCGACCGGGGCGGGCACGCCGAACGGCATGTTCACTGCGAGGGTCAGCTCCTCCACATCGTTGCCGCGCAGGCGCAGCGGCCAGGGATGGCCGGCGTTGACCAGTTCGCAGGTGCCGGTTTCCAGCCGGATGCGCAGCAGTTGGCCGGTGGTCATGCCGTGGCCGTGGCTGGTGATCGCCTGGTGGGCGGCATGGGCCTGGCCGAGAAGGCTGTGCCCTGCGCGGCGGGCGCCGCGCAGCGCGTTCACGGTCAGTGTGGCCAGCAGCGCGGAGGCGGTGTCGTGGCCCATCGCGTCGGTGATCGACAGGTAAAGGGCGTCTTGGTCGAGGGCGTAGTCGTAGGTGTCGCCGCCAATGTCGTCAGCCGGTACCAGACCACCCACGAGGGTGAACTGCGCGGCCTCGCAGCAGGACGCCGTCGGCAGCAACTGGTGCTGGATCTCCGCGGCCAGGCTCATCGTGGTGGTGCGCCGGCCCCGGTGGTAGAGGTCGGTGAAGCGGCGGTCGGTGACCACGATGTACGCCAGCGCGTGTGCGGCCTGCGTCACCCCCTCCCGCACCGCGTCGTCGGCTTCGGGTACGACCATGTCCAGGACGCCGATACAGTCGCCGCGGTTGGTCACCGGGGCCAGCAGCCGACAGCCGCCCTCTTCGTCCCGCTCCTGGTGCAGGCGCTGGGAGCGCAGCACCCGGTCGTAGACGCTGCCCACGAGCCTGAGTCTCTCCGCCGTGCCCCGCTCCTGCGCAGCCGTGCCGGCTCTGGGCAGCCGTACGGCGTCCTGCCCGATCATGTCCACGAGCCAGAACGACACCTCGTTCGCCGAGAACCTCTTCTCCAGGTGGCGGGCCACGACGTCGACCGACTCCACCGGCGCGCCGTCCTCGGCCGCCCGCAGCACCTCATCCAGACCCAACCCCTCGCCATCCAGCACAGGCACCTCCCAGTCCACCATCCCGAATTCCCGGCAGACCGGCCCGGGATGCCGACCATCCACCCGCAGGCTCCTGCCGGCCCGCCGTGACGGGCTACAACTTCGTCGGCCGCCTGCCGGCCGGTGCCGGCGACTCCACCAGGCGAGGCCGACCCGCGCGGGGGCCGGACTCGGCGCGGATCCGGTCCATGACTTCCGGCTTTCGGCCTCTCCCCCGGCCACCGCAGCGTGCGCCGGGAACAGCGGGAGGAAGGAGTTGCCGGACCTGTTCCTCGTTCAGGCGCGGCGCCAACCACCAGTTCCAACAGCACGCCGGTGAAGCCCTGATACGAACCCCCGGGCGTGGTGGGCCTTGGAAATCACCGGGTGAGATCGTCACCCCTCTGCGAGGTCCGACACTCGTTCCGGTGACTGCCCAGCGCGACACGCTGATGATCGGTGGGATCCGGTGGTCGATGCCGTAGTAATCAACGAAAGGCTGGGCATCCGTCCGCTCGCTGGCAGTCGTCCGCGCCGAGGCGGCGGGCGGGTCACCGAGCGGCGGCTGCACGAGCGCGCCGTCGCCGCAGCCCTTCCTCTTCATCTCCGCACCGATCGAAGGATCTCTCCTGTGAAGCGTCCGACCGCCGTTCTGGCCGCTGCGCTGCTTGCCGCCGGGGCTCTTGCTACTGCCCCTGCCCCCGCCTCAGCCACATCAGCCGCCGTCTGCCCCGCCGGGAACTTCTGCGTGTGGACCGGACCGGACTTCACCGGCCAACGGTTCGTCTTCAGCGGCGACGATGAAGAGTGGGAAGACGCCATGTCGCAGAAGGACGCCTCCTGGGCTAACCACGGCCAGTCCAGCCCCGGAGTCAAGGACCACGTCAAGGTCTACAGCGGGCGCGACTACACAGGCGACGTCACTCTCTGCCTCGCGCCCGGCCAGGAAGTCTCCAACAACAGCGCGGCTGCCGGTCGGGGAGCGTCCAGCGAATGGACGACGTCCTGCTGACCCACGTCCGACCACAACGCCAGGACAGACCCCGGCAGACCGCCCCGGACACACCAGCCTGCTCGGCTCGGACAGCACGTCGACCGAGCAGGCCGCCGCAGCCACCATGCGCCACGTACGGGATCTTGAGGCCGCAAGTAGTCCATGGCAGGCTCATGCCGCATGATCGATGAATTCGCCAAGGACAGCCTGCACGGGAGACTGCGGCGGGACCGCAAGGCGCTGCTCTGGAAGCTCGACGGCTTGTCAGAATACGACGCCCGCCGGCCATTGACAGCGACCGGGACCAACCTCCTCGGCCTGGTCAAACACATGGCCAGCGTCGAGGCCAGGTACTTCGGCGAGGTCTTCGACCGCCCTTCCCCGGAACCGCTGCCTCGGTGGCAGGACCATGACGGCAGCGATCTGTGGGCGACTACGGACGAGACCCGCGATCAGATCGTCGAGTTCTACCGGCGCACGTGGGAACACTCAGACGCGACGATCAATGAGCTTCCCCTCGAGGCCCCCGGCCACGTGCCGTGGTGGCCGGATCCTTATCCCAACGCGAACCTGTTCGCCATCCTGGTTCACGTCCTCGCCGAGACCAACCGGCATGCCGGGCACGCCGACATCCTGCGTGAAGGCGTCGATGGCCGAACCGGGATGCGGCCCGAACACGAGATGACGATCGATGAGGAAGCCCGCGCCGCCTACTGCGCGAAGATCGAGCAGGCCGCCAGATCGGCCGCATCGGTCAAGGCATAGAAGGCTGTGCCACGTGACGTGATGTCCGAGCGGCATGGTGCCGACCGTGAGTGCTGATCTGTCGAAGCGGCTGGTTCCTGATGACCTCTGGGAGCTGGTCGCCCCGTTACTGCCGACGTTCACGGCTCGAACCGCAAGGTGGCGGGTCCGCTCCGCGTGACGAGCGGGCCGTGTTCACTGCGGTGGTGTACGTGCTGACCAGCGGCTGTGCCTGGCGTCATCTGCCGCAGATGTTCGGCACATCCTCCGCCACCGCGCATCGCCGCTTCACGGTATGGACCGGGTCGGCCTGTGGCGCCGGCTGCCTCGGGCGGTGCTGGACGAACTCGGAACCCCGGCATCCCCGCGGTCCGGTCGCCCGCCAGCCTTTACCTCAGGCAGCGGCCATTACCTGCGAGGTAATCGCCCTCCTTCCTCGCCCCCGTCTACGTTCTGGTCGGGGCCCCGCCCTAGGACGAACGGAACGAAGGAGCCCGACCATGTCCGCTTATGGCTTCGCCCATCTCCGTAGCCGCCGCCATCACGCCGACATCTTCGAGTATCTGGAGCGCATCCAGGCCACCCTCGACCCCTTCGCAGGCCGCTTCCTCATCCACGGGCCGCCGGCCGAGGTGGTGGAGGGCACATGGCCCGGCACCATGGTGCTGATCGAGTTCCCCAGCCTGACCGAGGCCCGTGCCTGGTACGACTCGCCCGCCTACCGAGACATCCTGCGACTGCGTACCGATCACATCGAGGGCGATCTGCTGCTGATCGAAGGCGTCGGACCGGACTACCACCCGGCCGAGCGGGCCGCCAAGCTACGCGCCGAGGCCGAGCAGACGGGGCAGCCAACCGCATAGTCACAGGGCCCCTCTCCGCCCGCCGGCTGCTGGCGTACCTGCCGCGTGCGCGGTGAGCGACGGCCGCACTCAGGCCAGGAAGGCAGGTCGACGGCTAGGTCGCAGGACGACGCCTTCGCCGAGGTCAAAGAGTACGAGGGGAGCGCGTTCGACGCGGCCCACCGTCTCAACCCGGCGCGCCGGCCACGCTATGTCGCCGGTCCGGCAGGAGGAACCCTGGGATCCGTGGCCTGACAACCGATCTTGCGGGGTGCCGGGCGAACGCGCGACCTGGGGTTCACCGGTGGCGGCTGTCCGCCTCCGCCTGGATCAGCATCCGCTTGAGCAGGGCGCTCAGTGCGTCCTGCTCCGCCGGGTCGAGCGGGGCGACCATCGAGTCCTCCGCCTGCCCGCGCAGCTCCATCGCGGCCAGCCAGCGGGCGCGCCCCGCCTCGGTGAGCTCCACGTCCACCCTGCGTCGGTCCTGACTGCTGCGCACACGCCGTACCAGCCCTGACTGTTCCAGGGTGTCCAGACGGCCTGTCATGCCGGCAGGAGACAGCATGAGTTCAGCCGCCAACTCGGAGGGGGTGGCCCGCCCCGGGGCCTCGCGCGCGACGAGCCGGTGCAGCGTGGCGAACTCGAACTCTTGCAGGCCGACCTCGGCCAGGGCGCGGTCTTTGGCTTGGCCGACATGCTTGGCCAGGAGCTGAATGCGGGTGATGATCCCCTCCACCCGCGCGTCGAACGGGGCCTTGCCGCGCCAGCGTGCAAGGTGCACGTCGACGGAGTCGTCCCCTCCTGCGGGTTCTGCGGGCCGCTCCCGGCCCCGACTCTCGGTGTCCATGCCCTCAGTATGCTACGCCAACTTATATTTCGTTGCCAAATGATTAGCTGGCGAAATACTATCCACGCATGACGCAACCCATGCGCCGACTGCTGGTCGGCCGTACCTGCGCGGCGCTGGCCACCGCGCTGATACCCACCACGCTCACGCTCGCGCTGCTTCGAGGACACGCCGCAGGCTCGACGGGTTCGGCAGGGGATCTGGGCCTGGTGCTGGCATGCGAACTGCTGCCCATGCTGGTGCTGCTGCCGGTCGCCGGCGTGCTGGCGGACCGCTTCCCGCCCCAGCGGGTCGTGCTCGCTGCCGATCTGCTCAGGGGCGCGGCACAGATCGCGATCGGCGCGGAGCTGCTCAGCGGCCTGGTCCGGGTGCCCGACCTCGCCGTGCTCGCCGCGGTCACCGGCGCCGCGGTCGCCTTCGGCACCCCAGCGGTCCGCACCCTGGTCGCGGCGACCGTCGACGCCGACCAACGGCTGCGGCTGAACTCGCGGCTGGACGTCGCCACCGGCCTGGCCCAGACCGCCGGCCCCGCTACGGCGGGCGGCATGATGCTGATGCTCGGCGCCGGCTGGTCCTCGCTCCTGACCGGAGCGCTCTTCATCGGCTCTGCGACCACCCTGGGCGGCCTGCACACCCGCCGGGCCACCAGGCCGGCCGACGGCGGACACGCGGGGTTCGGGGCGCAGTTGCGCGAAGGCTGGACCGAGACCCGGCGCCACCGCTGGTTCCTCACCAATGTGCTGGGCCATGGAGTATGGCATCTGGCGGCCGGCTTCCTGCTCACCCTGGGACCGCTGATCGCCGTCCGGAGCATGGGAGGTGACGGCGCGTGGGTCCTGGTGGCCCAGCTGGGGACCGTCGGCATGCTGGTCGGTGCCTTTGCCGCAGGACGGTTGCCGATCCGCCGCCCGCTGGTCGGCGTGGCCGTGGGCGCGGCCGTCTTCGCGCTGCCACTGGCGGCCTTCGGGCTGGAACTGGCGCTGCCCTGGGCGGCGTCTGCGTACTTCGTGGCGATGTTCGGCCTAGGAGTGCTCAGCCCGCTGTGGGAGACCGCCATCCAACGCCGCATCCCGCAGGAGGTGCTCGGGCGGGTGGGCTCCTTCGACTCGCTGATCTCGTTTGCCGCCCGCCCGTTGGGCCTGGCCGTGGCTGTTCCGGTTGCCACCCTCGTCGGCACCTCGGCGCCACTGCTGGCAGGTGCGGTGCTCGTGGCAGCGGCGAACCTGGCCGTGCTGCTGCTGCCCGAGGCATGGGAAGACCCGGAGCCGGTCACGGCTCGGGGTGACGCCGGGCGCGAACCTGTGGCCGCGGCGGGCCAGGGTCAGTCGGAGGCCGGCTCCAGGGCAGCGGACAGCAGGTAGCCGGAGGAATGCAGACCCGGTGTCGGCCCGTGCCGTTGCTGACTGGCTGCCGTCGTGCCCATCGTGAGGGCCACGCCGGGGCGCCGATGAGGGTGATTGGGCAACTGCCGTACACAGAACAGGGCGTCTTGGTAGCTGGAAGGGTGTCTACGCCAACAAGCCGTCCAGCGTGGACACTCACGAGGTGGACTGACCACGAAGGTGCACTTGGCGGTCGAGCACCGACTGAAGCAGCTGTCCGTCCTGATCACGGCCGGCCATCGGCACGACAGTCCCCAGTTCCAGCCGGAGGTTCCCGAGCCAGCCGCGGCTACCTGCGCAGACGCAGCATCCGCTGCACGATCCCGGAGAAGTCCGACCAGATCTGTAACCGCAGGAAGCCAGGCGCTCGCGGCGGTCGCCCGCTGAGGTTCGACAAGGCCGACTACCGCGAGCGGCACGCAGTCGAGGGCGGGATCAACCGCCTCAAGCGCCACCGGGCGGTGGCCACGAGGTACGACAAGCTGGCCGTCCGCTACGAGGCCACAGTCACCATCGCCGTCATCAACGAGTGGCTGTGATCGCTACAGCGGTCCGCCACTTGCTGGGCCGGAGGGCGACCCTCCGACCCAGAAGGTCAGCGCCTTCCGTCCACCTCCCAGCGACCGCCGCATCACATTGACCAGTCGCACCTGCGCCTGAGCCACCTCCGCGCTGGCCCCCCGGAACTCCTCCTCGCCGAGTGGCGTACGGACCGGATCGACCTCCCGCGCGACGCGGTCCAAGAAGCGGTCGACCGACTGCCCAAAGCTGTCGACCTCTCCCGCAACCTCTGCGGGAGCGATCAAGCTGACCCGCGTCAGTACGGCGCTCCACTCGGCCCAGTCGTAGTCCCAGCCGCGACGGTCGGCGTGTGCTCGCTTGATCACCATGGTGAACTTGGCGTAGTGGCTCAGGAGTTCTTGGTAAGCCACCAGCTGCTGATCCCGCGACCACTGATGGTCCTGGCCCCGTCTGGTGACGATCCCGCCTACCAGCACTCCGACGGTCGCCGAGGCCGCTCCAGTAACGGTCGTGATCAGCGCTTCCAGCAATGCCACCCCAGCCCCCGTGCCCAGCAACCTGCGTTCGATCCCCGGTCGGAACGTAACACGGGTGCATCTTGGCGCGTCAGAGCATGCGATGGCCTCGTAGCGGGCGATCATCGGCGGCCGGCCGACGCTTTGGAAACATGCTGATTCTGATGCGAAGCCGCCGCCTCGTGCGCGGCTTCGACCAACCAGCCCCGGGCCACCAGCCGCTACGGATGACGGCCCAGAACGTGTCGCTCGCTTGGTTGCGGGCTCAATCAGCTGGACCTGTCTGGCCTGACAACCAGCTGATCTGTGGTGTCGGTGCCATGTCGGAGCCGTGTCGGCGGGCTGTCGGTCGGATATCGGTGGCTCGTCGGCGGGGGCTGGCACCTTTCCAGAGGCGGCCGGCCGGAGCTCACCGGGTGGCCCGATCCGGAAGGAACCACCATGCACACAGCAGTCACGATCATCGGCGCCGGACTCGGCGGACTCACGCTGGCCCGCGTCCTGCACGTCCACGGGATCCCGGTCACGGTCTACGAGGCGGAGTCCTCCCCCTCGGCACGCGCGCAGGGCGGACTGCTCGACATCCACGACTACAACGGGCAGCTCGCACTCAAGGCAGCCGGGTTGATGGACGAGTTCCACGCCATCGTTCTCGAGGGCCGTCAGGCTCTGCGGGTCCTCGACCGGGACGGGACCGTCCTGTTCGACCAACCAGACGACGGCACGGGCGGACGCCCTGAGGTGCAGCGCGGCGACCTGCGACAGATCCTGCTCGACTCGCTCCCGGCAGGCACCGTGCAGTGGGGGCACAAGGTCAGCCGGATCCGTGCGCTCGGCGAAGGGCGCCACGAGGTCACGTTCGCCGCCGGCGGCACCGTCGTCACCAGCCTTCTGGTCGGCGCGGACGGCGCGTGGTCACGGGTCCGGCCGCTGCTGTCGAGTGCCGTACCCGAGTACATCGGGAAGTCGGTCGTCGAGACCTACCTGTACGACGCTGGTACACGGCACCCGGCTGTCGCGAAAGCGGTCGGCGGCGGGATGCTGATCGCTCCTTCGCCGGGCAGGGAGATCTTCGCTCACCGGGAAAAGGACGACACCCTGCACGGCTACGTGGGGCTGTCCAAGCCTCAGGACTGGTTCGCCGCCATCGATTTCGCCGATGCCGCCACGGCCACCGCACGGATCGCGCAGGAATTCGACGGCTGGGCGCCGGAGCTCACCGCGCTGATCACCGACAGCGACGTCGCGCCGGTCCTTCGTCCCCTCTATGCTCTGCCGGCCGCGCACCGGTGGGACCGGGTGCCAGGGGTGACCCTGCTCGGCGACGCCGCCCACCTCTCGGCTCCCAACGGCGAGGGCGCCAACCTGGCCATGCTCGACGGCGCCGAACTCGGCACGGCCCTCGCCGCGCATCCCGACGAGATCGAGACGGCGCTCACGGAGTACGAGCAGGCCATGTTCCGCCGCAGCGCCGAGACCAACACCGACGAGATGCCCGGGATCGACTCAGCCCAGGACCTGATCAAAATTTTCGCCGAGAAGGGCCAATGAGCCACTCCGGCCGGGACCGTGGAATACCCGTCGCTTTCTGAGGATCGCCCTGCGAGGCCGTACGGTCCGCAGGGCGGTCCTCGGTCCCTTCAAGGACCGGCGTCATCCAACAACTCCGGGCCACCGTAGGCCGGGTCGTGGACGTGCTGCCCGACCGCACCTCCGAGACGTTCAAGGCCTGGCTCAAGGACCATCCTGGCGCGGAGATCATCAGTAGGCTGCACACCGACTATCAGATCGTGTTGCCACGACAAGGGCGGGGGTTCCGTGTCGGATGCAGTGCTGAATGTCGTGATCGGGCTGATCACGAGCGTGGTCAGCGGCGGGTCCGTCTGGGCCTGGAAGCGTGTGAGCGCCGCTCGCATCCTGCACCAGAAGCAGGCACTCCTTGGCCTGCGGCCCGGCGTACCGTGCGTCATCATCCTGAACAGCCACTGGCAGATGCCCACCGTTACCGAGCATGGTGACGTCTACGCGATCATCGAACTTGCCATGCTCGCCGAGGAGTCAGGGTGTGCGTTCTCTCTCGTTGCCGCAGAAGCACCGGAGCTCAATGGGGATCGCACCGAACTGAGTATCGGTGGCCTGGGGTCGAACCGACGCAACGTCGAGTACCTGGCGAGGCATCTGCCCGGTGTGAAGGTCAATCGACGTGGTGACTTCACCGTCGGTGATGAGCGCTTCCTCCACAAGTACGGTCGAACGGACCATGCGCTGGTCGCGAAGTTCACCCCTTCCCAGTCCGCACAGCCGGTGCTCATGATCATGGGGCAGTCGGCGATCGCCAACCGTGCGGCGGTACACCTGCTCAAGCACGACTACAAGCGTCTCACCAGGGAGATCGACTCCCTCGATCGATTCTGTCTCATGCTGCGCGTCGACGCCGCGGATACCTACGGGTACCAGGCCGTCGAAGTCGCCGGCGACCTGTCGGCTGTCGCGTTCTAGCGCAGCCGCGCCCCTGCGGAGGCCGGCCGGCTCCGGAGAACCTTCTCGGCCATCGGTAACGTGACCGCCGTGATGGTGGGCAGCGAAGACACCCGGCTGGTCGTTCTGCGCGGCAACAGCGCCTCGGGGAAGTCGTCCGTTGCCGCCGGTCTGCGCGAGCGGTTCGGCCGCGGCCTGGCCCTGGTCGCCCAGGACAACCTCCGCCGCGTCGTGCTCCGCGAACGCGACCGGCCCGGCGCCGCGAACATCGGCCTGATCGACCTGACCGCCCGCTACACCCTGGACGCCGGATTCCACGTCGTGATCGAAGGCATCCTCTACTCCGACCGCTACGGCGACATGCTCGCCCGACTGCGCGCCGACCACCGCGGCTCCAGCCACGGCTACTACCTGGACGTGCCGTTCACCGAAACCCTCACCCGGCACGCCACCAAGCCGATCGCCGACGACGTCAACGAGACCCAGCTGCGCGAATGGTACCGGGAGCGCGATCTCCTGCCCGGCGGCATCGAGACCGTCATCGGAGCCGACAGCGCTCTCCACGAGACCGTCGACCGCATCATGAACGACACCGGCCTGGTCCACCTGCCCGCCGTGGACCGCTGACCCGGTATCTGCGACAGAGGCGCCCCTGCGTGTCGTAACGGCCATGTCTGGCTATGGCGGGAAGGCCTGCTGCGCCGTCTTCGAGCGGTGTGTGGATCTGTGTGGGAAACGGAACTTCGCCGCGACCCAGACGATCCTGGAGGCGTCAGGTCAGGGCCGGCCGACCCAGCTGCCGCAGCAGCAGCTGCACCCGGTCGACCCGCATGTTCCGGTGAAGGGAAGAGACGTCATGAGGGAGGTCTCTGAAGGGACTTGCGGACGTCATCGATGCCGTAGGTGTTCCGCCGCCCCTGGCTGTCGCGACCCGTGAGCATTCGACACACCTTCCGCGCCGAGCGATCCAGCGGGAGCGGACTCCTGAATTCCGGCACGAGGAACTTCCGACGGACTCGCAGGCTCACCGCGCGCGGCCGTTCACCGGCGCCGGTGAACGCCGGGGCACCCTGGCCTGCCCTGCCTGACCCCCGTCGCCGCACAGTAGCGCTCCGGCGGAGCCCTCCCGCACCCCCGCCGCCTCCACCTCGCCGGCCCACCTCCCACGGACGCCGGACCGGAGCGCGCCCCGCCGTCACACACCCGAGCGCCGTACGCCTCACCGCCGTACACATCACCGCCGCACACATCACCGCCGTACACATCACCGTCATGCGCGCCACTGTGGCTCCCCGGCGCCACCAGCCGCGCCCGCCTGCCGCGCGACCGGACCGCCCGGCAGGCGCTCCGGTCACCCCTGCACCGCTCCCCCGCTCCCCCGCCACGGCAACGCCCGGCAGGCCGCGCCCTACTACTCCGCCGCGTTCGGCATGCGGCTGGTCGCCTACCGTGGCCCGGAGACCGGCTGCCCCCAGACGGCGTCCTACGTCCTGGTCTCCGGAGGCATCCGCTTCGTCGCACCGGTCGGCGCACCGACGCCGAGCCCGGCGAGCGTCAGTGCCGAGCTGCTGCCGCTCTGCCGCCCGCTCGACCGGGTGCGCCGTTACGGCAATACCGCCGACCGTCGGCGCCGCTACGACCGGTGCCGTCGGTGGCCGGACGGCTTCGCGGTGCTGGGGGACGCCGTCGCCCACACCAACCCCGCGTACGGGCACGGCCTGTCCGTCGCGGCGGCCGGCGTGCTGGCGCTCGCCCGCGAGCTCGAACGCCGCGGCCCGGACGCCGGAGGTCTCGCCGGCCACGTCCAGCGGGCCGTCTTCCACGGCACCCGGGCCGCCTGGTCCGTGGCCACCAGCGAGGACGTGCGGTACCCGGACAACACCGGAGCCCGGCCCAGTCGGGCGGACGCGCTGCGCGCTCGGCGCCCTCGTCCGCCTGGGCACCCTGGAAGGGCGGCCGACCGAACTCGCCCGTCCGTGCGCGCTGCGCGCACTGCTGCGCGGCCCGGCGCCGGCGCCCGTCACGACCCCCGAACCTCCGCTCAGCACCAGCGAGTCGGCGGCCCTCGGGCACCGGCCGCGCCCCCTCCGGCACACCCCTCGGGCCCGGGCGCTCCACCCCGCACGAACTGGAGGTCCGTTGATCCCCGCCTCCCGGGCTCTTGTCCAACACGGCGCGGTGCGGGCTGTATCACCGGTGGCGGCCAGGGCGGTACCGGTCGAGTACCGGCTTGAGCCCTTCCGCCACAGCCGATCGGACCACACCGCCGGGTCTGTTCCGGCTGCGGCCCGCGCCGAAGAGCACGAAGTGCGAGCTCCAGTCGGCATCGAAGTACACCGCGCCCTTCAACGTGAGGTCGGCTGGAGGTTCGCGGTCTGGATAGGGCGGCAGGGCGGGTGGTGACCAGGCACCCCCCGCCTGCCCCGGCCGCGCTGTGTCGTGCCGGCCTCGCGCCGCCGCCTGGGCCCGGAACGTCTCGTACTCGTCACGACCGGGGACAAGGAGAACGAGTCGTTCGCCGGGCAGCAGCCGTGTCGCCTCCCTGAACTCCCACAGCAGTCCGGGACCCAGCCCCACAGCCATCACCACCAGCCGCGCTCGCCCCATCAAGTCCCGGACGGTGTCCTGCCAGTCGTCGATCGGCAGATACAACCGCCGGGCACCGACCAGAGGAAGCCGCTCCCCCGGCCGGCCCACGGCCACCATCGGTGCCACCAGCTTCAGTGCCTGTGCCAGTTGCTCCTCCTCGGTCCGCGCAGACAGCGGCAGGTCCGACAGCACCGCGCCCGGCCCGGGGGCCGGATGCCGGTTCTCCTCCAGGGCCGTACGCCCGACGTCGTCCTCGAAGGACCTCAGGTAGAGGGTGAACGAGTCCCTGGGGAGTTCTCCCGGGGACCGGATGATCGCCGCGAGGTGCTGCCGTCCGAGCACGGCGAGACGACGCGCGCCGAACAACAGGGTCTGGGCGCACACCACCACGAGGGGAACGAGGAGGTCGAGATCCCACCAGGGCACCAGCGAGTCGCTCCCCAACCCGTAGACCGCGTCGAACGCCATGACCGGCAGGAAGAGCCGCAGACGACTGAAACCCTGGACGCTCGGAGGACGTCGCAGCACCACAGCGCGTACGGCCCCGAGCGCCACGGCCCCGGCCACGATCACCCCCGCGGCTACGACGGTCGTGTACCACCAGGGAGCACGCAGCCAGACCGCATAGGCGGCCAGCCTGGACGGGAACCGGGCGGCCTGCCAGTGGTTGAACGCGGCCAGGGCAAACCCCAATCCCACAAGGCCCGTCAGCCAAGCAGCGGCCAGGAGCAGCACACCCCGGACGCGGGACTGCCTCGGTACGGCGGACCGTAAGCCCCCGCTTCCCGCTTCGTCCGCTGCCGTCTCGGCGCGTTCCCCCCGCTTCTTCCTCACTGCCTCGCCTCTCCTCCCGAATGACTGCCCGCCAGCTCCCACGGGCTGCCGACACCGCTGTGCATGGTGCCCGACCGGCGGGACGAACGCACTCGGCTTCGGACACCCGACGCACCGGACTTCCTCCAGCGATCCGCATCTTCCCGCCTTGAGCTTCACGTGAAGCTGTACTGAGGACGCAGGCCGAAGGCGCCCACGCGCACCGGAGCCGGCGACGTACGGAGTGAGCGCTGCGCCCCCCGAGTAGCGAGGGATGCTCCTGGACGCATGCGGGCACCTAGCGTCCTGGTGTGCTGGTTACCGGCCAGCAGCAGCTCGGAGGCGTCGCGGGGCGTCGGGATCTGGATCTCGGTCATGCCCGTAGCCCAGGACTCGGCGCCAGCGGTCGACGCGGCACCTGGCCCCTGCGTAAGCCTCCGCCATGAGGCGTCCCACACGTCCCATGGCACCGCCACGCGAGCGGGCTCGGCGGGCGCGGGGCCCGGACCTTCCGTAGATTGAGGAGCGAGCGATTGGCAGGAAAAGTGCGCGTGATGCCGGAGATCGACTATCCGGGGGTGTTCGCCGCCCTTCCGAGCCCGTGCCTGGTACTCGGCACGGACCTGGTGATCGCGGCTGCCAACCAGGCATTTTGCGAGGTCACCGGGCGAAGCCTGGTCGAGCTGCTCGGGCAGTACCTTTTCGACGCCTTCCCGGACGACCCCGCCGACCCGGAGGCGGACGGGGTGGACACGCTGAAAGCCTCACTGCACCGGGTCCTGCTCTCCGGCGAGACGGATCACATGGCGTTGCAGAAGTACGACATCTCGGTCGCCGGAAATCCCGAGGTGTTCAAGGAGCGGTGGTGGACGGCGATCAACGTGCCGGTCCTGGGCCCGGACGGAAAGGTCACCTGGATCATCCACCGGTCGGAGGACATGACCGACGTCGTCCGTGCCCACCGCACGGCACATCCGCCGTCGGTCAGTCCCGGGCGGGAAGCGGCCATGGAGGCCGAGCTGTATGTCCGGGCGCGGCAGCTACAGCAGCTGAACGAGGAACTGCGGCAGGCCCACGCCCGTGAACGGCGGGTCGCCGTCGCCCTGCAAGAGGCCATGCTTCACTCCCCCGACCTGGCCCGGCATCCGGATATCGCCGTGCGCTACCTGCCCGCGACCGGCTCCCTGAACGTGTGCGGAGACTGGTACGACGCGGTGGACCTGCCCGGGGACCGTTTCACCGTCGCAGTCGGTGACGTGGTCGGCCACGGGCTGTCGGCCGCCACCGTCATGGGCCGGCTCCGCAGCGCGCTGAGCGCCGCCACCCGCGCCGTCCACGGCCCCGCCCAGGCCCTGGAGGTGCTGGGACTCTACGCCCGCTCGGTGGAGGGGGCCCTGGCCGCCACCGCCGTACAGGTCCTCGTCGACTGCCACAGCCAGCTCCTCGTCTACAGCAGCGCCGGCCACCCCCCACCCGTCCTGCTCCACCCCGACGGCTCCTGCGAGCTGCTCGACCAGGCCACCGACCCACCGCTGGGCGCCCGCCCCGAACACGTCCCCCGCCCCCAGGCCAACGTGACCTACGCCCCCGGCGACACCCTCGTCCTCTACACCGACGGCCTGATCGAACGCCGCGGTGAGGACATCGACACCGGCCTGACCCGCCTGACCTCCGCACTCGCCACCTGCGCCGACTTCGGCGCGGAACACCTCGCCGACGCCCTCCTCGCCCGCCTGGGCCTCACCAGCGGCGCAGACGACGACATCGCCATCGTCGTGGTCCGGCTGGAACGAATGACCCGTCCATACTGATATAGCCGCGTGTGATCATCATCGTCTCAATCGCTTGCGCTTGCGCGGGGCCCGAGCACAATCGGCGCGTGCAGATCTTGTCCTTCCCGGAAGCAGCCACCCCCGCCGACCTGCGGGTCCAGGTGAGAGAGATCCAAGACCAGGCATGGCCGTCCCAGTCCGGGCCGGACGCTCCGGTGGACGCCCCGATCCACGATCCTGCACTGCGCCCGTCGTCGCTGCTGCTCGTGGACGAGGGGACCGTGCTCGCCGCGCTGGACATCCTGTTCAAAGAGATCGTCCATGCCGGTCAGTGCCTTTCGGCTGGTGGGCTGAGCACGGTGGTGACGAGCAAGCGGGCGCGTGGTCGTGGGTACGGCCGGCATCTGGTGACAGCGGCGCGCGAGAGGATGATCACCCAGGGCCTGGACGTGGGCCTCTTCACGTGTGATCGCCCACTACGGCCGTTCTACGAGAGCGCCGGTTGGCGTGTGCTTCCGGGAGCCGTACTCATCGGAGGAACACCGCAGGCTCCCCTTCCCAGCGATCAGCCCGGCTTCGACAAGGTCACGATGGCAGACTTCTTCTCGGCTGCGGGCCGTCAGGCGCTGGCGTCGTTCCCTCACTCCCGCATCGAGCTGTATCCAGGGGAGATCGACAAGCTTTGGTGATGGGCGCCAACCGGAGCATGCAGCCGACTGGCCGTCAGTCTGCCGTGTCTGTCGGGCGGGGAAGGCGCAAGGCCGCCGCGAGGCCGAGCAGGGCCACTGCGGTGCCGACCGTCCAGACGGTCCGATAGCCGGTGAGGTTGTCGCCCTGTGCGGCCAGGACCGCCGCGGTGGTGGCCGAGCCGACGGCGATGCCCAGGCTGACCAGCAGTTCGAACAGGCCCTCGGCGGCGGTCTCCTCGACGCGCACGCCGTCGATCACCAGGACCCGGGTCGCGCCCGTGATCAGCCCCAGCCCGGCGCCCGCGAGGACGAGCGCCGCCTCGACCCCGACCACGGTGGAGGGTGGCAGCAGCATGCCCACCGTGCCCGCGACCAGCAGTCCCGCGCCGGTCACGGTGACCCGCCGGAAGCCGGCGACCCGCCCGAACCGGCTGGTCAGCGCACTGAACGCGGCCATCGCGCAGAGGGCCGGCAGCAGTACCGGCCCAGCGGCGGCGGGTTTCAGTCCGAGCCCGGCACGGTCCGTCAGATAGGCGGCGTAGGAAACCTGTCCGCCGATGACGACGAAGTTCACGCAGCAGCCGACCGCGAACACCGGTAGCAGGCTCGGCCGGAACAGCCGGCGTACGTCGATCAACGGTGCGGAGGAGCGCAGTTGGAGCGCCGTCCAGGCGGCGAGCAGCAGCAGGCCGGTGCCGAGGCAGGCGAGCGTTGCGGGGGCCGTCCAGCCCCAGACCGCCCCCGGGTGCAGTGCGAGCACCGCCAGCACGAGGCCGGCCGACAGCAGTGCCGACCCGGCCCAGTCGGCGCCGCCTGCCGCGGACACGTCGCCGGACGGCTCGTCGCGGGGCACCGTCCCCAGCAGGGCGAGCCCCGCGAGTGTGCCGACGGCGGGTACCCACAGCGCCGGCACGGGACCGGCCGCGTGCAGCAGCAGTGAGGTGCTCACGCTGCCGAGCAGTAGGCCCGGCATCAGCGCCCCGGGACAGGTGGGCGACGCCCCGCCGGGTGTCCTCGATCGTGTGCCGGAGCCGGACGAGGCCGAACATCAGCGGCAGGAACCCGGCGAGGGCGCCCTGAAGCGCCCGCCCCACCAGCAGGGCTCCGAAGCCCGACGCGAGGGCGATCAGCACCGCTCCGGTCGCGACCGCCGCCACCGTCGCACGCAGCACCCGCAGGTGGCCGTGGCGGTCCCCGAGCGCGGTCAGCAGCGGGGTGGCCACCATCGATGCGAGGGCGGGCCCGGTCACCGTCCAGGCCAGGGCGGTCACACCGACATGGAACCGCTGGCCCACGGCCGGCAGCAGCGGAGTGAAGTAGCTCTGCTGGAATCCACTGAACAGTTCGACCGGCAGAAGGGCCGTCAGCGTCCGGCGCAGGCCCGGTCCCGCGGCGGCGGACCGCCCGGCCGCACCGGTACGGCCGCCCGTCGGGGCCGCTCTCACCGGGCCTCGGCCTTCGTGGACGTCCCGACCGCCCACCGCTCGGCCTGGGCGAGGCGCCGCAGCGCCAGTTCCGCGAACAGGGCCGCACCGTCGGCCAGTACGGAGTCGTCGAACACCGCCTGCGGTGAGTGGTTCTGGGCGGCGGTGGAGAAGTCGCGGTCCGGCGGGCAGGCGCCCAGCATCAGGTAGGCGCCGGGGATCTGGTCCAGGACGAACGCCATGTCCTCCCCGCCGGGCGTGCGCGTCTGCGCGTCGAGGTAGCGCGGCGCGCCGAACAGGTCGGTGACGGCACCCGCGGCCAGCGCCGACTCGGCCGGATCGTTGACCAGCGCCGGGTACCCGTCCTCGTACTCCACCTCGGCGGTAAGGCCGTGAGCTGCGGCGATACCGGTGAGCAGGGTGTGAGTGCCCTCCCGCATCAGCTTCCGGGCCTCGCGGGAGAAAGTCCGCACGGTCGCCTCGAAGAAGCCGTGCTCGGGGATCACGTTGCGCTTGGTGCCGGCGTGGATGGTGCCCACGGTGAGCACCACCGGGTCCTGGGCGTCGAAGCGGCGGGTGACGAAGGTCTGCAAGGCCATCACCATCTCGCACAGCACCGGCACCGGGTCGGCGGACGCATGCGGTGCGGAGCCGTGACCGCCCTTGCCCCGCACGGTCACCGCCAGCCCGTCGGAGGCGGCCCCCGCCGTCCCGGCCCGGCCGGCGAACAGGCCGCGCGGCAGCCGGTTCGAGGCCACGTGCAGCGCGTACGCCGCCACCGGACGCTGCCCGGATGCCTCCAGCACGCCCTCCTCGAGCATCGGCACGGCGCCGCCGCCGTCCGTGCCCTCCTCGTCCGGCTGGAACATGAACACCACCGAACCGGCCAGCTCCCGCTGTCGTCCGGCCAGCAGCCGCGCCGCACCCACCAGCATCGCGGTGTGCAGGTCGTGGCCGCAGGCGTGCATCGCTCCCGGCACCTTCGAGGCGTACGGCAGTCCGGTGTCCTCGGTGATCGGCAGCGCGTCCATGTCGGCGCGCAGCAGGACAGTCGGACCCGGCCGGCCACCGCGCAGCACGGCGGTCACCGAGGACAGCTCACGGCCGGTGGTGATCTCCAGCGGCAGCCCGTCCAGCGCGGCCAGCACCCGCTGCTGGGTGCGGGGCAGCTGACGGCCGAGTTCGGGGTCGGCGTGGATCTCACGTCGTAGGGCGACCAGATCGTCGGCCAGAGCGTGGGCGGCCTCGCGCACGGACATGGCAGCGCTCCTCGAGGTGGGGCGGAAGGACTCACCTAGGATGAGCAGCAAGCTGCCGATGAGCCCTGATGCGCAGGATTTCGGCGTCAATCGTGTCTTCGTAGCGAGGATCCTGGGGAAGGGCGGCTGTGAAGGGGGATCGATGCAGGAACTCGTCGACGAGCTCGACCTGGAGCTGGTGCACGCGCTGCAACTCGACGCCCGGGCGTCGTGGACGGTGGTGGCCCGTGCGCTGGGCGTGGATCCGGTCACCGCGGCCCGGCGCTGGGACCGCCTCCAGCGGGCCGGGCTGGCCTGGACTTCCTGCGTCCCCGGCCCGGTCACCCGCAGCGGGCTGCTACGGCTGCTCCATGTCGAGCTGGAGTGCCTCCCGGGAGACACCGATGCCGTCGTGGAGCAACTGCTGCCTCAGCCGCACGTCATCTACCTGCACCACCTGACCGGCACCCGCTCGCTGCTGGCCACGGTGGCCGTGGCCGACCTGGCCTCCTCCTCCGCCTATCTGCGACGGGACCTGGACGTGGTGCCGGGCGTACGCGCCCACCACGCCGAACTGCTGGTCACCACGTACGGCGAGGCCAGCCGCTGGCGCCTGGGCACCCTCGAACCGGCCCAGCGCGAAACGGTGATCGGTGACACCCCGGCCCGCGACGAGCCGGTCCGCCCCCTGGACGAACTCGACGAACAGCTGATCCGCACGCTGACGACCGACGCGCGCCTGCCGAACACCGAGCTCGCCACGCGCCTCGGGGTGAGCGAACCGACCGCACGGCGCCGTCTGGGGCGGCTGTTGTCCGAGGGGCGGATGCGGATGCGCTGCGAGATCGCCCAGTCGGTCTCCGGCTGGCCGGTGACGGCCGTGCTCCGGTGCCGCGTGCCGGCGGCGCGCCTGGACAGCGTGGCCCGCTCCGTGGCGGCGCTCCCGGAGATCAGGCTCAGCGTCGGCCTGACCGGACCGGAGAACCTGCACCTGATCGCCTGGCTGCGCGACGCCTCCGGGCTCCCCGCGCTGGAAGCGTCCCTGGCCACCCGCTTCCCCGAACTCGCCGTGGTCCGCAGCGCGGTGTCACTGCGCACCCTCAAGCACATGGGCCGACTCCTCGACGAGCGCGGCCTCGCCGTCGGCTCGACGCCGATGGACATCTGGCGGCCTCCGGCGGCAACACGTCAGGACTGACCGGGTCCGGTCCCGCAGGGAAGTGTCCGGCTGGGATCTCGCCAGTGGCGGCCTCGGGCTCGACCCGGGTGTGAACCAGGTCGATGGCCTGCTCGTCAGGGGGTGCCGCAGGCGCTCATGCCGCAGCACGCGTCGGCGGCGGTGTCGGCCTTCTCCAGCGTGTCGGCGTCGGCCTTGACCACGTACACCTCCCAGGGCTCCTTGCCGGGGCCGGTGACCCACACCTTGTCCTGGAGGGCGTAGCAGCAGGAGGTGTCGCTCTCCTCGAAGGTGGCCAGGCCGGCGTCCTCGAGCCTGGTGGTGGCGGCGTTGACGTCCTCGGTGGTGGCTACCTCGACGCCAAGGTGGTCGAGGCGGGTGTCCTCGCCGGTCCCGCCCTCGATGAGGACGAGCTTGAGCGGGGGCTCGGTGATGGCGAAGTTGGCGTAGCCCTCGCGGCGCTTGGCCGGCTCGATGCCGAACAGCTTGGAGTAGAAGGCGATGGAGGCTTCGAGGTCGGCGACGCGCAGGGCGAGCTGAACACGGGACATGGCGGTCTCCCCACGACTTGTTTCGACATCTGTCGATACAACTGACCTTGCCGCCTGAATCGACAGCTGTCAATATTGAGGAATGTCGAAACAAGCTGGTCTTCCGGTGCTCGGACAGGACGATGCGGTGTGCTGCGCGCCGATGGTCCGCGAGCCGCTGGGCGAGGACGCCGCGGCCGAGCTGTCGCGGATGTTCAAGGCACTGTCGGACCCGATCCGGCTGCGGGTGCTGTCGCTGATCGCCTCCCACGAAGGCGGCGAGGCGTGTGTGTGCGACCTCATCGGCCCGTTCGACGTCTCCCAGCCCACGATCTCCCACCACCTGAAGGTGCTGCGCGAGGCCGGGCTGGTCGGCTCCGAGCGGCGTGGGACCTGGGTGTACTACTGGGTTCTCCCCGAAGCCCTGGCGAAGCTGTCCGCTCTGCTCCAGATCCCGGCCGTGTCCGCGAAGGCCTCGGTGTGAGCGCGCCGGCCCCGCTGCTGCGGCGGGCGGCGGTCGAGGGGCTGGGGACGGCGGCGCTGGTCGCGGTGGTGGTCGGCTCCGGGATCCAGGCCACCGAGCTGACCCGTGATGTCGGGGTGCAGCTGCTGGCGAACTCCCTGGCCACCGTCTTCGGTCTCGGCGTGCTGATCGCCCTGCTCGGCTCGGTGTCGGGGGCGCACTTCAACCCCGCGGTCACCCTCGCCGCCTGGTTCACCGGCCGCCGTACCGGCGATGGCCCCACTGCGCGGGACGTCGCCGCGTACGTGCCTGCCCAGGTCGCCGGGGCGATCGCCGGGTCCGTGCTGGGCGACGCCATGTTCGGGAAACCGCTGGTGCGCTTCTCCACCCACGACCGGTGGGCCGGACACCTGTGGCTGGCGGAGGTCGTGGCCACCGCCGGGCTCGTCTGGGTTGTCTTCGGCCTGGCCCGGGCCGGCCGCCCGCACCTGGCGCCGCTGCTGGTCGCCTCCTACATCGGAGCCGCGTACTGGTTCACGTCCTCTACCAGCTTCGCCAACCCGGCCGTCACGATCGGCCGCGCATTCACCGACACCTTCGCCGGCATCGCCCCCACCTCCGTGCTGCCCTTCCTCGCCGCCCAGCTGATCGGCGCGGCCGCCGGGCTCGGCCTGGTGGTCGTCTGCTTCGGCCGGCCGGCCGCCGTGCGCGAGGATGGGGTCATCGTCCCCCACGGCGGGCCGCAGCCCTCCGCTCCCGCCCGTTCCCTCGAAGAAAGCGCACCAGCCTAATGAGCTCCGCCGTTCCTTCCGTGCTGTTCGTCTGCGTGCACAACGCCGGCCGGTCCCAGATGGCCGCCGCCTTCCTCACCCACCTCGGCGCAGGCCGGGTCGAGGTCCGCTCGGCCGGGTCCGCCCCCGCCGACACCGTGAACCCGGCCGTGGCCGAGGCCATGGCCGAGGTGGGCATCGACCTCTCGGCCGAGACGCCCAAGATCCTCACCACAGAGGCGGTGCGGTCGTCAGACGTGGTGATCACGATGGGCTGCGGCGACGCCTGCCCGTACTTCCCCGGCAAGCGGTACCTGGACTGGCAGCTCGACGACCCGGCCGGCCAGGGCGTCACCGCCGTGCGCCCGATTCGCGACGAGATCGAGCGGCGCGTTCGCGGCCTGCTCACGGAACTCGGCATCGGGCCCGCAGCATGACACGGCAGGGCCAACTAAGGGACGTCATCGAGGCCGTCCGCCGGCGGTACCGACCGGCTACTCCTCGGGCTCCCAGGCGATCAGATGCTCGAACACCTGCGGGTCGCCCTCGATCTTCAGGTCGCTCATCGTGAGGCGGCCCCAGACGAAGAGGAGCAGCTGCTCGGCCGTGCCCGTGGCCGAAGCGGAGGCGGGCGGGGCGTCGTCCGTCAGGGGTGCGGGCCAGGCGCCGCTGCCGTCCAGCGCGAGGAGCCAGGAGCGGCCCTCGGCGGCGTGGTAGTGGATGATGGCGGGCTCGTGCGGCCAGGCCGCCGGGGTGGAGTTGCAGGTGTCGAGAAACTCGGCCACGCCGTCGAGCGCGACGTCCGCCGGCATGGGCTGCACGGCGCCTGCGGCGAGCTGGGCGTCGTACGTGTGCACCAGCACCTCGTGCACCCGGCGCCGGGCGACGCCCCACGCATTCGCCGGCGACACACCGGCGCTCCACCACGTCCAGCACCCGCGCTCCGGGCCGGCCTCGCGCAGCGCGGTCAGCAGCAGTTCGTTCGACTCGGCGTACCAGGCCAGCAGCGCATCGAGCTCGCGCGGTGCCTCCGCGGCATCCTTGGCCGGCGGAGCCTCGGCCGGGCCCGCGGCGACGATCGCGGCCCACCAGCGCTGGCCCGTACCCAGGTGCTGCACCAGATCGAACACCGTCCACTCGGGGCAGGACGGCACCGGCGCGTCAAGGCTGGGCGCGGCGGCAACCGCACTCCGGAACGCGGCCGACCGCTCGTCGATCAGTTGCAGCAGGGCGGAAAACTCAAGACTCTCTGTCACATCGCTTACCTATCACCCCGGCTCTGCCGACCACACCCTAATTTCCAGGCCGTCAGCTCAGCGGGCCCGCGTGTCAGGCCTGCGGAGGCGCGGTCGGCCGGGATCCGCCGCGCGGGTCCGCAGGGCGATGGGCACGGTGGCGAGGGCTGCGCACAGGGCCGCGGCGCCGCCGACGGCGTAGGCCGGGGCGCTGGCGTCTTCGGCGAACGGAGTCGTGACGAGGATGCCGCACAGGACGGCGGCGTTGACGCCGGCGGTGAAGGCGCCGAAGGCGCGGGCGGCCTGCGCCGGGCCGGTCATGCGGTAGATGGCGGCGCGCAGGGTGGTGTTGAAGACGGCGTTGGCGATGCCGCCGATGACGAAGGCGGTCAGCAGGACGGTGGCGGTAGGGGCGAGCCCGCAGACGAGGTAGACGGTGCCGATGACCGAGCCGGAGAGGGCGAGGCGGGCAACGGGTGGTGTGGAGGCGAGGCGGCCGGCCAGGGCGCTGCCGGCGAGGATGCCGACGGCCCACGCGGCGGTGGCGAATCCGAACACGGTGACGGCGGAGCCGGGCGCGTGCTCGCGGACGAGAAAGACGAACGCCACGTCGGTTCCTGCCGTGGCGGCGATGACCACGAACACCAGGCCGAGGGCGAGGAGTGAGCCGCCGGTGAGTCCCCCGCGTTCGGACGCGGAGTCGGATTCGGTGTCGTCCGGAATCAGTTCTACGGTGCGCACCGCCACGCCGTACGCCGTTACCGTCAGGAACGTCGCTGCGTCGGCCAGCAGGGCTCCGCGGATGCCGAGGGTCGCGAACAGGGCCGAGCCCGCCAGCGGGCCCAGCACCATGGCCAGTGAGCCGGCCGACTGTGCCAGACCGTAGGCCTTCTCGGCTACGTCGGTGCCCGCCAGCACCGGCAGAGCCGCGTTCAGCGCCGTGACGCTGACGGTGTTCACCGCCGCCAGCAGGGCCACGCCCGCGACGGTGCCGTCCGGCGGCAGACCGGACGACAGTACGACGGTGATGGCCGCCTGGGCGGCGGACGCCAGGGCCAGCACCGGTCCCGGGCGGCGTCCCACCAGCGCCCTGCCCACGGGCCGTCCCAGGAGCACCCCCGGCAGGAGACCGGCGATCTGGAGGGTCCCGACGAAGTAGGCGCCGGAGGGGGCCAGATGGAAGGTGAGGGCGAAGACGGCGACCTCGTCGCCTCCGGAGGAAGCGAGCAGGACGGCGAAGAGCAGGGCCGCGCGCAGGCGGGTGCGAGGGGGGCTAACGGGCATCCCTGTCCAGGACGTCGATCGCGCGCCACGAGCGCAGCCGGTAGAGGACGGCGTCGACGATATCAGCGAAGTCCCCTGCCACACCGGGACGTTCACGTGCCAGGTCCGCCGGGGTGGCGATCTCCCCGCTGTTGAGCCGGTCGAGGACGGCGGGCAGCGCGGGGTGGTCGGGCAGGCGGGCGAGGTGGCCGTTGGCCGATACCAGCAGGCGCCCCTTGGACCGCTGGTGGACCACCGGGAAGCGGTGCAGCCGCACGGGCAGGTCGTGGTCGACCGGCATGACCTCGAGCGGGTCGGGGACGTGGCCGAAGCCGCGGGCGCTGAGCTTGCGCAGCCAGGTGGCCAGCAGCCGGTCGGCGATGTCGGCCCGGTCGATGCGAGCGAGGGCGTGGTCGAGCAGGTCGGCCACCGTCTCGGGCAGCTCCGTGCCGTTCGGGCGCACGAGTTGGTCGTACGGCGGGCGGGGCGTGCCGGCGAGTGCCGCGGCCACGGCGGCGGTGGCGGTGTCGAGCGGGTCGCCGTCGAAGAAGAGGGCGATGTTGAAGGTGGCGGACGAGGCGTCCGGGGAGGATCCGACGTGCCAGAAGCGGGAGGGGAAGTAGCCCATGTCGGTGGTACTGGCACGCAGTGTCTGCCCGGTGTGGCGTACGCAGGACCAGTCGCTGCGGTGCAGGGGCAGCCACGCGCCGTCGGAGGGCGGCCAGACGATGAGCTCCTTCGGGCCGGCGACGCCGAACATGAAGTTGGCGGCGTTGTCGCAGTGGATGCCGCCGCGTGTGCCGGCGTACCGGCCGAGGAAGATGTCGGTGTCGGCGTAGCCGGAGGGGAAGCCGCCGAGTGCGCTCCACAGCTCCTCGGTGAAGACTGCGGCCCGCTCCCACAGCTCGAAGCTGGTGCGGTGCAGCCTGCTCAGCCCGATGCTCCACTCCGCTCCCCCGGTCTCGTCGTCCATGCGGGCGAGGAACCCGGCGACGGAGCCGTCCTCGGCGCGGGGCAGGTAGCGGGCCCGGTCGGCGTGCGGGCTCCTGCCGGCGACCGACAGCCGCAGCAGCGGTCCCTCACCCTTTTCACCCGCGGCGGCCGCCGCGACGACGGCCTGGAAGAACCAGTCGCCGCCCAGGTCGAGGTCGACCGGCAGGGGGCCGACGATGCCCGCCTCGCGTTCCCAGTACCGCTTCAGGAAGGCATGCCAGTACGCGAGCCGGTTGCCGTTGCCGACGGTCTGCATGGTTGTCATGCGCCTTCCCGTTCCGTTTCCTGGCCGGATCCGGCTTCCGTCGTCACCGGGTCGTCTGCGCGGTACGCCTGGAGGAGTTCGACTCTGATCATGTCGGCCACCGCGTGCCAGTCGGCCACGGCGGGTTGCCCGCCCTCGGCGTGGTCGAGCCACAACAGGAAGGCGTGAACGTTGAGTTCCACTTCGCGTCCGGTCACCAGGCTGGTCATCCGCGCCCGGCCGGTGTCTGGGTCGACGGAGTGGCGCCAGCCGGGCGCGGTCCTGACCCGCAGTCCGGGGGTGGGCCCGGCGCGGAGGGGTGTGGCGTGGCGCCAGGGGTCCGCGAGGAACCCGAACGTCCAGAGCGTGCAGAGCACTTCCAGAACGTCGTCCTCGTACCGTCCGCCGTCCCGTTCGCCGGGCCGGACGCCTTCGTCCAGGTCGGACAGGAGTCCGGCGTACCGGCTGGGCAGGCGCAGGATGCTGTCGGCTCCGGCGGCGTACAGCCCGACCGTCCTGGCATCGGCCGACACCCGCCAGGTCACCCCGTCCGCCAGGCGGAGCGGGTCGCCGGGCGCCGGCGTGAACACGGTGGCTGCGGCGAGGGGACGCCCGGGCGGTACGCCGGTGTCGAGGACGCAGCGCAGGAAGGCGTACTCCTCCGACTCGCCGATCAGGCCGCGGTGCTGCAAGGGCGCTGTGCGGCCGGTGTCGGGCAGGGCGTCCGCCTCCGCGGCCAGCGCCGCGGCCTCGGTCCCGGTCAGCCCGGACGCGCTCACGTAGTCCGCGCTCAGCGCCAGGTCCTCGTCCGGGCCGGGGTGCAGCACCTTGATGCCGAACCGCTCCGGGTGTTCGCCGACCGGTGAGAGCAGGTCCAGCACGAACGGCCCGTTGACACTGGTCGAGTACGGCAGGCCGAAGTCCTCCTTGGAACGGCGCAGGGTGTGTTCCACGAAATCGGCGGTGCGGCGGGCCTCCTCGGCCGTCTCTCCGGGGAAGCCGGTGATGCAGAACAGGTGCACGGGCACGCCCGCGCGCAGCAGTGCCTCGACGCCGGGCTGGATGTGCTCGATGCGGGTGCCCTTGCGCATGAGGTCGAGTACCCGCTGGTTGTACGACTCCAGGCCGAGGTCGAGTCTGCGGCAGCCGGACTGGTAGAGCGTGGCCGCCAGGGCATCGTCCAGTCCGGCGGAGAAGCGGGTTTCGCCGTACCAGTGCAGACCGGCCTCGCGGCGTACCAGTTCGGCGCCGACCTCGCGCAGCGTCCGCTGGGTCATGATCTCGTCGACGAACATGAACGACGTCGAGCCGTACCGCCGCGCCAGGTGTTGCATCTCGTCCACGACGGTGGTGGCGTCCCGGTGGCGGTAGCGGTTGCTGGCGAAGGGGATCGAGCAGAACGCGCAGTTCCAGGCACAGCTGCGGGAGGCCAGCACGGGCAGCACGGGGCCGGGGGCCAGGTAGGAGTCGAGGTCGTAGTCGTCGAAGTCGGGGGCGGGCAGCGTGGCCAGGTCGACGTCGCGGGCAGGGGCGAATTCCAGTCGCCCGTCGGAGGTGAGCGAGCTGCGGCCGGGCACCGGACGGGAACCGCCCTCGAAGAGGTTCTCGCACAGCGCGACGATCGCGTCCTCGCCCTCGTAGAGCACGAAGTCGTCGACCAGGTCGAAGAAGGGGTGCCGGTCCCGCCAGCGTCCGGCGATGCGGGTGATGTAGTTGCCGCCCATGACGATCCTCAGGTCCGGGCGGTGTTCCCGGACGAGCGCGGCCACCGTCATGGCGGGGATGAGCTGGGTGTCGGCCGACACCGAGATGCCCACCAGGCCCAGTTGGGGGTCGGCGAGCCGGGGCGGGAGCAGGGTCTCGAACGCCCAGCGGTACGGGTTGCGGTCCGGGTCGCGGGTGGCGGCGAGCACCGACGCGCTCGAGCGCTCGCTGTAGTGCTGGCGGTTGGAGCGCAGGTCGCAGTGGAATCCGGCGAAGGCCGCCGAGTGGCACACGAGGGCGTTGCCGAGGGTGCGGGCAGCCCGGGTGAACGCGGCGTGGTCGCGCAGACTGGCGGGATCGTGCACGGCGGCCCAGGCGGCCTCGACGTCGTCGCACACCGAGGGCAGCAGCAGCCGGGCCTCGTCCACGGCGGCCGGGTCGAGGCCCAGCTCGTCCGCGCGGTCGTAGCGTGCGCAGAGGCCGGCCACCGTCCGGGCCGTCAGCATCCACCGCAGGTGGACGGCGCCGAGGTCGAGAGCGGTGACCGGCCAACCGTGGTTGCGCAGCGAGGCGGTGAGCAGTGGCACCGCCAGATGCGGCGCGTAGACGTTCCACAGCGGTGGGTTCACCAGCAGCGTACGAGGACGACCTGCCATGGAACCTCCGCGTGCCTGGGGCGAAAGGGAACTACCGTGCCCGGCGTGTCGTCGACCGCGCCGGGCGCCCGTCAGCTCAGGACTCGTCCTCCAGCGCGGACATGTCCTTGGGCTCGGGGAACAGCGCGTACTTGGAGGTCCGGACCTGGGGGTCCATCGTGGAGACCTCGGGGCGCTCGTTGTCCTCGGCGGCGATCGCCTTGAGCTTTTCGATGTCGATGTGTTTGCTCATCGGTTCTTCACCTCCTTCCCTGCCGGAGTGTTCCCGGCGTCGGTGCTCGCGTGGATGAGGTTCTTCCGCTCCAGGTCTTCGATGCAGCCCATGGTGGAGGCGAGGACGTCGTCGCGGTCGGGCATGACCTCCGCGATCGTCTCGGCGATCTCCTCGAGTGTGCGGCCGTCGCACAACTCCAGGACCAGCCACGAATGGGAATTCAGCCAGTGCAGAGCAGGTTTGTCCGGTGTGTAGGCCATCACCGCATGCCAGGGTTCGAACGGCCGCAGCCGCAGCCGGGAATTCTGCGTATACACGGTGCGTGCCGGGGATTCGGTCGTCACGGGTCACACCCCTGACATGGTCGGCGGTGCACCGAAGGGGAGATCGACAATCCGGCCGGGAAGGCGGGTCAGGTCGGTGCCGTTGTTCATGTGGGTGCAGTACGGGTCCGGTGCGTCCCAGGATCCTCCGAAGGCGTATGCGGTCGACCGGCAGCCACCGGAGCGGTTGCGGTCGTTCGCCGCGCATTCGGGACACGCGTTCACCGCGCTGGCGGCGCGCACCTGTTTGTAGATCGGATTGCGCCAGGTCTCCATGAACGATGTCTGCCGGATATTGCCGTAGTTGGCGAAGTCTCGCAGGTACGGGCAGCCGATGCTGTTGCCGTATGCGTCGACGGCCGCCATCTGCCAGCAGCAGTTCGGGTCGTTGGGGTGCCAGGACTGCATCAGCTGCACCCCGTCGGGCACCCTGATCGCCTTGAGCGCGGCCATCTGCCGGGGCAGCGGCACCGAGAGCCGGGACCAGTTGGCGCGGGCCCGGCCCAGTGGGTAGAGCCTGAGGACCCCGAGTTTCTCCGCGCCGGTGGCGGCCGTCAGGTCGGCCAGTGCCTGCAACTGGTCGATGTTGTGGCTGGTCAGGATGGTGGTGATGAAGGTGGTGACGCCGGCGTCGACCAGGTGCCGGACCCCCTCGACCGCTCGGTCGAACGCGCCGGGCAGACCGACGAGCGTGTCGTGGGTGGCCGCGTCACCGCCCTCGATGTCCACGCACACGACACCCACGCTCGCCGCCTTGAGGCTGCGGGCCGTTTCGGCCGTCACCAGGGTTCCGTTGGTCCGCACCATGGTGAAGGCGTTGGGTGTGGCGTATTCGACCATGTCGAGGAAGTCATCACGCAGGAAGGGTTCGCCGCCCTCGAAGAAGACGCTGATGACGTTCTGGTCGAACATCTCCTGCATCGACCCGGTGACTTCTTCGAAGGTGAGTTCGGTTTCGGCCGGATCGTGCACGTCGTAGGCCATTATGCTGTCGAGATTCGTGCGTTTCGTGGGTTGCACCCAAAAGCTGAACGGCGCGGGCATTTGAATGACCATCTGATTGCTCCCGCGATTTCGGTCCGGGATCCGCCGGCTCGAGTCCGGCTCACATTCGCCGTACGAGTAGCAATACGGCATCCTAGGTGCTCTGTTGGCAACTGGCAACGGTGCTTGCTAAGTTGGCGACTCGCTATCGTGAAATGCCAGGGCACGACCGAGGGAGAGCGGTGACGCTTCGCGTAACGCTGCTGAATGATCGCAAACTGGTCGCTCTGACGCCCGAGGACGGGCCCGCGCTACAGGACCTGCTGGAGAGGTGCGACGATTACTCTCAGCTCAATTTCGGTATTCCGACCGGAGCGGCGGACGCGCAGAGCCAGTTCCTCGAAGGTCTTCAGCACGTACCGGCAGACCTCAAGCACCTGATGGGATGCCGGGTCGACGGCCGTCTGGTCGCCGCGGCCGATCTGCTGGAGGGCTACCCCGACGCCCGGACGGCGGCGCTGGGCCTGCTGGTGGTCGACCCGGAGTGGCGTGGCCGCGGCCTCGGCACAGGCATCCTGCTGGGGTTGAGCACGGCACTGGCCGGGCGCGGTGTGCAGCGGCTGCGGGTGGACTGCCACGTGGCCGAGAACACCCGGGCTGTGCCGCTGCTGCGGCGACTGGGGTTCACCGAGGCCTCGCGCGAAGAGATCGCCGTGGCAGCAGGGCAGAGCCGCACCCGGGTGCTGTGGACGGCCGACATGCCGTTGCTCCCGCGCCGGGAGGCGCCTGTGGCGGCGCGATCCGACTACAGCCGCGCCGGGACACCGGTGCCGCAGCCCGTCCCGCCGCTGGACCGGTTCTTCGAGCTGCCCGGCGTCAGCGTCCAGGTCGAGCCGTACTACTTCGACGCCCCGCTCTTCGACGACTACGAGCGCGACGTGGAGCGCCGCACCGGCGAAACCGACTGGGACCTCGCCGGCCTGGCCTCCGCCGTGGGCGAGGGGGCACGGGTGCTGGAGGTGGGCTGCGGGACGGGACGCGCCCTGGTCCACTTGGCCACCGCCACGAAAGCGTCCCTGCTGGTGGGCATCGACACCTCCGAGCCCGCGCTCCAGCGCGCCCGGGCGCGGGCCACGGCCGCCGGTGCCGACCGGGTGGAGTTCGTGACGGGCGACTTCCTGGCCTACCGCCCGGACACCGCCTTCGACACGATGCTGCTGGCCGACTGCACCCTCAACGGCTTCACGGAGCCGTCGGTCGTGGTCGGGCTGCTCACCCACGCCCGGTCCCTGCTGGCCCCCGGTGGGCGTATCGCGGTGAGCGTCTTCGACGACGGCGCACCGGCCACGATGTCCCATCTGGACGGCCGCATGGTCGTGGACTCGTTCACAGACCGCGAGGGGATCAATCACATCGTCATCTGGTCCATGCGGTTCGACGCTGCCACCGGGCTACTGCACCGCACGGCGGCCGTACCGCGCACCGCTACGGCACCGGGCGAGCCGGTGCGGTGCGTGATCGCGGACATGAACGACCGCATCTGGACGCCGTCGACCCTCTCGCCGCTGTTCGCGGCAGCCGGTCTGTCGGTCACCGGCAAGGAGACGGCCAGGTTGAACTCCGGCGCCGCGGACGGCGCCCCGATGGCCACGCTCATTCTCACCCGGGCCTGAGCGCGGGAAAGCGGTCGGCTCGCTGTTCACAGGCCGCCGATGATCGCGCTCTTCAGGCGAAGGGCGGCGGCATCCGGGCGGGTGCCGCCGCTCTGTGTTGACGCCGGGGACGCCGGGGTCATGGCGGGAGCCGCCGGCGATCCTATGGCACGGGCGCCGCGCACGAGGGGGGGGCGGCGCCCGGTCGAACCGGCGCCGGCCTCCCCCACGCGGTGTGGCGGCGCCAGGGGGTCAGAGAGTCGTGCCGCCGGGCGTACCACCCGTGGTGCCCCCAGGCATACCGCCGGTGGTGCCGCCGGGAATGCCGCCCGGGGTGCCGCCGGTGGCACCGGGCGCGATGCGGCCGCGCCACGCGCCGGACTCGGCGCCGCGCTCCTCGATGTACTTCTTGAAGCGCTTCATGTCGCCCTTGACGCGGCGGTCGATGGTGCCGACGAGATCCCCCACCTTCTCGACCGCGCCGCTGGGCTCGACGTCCATCACGAGCTCCACGCGCGTGTGCGTGTCGTCCACCCGCTGGAAGCGGACACTGCCCCTCTGCTGGGTGTCACCGCTGGTGGTGCGCCACGTGATGCGCTCGTCGGGAAGCTGGTCGACGATCTCCGTGTCGAACTCCCGCTTGACGCCGCCGACCTTCATGGTCCAGTGGTTGTGGCGGGCGTCCACCTGCCTGACCTCCTCGACGCCCTCCATGAACTGCGGGAACTCCTCGAACTGCGTCCACTGGTTGTAGGCGGTGTGGATCGGGACGTCGACCTCGACCGTTTCCTTGACCGTGCTCATCTGTGTTCCTCCGTGGTCCCGGGGTGACGGTTCGGTACGCGGTGACGGGTACCCGCCTCGGCGCCGGTTCCACGTGGTGACTCCGTCGTCCTCCGGACACCCCGCGTGACGGCTCCCTCGTCTCCGGCGCGCGCCAGGACCCGTCCGGCCCGGCCGCCCGGGCACGGCCCTCCGCCGAAACCGCACCGTCTCCCCGCAGGGGCGGCAGGGAGGCGGCCACGACGATCACGTTCTACGCCGCGTGCGTGTTGTCCCCGTCCAGCGCCGCGCGCAGCCAGGTGTCCGCGGAGCCCGGGGTCGGCTCCGGCCGGCCGCCCGGGGGCGTGAGCACGGCGGCGGTCAGCTCCCAGTAGCGGTCCAGGCGGGGCTCGGCGGCGAGCAGGTGCGCCAGCCGGCGGCGGAAGTCGCGGGTGTCCCGGGTGCCGTACGCGCTCGCGTAGGCGGCCACATAGGCGTCCAGCGCCTCTCCCGGCCGCGGGGTGCGCTCCCGGCGCAGGTGCGGGCCCGCCAGGTCGTACGCCTCGGCGAGCCCCGCGTACAGCGCGGCCGAGCCGCCGGAACCGGCCACCTGATGCACCTCCGGCCGGGGCTGCCGGCCGCCCGGGCAGGGCCGGCTGATCAGGGCATTCAGCCGGGCGAAGGCGAGCACCTGCGCCGGATGCGGTTCGGCGGGCGGCTGCGGAACCGCCAGCTCCAGGAAGGCGGACGTCGCCGGGGCCGGCATCCGCGCGGGCAGCCAGGCACGCCAGAACCGGGCCAGCGGGGCGGTGCTCGGCGGGGTGTCCAGCGCGCCCAGCAGTCCGAGCCGGTCGGCCCGCTCCCCGGGCGGGGAGTCCCGCACCAGGCGCAGGGCCGCCTCCCGCCAGCGCAGCGCCCGCAGCTCGGAGCCGAGCGCCCGCAGCCGCCCGGCCACGGCGTCCTCCAGAACCCGCCCCGCCCCGTCGTCCTCGTCCAGCACCCGGCGCACCTCGGGCAGCGGCAGGTCGAGGCCGCGCAGGGAGCGGATCAGCCGTAGGCGCTCCAGCGCGTCGGGGGCGTACCGGCGATGGCCGCCGCCGCTGCGGGATGCCTCCGGCAGCAGGCCCTGGTCGGAATAGAAGCGGACGGTCTTGACGGTGACGGCCGCTCGCTCGGCGAGCTCACCGATGCTCCACAGCACCTCGTGCGACACGGGCAGTTGAACCTCCCTCTGGGGGAGTTTCTACGGTACCGGCGCACGGGCCGGGAGACCGGCCCGTGGACGACGGCGCACGCGACAGGCGCGGCGCCGCCCGAGGGAGGAGAGGGCCATGACCGTCTTCATCATGGTCGCGGGCGCGTTCACCGGCGCCCACGTGTGGGAGGAGACCGCCGCGTGGCTGGTCGAGGCGGGCAGCGAGGCGTACGCCGTCCCGCTCACCGGGCTCGACCCGGACCGCCCCGCCGAGGGGACCCGTGTCGGCCTGGAGACGCACATCGCGGACGTGATCGCGGCGATCGACGCGGTCGACCCGGCGTCCGGCCGGCACATCGTGCTGGTCGGACACGACTACGGCATCCACCCCGTGCTGGGGGCCGCCGACCGCAGGGCCGAGCGCATCGACCGCGTGGTGTACCTGGACACCGGGATGCCGCAGAACGGTGTGCCCGCCCTGGCCGCCGTACCCGACCAGGAGCTGCGCGCGCGGCTGGCCGAGCGGGCCCGGCGGGGAGAGGGGGACGGGGAGCTGGCGCCGCCCGTCACGCGGGAGCAGTGGCAGCGCTGGGGCAGCACCGCCGGTGTCACCGACGCGGCGCTGGACCGGCTCGCGGCCCTGGCCGCGCCGCAGCCGCTGGCCACCCTGCTGGAGCCGCTGCGGCTGGCCGGACCGGTGGCCGCGGTGCCCACCACGGGCATCCTGTGCCTCGCCAACGGGGTGAGTGTCGAACTGGTGCAACGGCTCGTCGACTTCGGCGACCCGGCCCTGGAGCGCCTGACCGATCCCCGGGTCACGTTCTTCGAACTGCCCACCGGGCACTGGCCGATGCTGTCCACCCCCGCGGAGCTGGCCGAGTCCCTGCTGCTGGCGGCGGCGGGCGAGGGACGCCGCCTGCGGCCGGCCGGCACCTGCGAACCACCCGCCCACCTGCGACCGTTCCCGCTGGACGTCCCGGAAGTGCCCCGCGAGCGCCACGGACACGTCGACCTGTACGTCCCCGACGCCGAGGGCCCGCGGCCGGCCGTGGTGTTCGTGCACGGCGGCCCGTTGCCCGCCGGGGCCCGGCCCACCCCGCGCGAGTGGCCCACTCTCGTCGGGTACGCCCGTCACGCCGCCGCCGAGGGCCTGGTCGGTGTGACCCTCGACCACCGGCTGCACGACGTCGGCGACTACGAGCGGGCCGCCGCCGACGTCACCGCCGCGGTGGAGATCGTACGGGCCGATCCACGGGTGGACGCCGACCGGATCGCCCTGTGGGTCTTCTCCGGCGGCGGCCTGCTCACCGCCCCGTGGCTGTCGGCGCCGCCGCCGTGGCTGCGCTGCGTGGCCGCGAGCTACCCGATCCTGGCCCCGCTGCCCAACTGGGGCCTGTCGGACGCCCGGTTCCATCCCCTACGCGCGCTCGCGCACGCGGGTGACCTGCCCGTCGTACTTCTTCGGGCCGGACGGGAGTCACCGGAGATCGCGGCCACCGTCGAGGAGTTCGTGAAGGCCGCCAAGGACTACGGGGCGCGCCTGGAACTGGTCGACGTGCCTGGCGGCCGCCACGGCTTCGAAACCCTGGACCCGCCCGAGGAGGTCAGTACGGCGCTGCGGCAGGCGATGCGGTCGGTGGTGGGCCACCTGACCGGCTGACCGGCTGACCGCCGCGGCTGGCCGCCGTCTCACGGCTCGCGCCGCTCCGGCCGTTCGTGGAGCAGGACGCACTCCAGACGCTGTACGACGTGCTACCCGCCGGCGCCTCCGCCCCGGAGAAGTTCCGCGATGCGCGCGTCAACCTGACGACGGTCGTAGCCCCGAAGAGCGACCCGGAACGCCGGGAGGGACTGCGGCGAGTCTCCCTGGGCCAGGGCCTTGAGGTAGCCGTCCACTTGACGGCGGTCGTAACCCCGCAACACCACGTCGAAGCCACGGAACTCAGATGAAGTCGACACTGCCGAGCCACTCCAACCTTTGGGAATCACCGATCGTACTCATCATCATGGAACAACGTGGCCGACCTCGGCACGGTGGCCGCCCCTCTCACACCGGCCCAACGGACGAGCGCGCGGCCACAGCGTCGACCGCGACACCACGCCGGAGGCGGACACCGACCTCGCCCTGGCACCCGCCCTGTGGGGAATCGCCGGGGATGCGGCCGAGGTCGTCCCGGTGCTGTCCTTAATGTTCGACATCTGCGAGACCCGTCAGTGGTTCCACTGGACGGCCGCCCGTGCCGCCCGCGGGATCGCCGTACTCGGCCCGGCCGGGCGCCCGCTGACCGCCCGGCTCGAAGCGCTCCTCGACGACCCGGCGCAGGCACCCTCGGCCGTCCTCGGGCTGCTCGCCGTCGCTGGTCCGGCCGGTCCCGACCGCGCCCGGCTCGCCAAGGCGGCGCTGCCTGCCACCACGCACCGTCCCCCTCCACCGCACACCATCCAGCAGTCGCCGGCCCGGCGACTGTGCCACCGAACTCTTCGGCCGATTCCCTGACCTGACAGTGCGGCGGCACGGCCTGCGCGCGGGCCCGAGCCGGGGGCCCGACGACGCGCATCCGGGGGTTTACCCCACCGTGCAACCGGTGGACAGCGGGCTGCTCAGCACCGGTCCGGCTCTTCGATACTCGGTCGCAGGCAGAAGCCGTCACCCACTGATCCCAGAGGAGTACTTCCGTGTCCCAGCGTGCACATGCAGTGGACGGTCCGCATCTCCCCCGCCGGGAGGAGCCCCGGAGGCCGGGAGCGATGCCTGCCGCCCGGGCCGGCGAGGGGTCGGGCGGGCGCCCGAGGCACGCGGTGCGCAGGGCGCGGAGACTGCGGCTCGGGGCCGCCGGGATGCTGGCGGCGGCGGTCATGGCGACCGGTGCGGCGATGCCGGTCCAGGCGGCCCGGGCCACGGAGGCCGCGGATGGTCACCGCGCCATTCAGGAGGCCCTCGACGGGGTGGTGCGGGACGGGGCTCCCGGTGGTGTCGCGGTCGCCGAGGACCGGCACGGGACGTGGGCGGGCCGCTCCGGCACCGCCGACCTGCGGACGGGGAGGTCACCGCGGGTCGAGGACCGGTTCCGGGCGGGCTCCATCACCAAGACCTTCGTGGCCACGGTGATGCTCCAACTGGAGGGCGAAGGGAGACTGAGTCTGGACGACACGGTGGACCACTGGCTCCCGGGGCTGGTCGAGGGACACGGACACGACGGCCGGCAGATCACCCTGCGCCAACTCCTCAACCACACCAGCGGCGTCTACAGCTACACGGAGGACGAGGATTTCAAGCGGCGCGAGTTCGGCACCGCCTTTCTCCGCCACCGCTACGACACCTGGACGCCGGAGCAGATCGTCCGGCTCGCCATGACACATCGGCCCACCTCCGCGCCCGGCGACAAGTGGAGTTACTCGGACACCAACTACGTCCTCGCGGGCATGGTGATCCGGAAGGTCACGGGCCGCTCGTACGCTGACGAGATCGAACGGCGCATCCTGCGTCCCCTGCACCTGAACTCCACCGTCCTGCCGGGAACTCGGTCCTCCATGCCCGGGCCTGCGGGCAGGGCCTATTCCAAACTGACCGGTGAACTCGCAGGCCCCGGTGAGCCGGGCGGCAGGACGTACGACGTCACCGTGCTCAACCCGTCCCTGGCGGGCGCTGCCGGTGAGATCGTCACCACCGCGCCCGATCTCAACCGGTTCTACCGGGCACTGCTCACCGGAAGGCTCCTCAAAACACGCCAGTTGACGGAGATGACCACCACCGTGCAGGTCCCCGAGGCGCCGGGCTTCTCGTACGGCCTCGGCATCATGAAGCTGAAGCTGTCCTGCGGTGTCGAGGTGTGGGGTCACAGCGGCGGAATCCAGGGCTCGATATCGGAGGCGCTGGCCACCGCGGACGGCAGGCACGCCCTGGCGCTCAACTTCAACGGGGACTGGAACGTGCACGAGCAGCGGGTCGTCGACGCCGAGTTCTGCGACACGCGACCGTAGTCCACCGCCCGTCGGTGGCTTCGAGTGAAGTGCTGGTCGCGGCCACTCGTGGATGGCTGCGACCAGCACGGTCGCTTCGTAGCGGACGCCGAGCCGGTCGTACCCGGTCGGCAGCAGCCCTGGTGTCAGGTCGTCGGATCGGACGGGCCGTTCAGTCGGTGTCGGTCGGGCCTGCCGCGATGACGGTGTCGAGCATGCGTTGCGATGTCTGGAGGGCCGTGATCGCGTCGGTGATGCGTTCGCGCTCGCGGCGCAGTTGTGCCACCAGGTCGGAGCACACCGGCGCGAGGGTTGTCCCGTTGTCACGGATGCACGGCAGGACTTGGGCGATGGTGGCGGTCGGCAGGCCGGCGGCGAGCAGGGTGCGGATGCGTCGGACGGTGTCCACGTCCGCATCGCTGTAGACGCGGTAACCGCTGGGCAACCTCGTGGGCGTCAGCAAGCCCTGCTCTTCGTAGTAGCGCAGCAGCCGCTCGCTGACCCCGGTCCGGCGGACCATCTCCCCGATGCGCACGTGATCTGCACCTCACCGCGTTGACTCTGACACTGATGTGAGACTCTAGCGTCGCGGTCATGACCACCAGCACCGCACCCCCGGTGACAGAGATCCCCTGCCCACCCGTATGGCGCCGCCGCGCTGCTCTGGCGGTACTGACCTCGTGTGTGTTCGTCGTGGGCACCGCCGAGTGGGTCATGGTCGGGCTGCTGCCGCGGCTGTCGGCCGACTGGCACCGTCCGCTGCCGGCGGTCGGTTCCCTGGTGACCTGGTACGCCCTGGTGGTCACCGTCGCCGGGCCGCTGGTGACGGTGGGGATGCTGCGGCTGGCGCGGCGCCGGGCGCTGCTGGTGCTGCTGGGTGTGTTCGTCGTCGGCAACCTCGCCGCAGCCCTGGTGGGCAGCTTCAACGCCCTGATGGCGGCCCGGATGCTGACCGCGCTCACGCACAGCACGGCCTTCGCAACGGCGATGGTGATCGCGGTGGGTATGGTGCCGGCGGCCCGCCGCGGCCGTGCCGTCGCCGTCGTGACGGCCGGCTGGAATCTGGCCACGGTCCTCGGCGCACCGCTGGGCACCTGGATCGGCGACCACTACGGCTGGCGTACGACCTTCTGGGCCATCGCGGCTCTCGCCACTGTCGTGCTGTGCGGCGTGGCCGCCCTCGTCCGGACGCCGGTGCCGTACGAGACCGCTCGTCCGGGGGGCGAGGTGCGGGGTCTGCTCCGGCCCAGGGTGGCCCTGGTGCTGGCGATCATCGTGGTGGCACAGGGCGGTCTGTTCACCGCCTACACCTACATCGCGCCCTTGTTGCAGCAGATCAGCGGCTTCACCCCGGCCGCGGTCACCACCCTGTTCGCCCTGTTCGGGCTGGGTGCGGTCGGCGGCAACATCCTCGGCGGCCGGCTGACCGACCACACCCCGTGGGCCGGGCTGTGTTCCCTGCTGCTCGGCCTGGCCGGTGTCCTCGCCGCGTTCAGCCTGACCAGCCGGATCCGGTGGACGGCCGCCGTCACCGTACTGGTCCTCGGTGTGATCGCGGCCGCCCTCATCCCGTTGTTGCAGGACCGGGCACTGGCCGCCGCCCCGGACGCGCCCACCCTGGTCACCGCGATCAGCGCCTCCGCATTCAACCTCGGCGTCGCCGGGGGCTCCCATCTCGGCGGCCGCGCCCTCACCGCCGGCCTCGGCCTGACCGATCTGCCCTGGATCGGCGCTCTGCTCGTCGGCGGCGCCGTACTCATCGCCGCCGCAACCGTCCACCACCACCGCACCAGCCGGCAGTGATCACGCACTGCCGGAAGCCAAGGAGAAGAAACGACCATGTCCCCTGCTCTGCCAACCTCCCGCCTCGGCCGCATCGTGCGCGGCACCGGCCCCGGCCTGCTCCTGGCCCACGGTGCCGGCGGCGGCATCGACGCCAACTACGGCCCCATCATGGACGCCCTGACCGCCCAGCACACCGTGATCGGCCCCGACTATCCGGGCACCGGCCGCACCGAACGCGCCGAGGCGCCGCTCACCCTCGACGGCCTCGCCGATGCCCTGGTCGCCACCGCCGTCGAAGAGGGCCAGGACACCTTCGCCATCGCCGGGTACTCGCTCGGCAGCCCGGTCGCCATCAGGGCCGCCACCCGCCACCCCGACCGGGTCACGGCCCTCGTCCTGACCGCCGGCTTCGCCCACCCCAACCCGCGTCTCCTCCTCGCCGCCACACTGTGGCGCGACCTGCTGGGCGCCGGGGACCTGGAGCAGTTGGCCGCCTTCCTCTCGTTGCTCGGACTCAGCGCACCGGCCCTGGACGCCCTCGGCCAGGACGACCTGCACACCGCCCTGAAGACCACCGCGGCCACCATCCCACCCGGCACACCTGAGCACCTCGACCTGCTCAACCACGTCGACGTCCGGGCCGACCTCGCCGCGCTGACCGTGCCGACCCTCGTCATCTCCACCACGCTCGATCAGCTCGTGACCCCGCACCACCACCGGCAACTCGCCGAAGCCATCCCCGGAGCGCGCTACGCCGAACTCGCCACCGGGCACCTCCCGTTCGTCGAGCAGCCCGAACAATGGGCCACCCTCATCTGCGACTTCCTGCGCGACAGCCACATCTGACGGCCGTTGACCGGCTGCCGGCGACCTCCACCGGGGCGTCGCCGGCAGCCGGTCCTGCCTTCAACGGATCCTTTGCACACAGCACAGCGACGCGTCCGGCCTCTTGGCGGCGCGTCCGCGTCGGCGCCTACGGACGCAGGTGACTGAGGCCGTCGAGGATCAGGCCGAGTCCGAACTCGAACTCGTCGGCGAAGTTGAACCCTGTCTTCGCCAGCTCCGTGACCACCTCGGCGAGGTAGGGGTAGTCGTCGATCTCTGACGGTTGCCGGTCGGCGATGGCTTTCCGTCGTCGCGCCGCCTCGGCCGGGATGTCGCCGGCGAGGGTCTTCTCCTGAAGGGCGAACCCGTAGATGTAGGCGTCCATCAGGTTGTAGGCGTGCACGGCCACGGGGAACGGGAAGCCCGCGTCGCGGCGGAGGCACCGCATCACGGCGTTGTGGTGGCACAGGTTCGCCGGCCCTGGAGTGCCAGTCTCCATCCGGCCGACCGCCCACGGGTGACGGAGCAGCGCCTGCCGCATCGACGAGGCGCGTGTACGCAGAGCGGTACGCCAGTCGGCGTCCTCGGGCATCTCGACCTCGGCGAAGACCAGGTCGACCATGCCGTCGAGCAGCTCATGCTTGTCCGCCACGTGCTTGTAGAGCGCCATGGGTACGACGCCGAGCCGGGCCGCCAGCCTGCGCATGGTGAGCGCGTCGAAGCCGCCCTCATCCGCCAACTCGGCGGCCGCACGCAACACCTTGGCGCGGTTGAGCCGCTCCCGGCCGACGGCTGCGGCGCTGTCCTGCATCTGGGTCCTCTTCGGCCTGACCGATCTCCAGCCTTGACAGGTGTACACGGTACACCTAATTTGGCCGCAGCAAAGGTGTACGTCGTACACCTCATGGAGGAGGCACAGCATGAGCTCGACGCCAGGACGCATCGGGACGAAGCAGCCCCTGATGACCATCACCACTGCGAGGCTCATGCGGGCCGCTGGAATCTCTGCCGCGATCGCCGGACTGCTGTTCATCGGCGTGCAGGTCAACCACCCACCGATGGATGTCTCTTCGGTCACCACCACCGACTGGGCCGTTCGCAGTGCCGCAAAGGCGCTCATGGCCGCACTGGCGCTTGCCGGCATCACCGGCATGTACCTGCGTCAGGTCCGGCAGACAGGGATCCTCGGCTTCATCGGCTACTCGCTGTTCGCCGCCGGCTATCTGCTCATGCTGAGCGTCGAGGTCGTCGCGGCCGCGGTTCTCCCCTCGCTGGCGCACACCTCGCCCCACTACGTCCACGACGTCCTTGCCGTCGCCTTCGGCGGCACCGCGACCCATGGCATCGGAGCCATGCAGACGGTCTTCGTCCTCAGCTCCATCGGCTACCTTGCGGGCGGCTGCCTGTTCGGCATCGCGCTGTTCCGGGCGCGCGTACTCGCACGGTGGGCCGCGGCCCTCCTCTCCGTCGGCACCGTCGCCACCGTCGCGCTCGCGGTACTTCCGGAGTCGTTCAACCGGCCGTTGGCCGTTCCGACCGGAGTGGCCTTGATCGGCCTGGGCATCTCGCTGTGGCGCAACCAGCGGACCAGCGTCGGCGACAACCAACAGCCTCCCCGCGTCGATTACGCTGCCGCGTGATGCGTGTCCAGCAGTTGAGGACTCAGCGACGAGCCCAGCGGAGCTGGCTCGCCTCAGCGGCCCTGATCCCCCTCAACGCCATCCCATGATCGTCGGACCGGCCGTCGGCGAGGTGGAAAAAGGCTCCTTCGATCACGCCGGCCCGGCACTACACATCGTGGACCGCGAGCAGTTCGACCGCTGCTCCAGACGATTCCAGCAGCGGTGCCGCGGCAGAACGTCTGGGGTCCGCCCGGTAGGCAGCAAGACCCTCGCTGTTGGGAAAGGTGATGACGTGGGCCTCGACCCGATCGTCCGGAGTGCGCGGTCGTCGCTCAAGGCGTCCTCCGTACTCGGCCAGGAGTGGCAGAACGGCGCTTTCATAAGCGTCGAAGGCGCCCAAGCCTCGTTCAGGTAGCCGCGCGAGCATCAAGGAGGTGACGGCCATGGTCCCTCACAGCGTTTTGAAGACAGCGATCTTCGGAGCCTAGTGCTGCTCCGCAGAAGTTCGTGGAGGGGCGTTGACCAGGCGGCCTTGAGCGGGGTGCCTTCGTAAGTCCATCGGTAGGGCTTGGCGGTCTCGTTGTGCCCGATGACGTATGACGCCAGCTTCTCGATCAGGACGTCGCGGCGGGCGAAGTCGCCATGCCGCACGACCCGGCGGGTCAGGGTGGAGAAGAACAGTTCGACCTGGTTGAGCCTGGAGGCGTGCGGCGGGGTCCAGCGGACGTGCCAGCGCGGGCGGGCGGCCAGCCACGCTTTGGTGTACATGGCGGTGCGGGAGGAGCCGTTGTCGAGCACGACACACTGCAGTACGAAATCCTGCGTCCGGACGGCGGCAAGGAGGTCGCCGAGCAGCGGGCGGGGTCCGGCTGGCAGTGGTCGCCGACGCCGGACCAGGCGCCGAAGCGCCAGCCCGGTCGGCCAGGGCGGCGTGGGGGCGGATCGGACGGCCGTGCCGACGTCATCGGCATGGTCAGAGGAACGTGCGGGCGCCGAGTGGATGTTGTTGGTCGAAGCCGGGGAGGATCAGGAAAGTTGCGCTGGCGGTGGTGGTGGTGAATTGCAGCAGCGCGTCGGAGTCATCCATATGGGTGAGGGTGCTGGTGAATGTGTGTATGTCGTTCTGGAAGCTGATGAAGAGCAGGCCGGGGGCGGGTTGGTCGGTGTTGTAGGAGCGGCGGAGCATGAGACCGACGCCGACCGCGTTGGGGTTGGCCCGGCGGACGTGGGCGTCCGCGGGGATAAGGTAGCGCCCGTCGGGGGTTTTGGCGCCGAGGTTCGGGTCTGAGGCTATGGTGCCGCCGGAGAGGGGCACGCCGGTGGCTCTGCGTCGGCCGAAGACCGCCTCCTGGTCGGCGACGGAGAGCGCGGCGAATCGCGGCAGGTCGAGTTCCATGCGCCGTACTACGGCAAGGGTGCCGCCGGCGACGGGGGCCGGGCTGGTCAGCCACAGGTGGCGTTGCTGTTCGGCCGTCGTGTGCGGGCCCACGATGCCGTCGGTGAAACCGAGCGGGTTGCGTGGCGCGGAAAGGCCCTGGCTGACGGGGGTGGTCGGACCACGGCGTCCGGACTGCCGCCAGCGTTCGCGTATCCGGTCACCGGCCTGCGCCAGGAGCGCGGCGACGACGACCGGTAACAGCAGGGGGTCGCTGGCGCAGACCTGTATCAACAGGTCGCCGCCGCGCGCATCCGGGGCGATCTGCTCGCGGGAGAAGCGGGGGAGTTCCGTCGCGCCGGGCAGGGTGGGATCGGCCATGCGCACCAGGCGGGGGCCCACCCCGATCGTCACGGTGAGATCGCCCGGGGGCAGGCCCAGCAGTCGGGGATCGGTTCCCGCGGTGAGCGTGCGGATGGCATCGCCGAGTTCGGCCAGCAGCGGGCCGGCCGCCGCGGCGTCAGCGAGGTCGGCGACCACCGCCAGCAGGTTCGGCTGGGCCGGTTGCGGGAGTGTGATGCCTGCCTGGTGGCGGCCGGTTGGCGGCACCGGTGGAGTCGACGCGGGAGAGGGGGGCTTGCCCGGCTCAGCTGCACGCGATTCGCACCCGGCGGTGAGCCCGGTGGCCGCCACGGCCCCGGTGGCACCGATGAACGCGCGGCGTGACGGATGGGAATCGGCTCGACTCACGGCGTGAAGAATGCCATATCCGTTTCGTTGACGGCGAGTTGATGGCTCTCCGTGCCGGCATGACTTCATGCCAGGATGAGGCCATGTTTCGTCTCTGTCCTCGGGTGATGCTCGCGTTATTGATCACACTGACATGCGTCCTGGCGGGCTGCGGGTCCGGCGATGGCGGATCGAGTCACGGCCGGCGACCGTCCGGTGAGCACGTGACGATCAGAGTGCCGGATGACGCGCCGACGATCTCGGATGCGGTGTCTCTCGCTCACCCCGGTGACCTGGTGTTGGCCGCTCCGGGCGTGTACCACGAGTCGGTCAAGATCGACACGGCGCACCTCACTCTTCGTGGTGAGTTGCGGGACAAGGTCGTCATCGACGGGCGGTTGCAGCAGCCGAACGGCATCGTCGTCACCGCGCCCGGGGTGGCCGTGGAGAACCTGACCGTGGAGAACAACACGCAGAACGGGGTCCTGGTCACCGGTTCGGCAAAGGCGGCCGCCGGGCTGCCGGGGCAGAGCGGCGGCTACGACACCGGCGATGAGCCGGTGACCTTCCTGAAGTCGTTCCTGGTCTCGTACGTGACCGCGACTCGCAACGGTCTGTACGGCATCTATGCGTTCTCCGCGCAGAACGGTGTCATCGAGCACTCGTACGCCTCGGGCGGGGCGGACTCGGGGATCTATGTCGGACAGTGCAAGCCCTGTCACGTCGTGGTGCGGGACAATGTCGCCGAGCTCAACGCGGTCGGTTACGAAGGCACCAACGCCAGTGGGGACATGTACGTGGTCGGCAACCGTCTGGTCGGCAACCGGGTCGGCCTGACCACCGACTCCGACCACCAGGAGAAGCTGCTTCCGCAGCAGGGTGCCGTCGTGGCGGGCAACCTGATCGCTGCCAACCAGCAGAAGGCGACCCCCGAACAGGCCGACGGCGGATGGGGCATCGGCATCGGCATCGACGGTGGCAGCGACAACCAGTTCATCCGCAACCGCATCGCCGGCAACGGCAACGCCGGGCTGGTGATCACTGCGACGGCCGGCATCCCGACGAACGGCAACCGCGTCCTGGACAACACCTTCACCGCCAACGGAGTAGACGTCGGCTGGACGTTTCCCACCGCCACGCGGGGGCGGGGCAACTGCCTGCGCGGCAATGACCTGCGAACGACGGTGCCCGCCCGGCTCGCGACGACCGCGTCCTGCCCGCTTCCGGCCAAGTCGCCCTCGCCGTACGGCAGGTGGGCGGCGCCGACGGCACCCGGCGGCATCCCCTTCACCGAGGTCGCGGCGCCTGGTCCACAACCGCAGTTCCCCCACGCCGGCACTACCGGCGCGACCGCTGTCCCGGCCGTTCCGGCCATGCCGGATGCGGCGAGGATCCCGCTGCCGTCGGCGTCCCTGCTCTCCGCGGGCGCGCGGGTGCAGACGTCGTGAGCGTCCTGGGCAGCGGCTACCGGGTCGGGGAGACTCCCGGTACCGGCTCGACCGGGACGTACTTCTGGGTGTCGAAATCGACGACCACAGGCTGCGACTCGGATGCCACGCCGGCGCGGACCCGGTACATGGTGCCGTCCGAACCGATCCAGTAGCGCACGTTGCCTGCCGTGCCGGAGCGGTCACGGGAGGACGGCCCGGTCATGACCTCCACCCGATGCCCGTCCACCTGGTCCCGTCCCCACCAGGCGGCGCCGTTCTGCGGCAGCAGTTGGGCGTTGTCCGGCCGGTCGCTGCCGAGACCGAGCGCGATGGCCAGCGAGCTGTCCAGTGAGCTGCCGGACGGCTGTAGCGGACGGCTGTACCAGCCCGACCGGGGCGGCGACACGGGTGCGTGCGCCGGGGCGTGCGCCATCGGGTGGACGAACACGGCGGTGGCCGTCCACTCGATCAGTCCGTCGCTGGACGTGTCGCGCCCGGTGCCGTGCACCACGCCGTAGCCGAGCTTGCCCCGGTAGTCGACGGACCCGGTGACGGTCAGTCCGGCGGCGGTGCCCGGCACGGTGATGGTCACGGCGCGGCCGTGTGCCTCGTAGTTACGGAACCGCGTGATCGCCAGCCGGTTCGCCTCATCCGCGGTCAGTGCGCGCGGACCGCTGGAGCCGGAGTCGCGGCCCGCGAGCAGGAACGCGGCACCCACTGCGACGGCGGCTGTGCAGATGATGGCTGCCGCCCAGCGTGGTCGCAGCCATCGGCGCCGGGCAGCCGCACTGCCCGGTAGAGCTTGCTGGATTCTCCCGCTCCGCACTCGGCTCGACGCTGACACTCTTCTGATTCACCCTCTCAGGGCACCACGCTGCTCGGCCGCCGTGCGGTCGCGGCGGCATTCGGCACTCCGGTGACAGACGACGCCAGGGCCGGCCCTTGTGGGCCGGTCGAGACGTGATCTACCCGACCGCGCCATCCGGGCCGCGGGCGGGCAGATCACTGTAGTTCGGTTCGATTCAGTGTTTCTGGACGTGACGCTTCCGGCTCATGAACGCAATGGCCACGCCCACGCCCACCAGCAGACCGACGAGGGCGATCATCCCTGGCAGCCCCGTCATACCGGTGTGCGCCAGCGAACCCGTGTCCCCGCCTTCGGGGCCCTGGTTGTTGGCAGGCGGCCCGGGTGACGGCGGCGTAGAAGCCGGCGGCGAGGACGGTGGCGAGCTCGGGGTCGAACTCGAAGTCGGGGTCGGGGTCGGCGTCGGGGTCGGGGTTGCCTTCGGGATGTAGACCCCGGCATCGATCGTGTGATCGACCCCACCCGGCTTGTCCGGCGCCGTGACGGGCGCGTAGCCCTTGCACAACTCCCCGCTCGTCGGCGGGGTCACATTGGAGTCATGCGCCCGGTTGGCACCGGCTCGCGGGAGCGTGAACCGCAGCTCGCTTGCCGGCGGCTGGCTTGGCACCTTGCTGGTGTCCGCGGTGCACACGTCGAACTGCACCGTGTATTTGGCACCGGGTGTGAGCTGGTAAGCGGCGCCGACTCCACCGAAGTAGTACTCGCCGGCGGCGTCGGTTTTGGTCGTGGCGACCTGCTTGCCGCTCGCGTCCAGCAGGTTGATCGAGGCTCCGGGCAGCAGCGGTTCCGCCGGGTCCTGGGTCCCGTTGTGGTCGCCGTCGAACCAGACGAGGTTGCCGATCTGGATCGGCGCGTTCGCTGCCGCGTACGCGATGTCACCGAGCCCTCCGGCCTTGCCGAAGCCGTTCTGTTCCTGGCCGATGAACTGGTACGCGTTGGCGTTGGGAGCGTTGCCCGGGCCCTGACCGGTCGTGATGTCGTAGTAACCGGTCCCGCTGGTTTCGATGTTGGTGGTCGGGTCGAACTCCGTGCTGACGACCCACTGCTGCTGCGGGATATAGGCCACCGACCCCAGTGCCGTCTCCTGGTGCCCGCCACCGAAGAAGTCGCCGGGGAAGTACTCGACGACACCGTTGTCCTCGCCGTGGTCGTTGGCGGGGGTCGCGTGGTTGGGGCAGTTGCCGGTGCCTTCCCACGCGTACCCACCGGCTGGGTCGGCGCAGGCCATGTTGATGTCACCACCGGACATGCCGAGTTCCGACGTGTTGTCCCCCGGGCGAGGGTCCAGCCCCTTGGCACTGAGGACGTCCATGAACCGGTCGCGGAAACCCAGGATCATCGAACCGTCGCGGGCGAAGGCCAGGGAGGCGAGCTCCGGCTGCGGATCGATGAAGGCACCGCCCGCCTTCCTCTGGTCCCACGTGGCCAGGCTGGTGTTCCACGGGTTCCAGTGGGTGGCCTGGGCGATGTCGCCGGCACCGGTGAAGACGGTGCCGCGCTTGTCGGTGAGCGTATGGGTCAGCACCGTGGTGAACCGCTTGCCGTCGTAGGCGTAGACGACGGCCTTCAGGTCCGGGCGCTTCTGTGTGCTCTCCGCGCTGCACACGCCGCCGACGTACAGCGTGTTGTCGTGCGTGGCCAAGCCGAACGGCCGCCAGTCGCCGGAGCTGGCGCATCCCGGGTCCGGGATCGACACCATCGCCTCGGGCGCCGAGGCGGTGGCCCTTGTCGCGTTGAAGCTGATCAGGCTGCGGGTCAGCAGGTTCACCGCGTACAGCGTGGAGCCGTCCTCCGAGAGGGCCAGGCCGCCGATGCTCTCCTTGCCCGGGGCGTTGGTGAACCCGGGATCCTTGATCATGTTGGCGGTGTCGTGCGGTGTCACCGCGGCACCCGGCACTTGCGCGAACAGCACCGGCGCGCCCCCGCCGTTGACCGGCACCGTGTAGATCGCGCCGGCGCCCTTCGGCCCGTAGGGGGCGTACCGGCGGGCGAACGCGCTCTGGAACAGCCGGCTGCGGTATTTGTCGTAGGCCAGCCCGAACGTCGTGCCCACCTGGGCCTGCGTGGCCAGCGTGTCCGGGCACGGCACATTGGTAGGACACGTGCCTCGGGTCTTCGTCCCGAACGCCACCAATGCCCGGGTGTCGGTTCCGTTGGCGCCGTTCTGGACCGGCACGAAGTACCGCGAGTCCGGCAGCGCGTAGTCGGCCGGATCCCACACCCCCGTCACCACCGAGGCGTTCTTTCCCTCCGACACGTCCACGAACGACGTAAAGCTGTCGAAGTGGTTCTCCGTCGTCGACGCGGGCGCCGCCTGTAGATAGTCGCTGTACGGTGCCGGGATGCTGACGTCGACGCGGTACTGGCCGCCGCTCAGCACCGTCGAGCCTGGCACCACGACCTTTCCGGTGGCATCCGTGACGCCGGTGAGATGGCGCCCGGCGGGGTCGGAGATCTCCACCTTCATACCCCGCTGGGGCACATCCATGGTCGCGTTGATCACGCCGGTGCCGAAGAAGTCGCGCAGCACCTCGACCGTCAGCGTGCCGTCGGCGGCCGAAGCGGCAGCCGGTACAGCCGCCGCTCCCATGGCACCACCTGCCATGAGAAGAACAGATAATCCGATGCGCGCCAGCGGCCCCCCGGCCGTCCGGCGCGAGTCTCTGCCGACTCGGTTCATGGCATCACACTCCACACTTCCCTTGTTGTGGAAATAGCGCCCGCTTCTCGCTGCACGCCCACTCCGCGGGTTCCCTGGCGAGGGCGCCGGCCCCGAGCGCCACGGAAAAACGAAAAGGGGCCTACTGCTGGTTGTGGGCTGCTCTGCGGTGATCGCATGAAGATATTGTGGTCGATTCGTAAGCATCGCAGGCCAGGAAAAACAAACACGTGTTCACAGACTCGGGCAGGAGAGCCTTGGGTTGCGTGTTCCTGCAGCTTCACCACGATGCCTCCCCCCACCGCCGACCACATCGACCGCCATCGCGACCAGCGCGCGCCGTACTCTATCCGCTGGTGACTCGCCTTCACCAGCCGAAGCCTGGCATTCATGCGCGGCTGACCCGCACGTTCTCGAGCGCCCGGAAAATGGGGGCCGGAAGAAGGCACGGGAGCGAAGTAATGGCCGAAACAGGTCTCTTCAACCTCCGGTTGGGCCCCGGAATGAAGCAACCCAGCCCAGTGGATGGGTGGGGGCGCTCACCAGTCCGCAGTACCTGCTGAGACTGAGCACTTCGCCTGAGGGGATTTACGGGAATACCTCGACGGCGAGTTCGGCCTCTCGCTCCTCCACAGCGGTGGTCAAGTCGACGATGCGCTGTTCCAGCCGGGTGATCGTCTGCTGGAGTTCCTCGGCGCTGGCCGGGCTGCCCAGACCGGACTCGTGCCATGTCTGGTTCCCGAAATACGGGGAGACGCACGAACCTCACCGCCGCGGAGGTCCGTGCCTTCCGATACCCCTCCCCGAACTTCCGCGGAGCAGCACTGGTACTCCTGCCGTAGATCGTTATGTGCCCTGCCCTTGGGACTGTCTGCCACGGACGGAAACTCAGGTGGCTTCGGCGAACCATCCGGGTAGAGTCGGGCAATGCCCGAGCTGAAGCGGCTGCATGCCGACCACGCCCCGGCGGTCCTGGCCTTCGAGCTGGCGAATCGCAGCTACTTCGCTGCCTCCGTCTCCGACCGCGGCGACGACTTCTTCGACCGGTTTGCCGACCGGTACAAGGCCTCGCTGGCCGAACAGGAGGCCGGCATCTGCGCCTTCCATGTTCTCGTTACCGAAGAGGGCTCCGTGCTCGGCAGGTTCAACCTGTACGACGTGGAGGACAGCACTGCGGGACTCGGCTACCGCGTCGCGCAGCAGGTCGCCGGCCGCGGCGTAGCGACCGCGGCCGTCCAGGAGCTTTGCCGGCTGGCGGCGGCGCGGTACGGGCTGCGCACACTGCGGGCGGCCACCTCCCACGACAACGTTGCGTCCCAGAAGGTGTTGACCAAGGCCGGGTTCGTCCCGGTCGGCCCGGCCGCCCCTTCCGATCTCGGCGGCACGTCAGGGACCTGGTACCAGCGCGACCTTCAGCCGTAGCGATGACCAGCGGTGGTGAGCCAGGGCGTGTGTCGAAGGCGCGGACGGGCCGGGCGGGGGGATGCCCCCGTCCGGCCTGTCCACTCCCTGCTAAAGGTCGAGGCTAAAGGTCGAGCTGATACTGGTGTGTCGTGTGTGTGGGTGTGTAGCCGAGACCGTCGTTGATCCGTCTCATGTGTGTGTTGCTGGCGGCGGTGTCGGTCAGAAGGCCACCGAGGTCCGGATAGTCACGGTGGGCCTGTCGGATCGACTCGGCCTTCATCCATCGGCCCAGTCCGTGTCCACGGTGCTCGGGCAGCACGCCGGTGCCGTAGTGCTGGCCGTCACCTGCGCCGTTGCCGGGGATGACGAGTTCGGTGAACCCGGCGATCGAGCCGTTGGAGGCGTCGATGGCGACGACGGTGTGCAGGTGGTCGCCGCGCTGTTCGACGGCCTTCGCCGCGGCCCGCACGCGGTCCACGTCCCAGGTCACGGTGCCGAAGTCGGTGTCGTCCATGGGCATGTCGTCCATGGCGCGGCGTGAGGCGGCGAACGTCTGGGCGAGGTCGTCGGGGACGGTTCCCTGCCATGACATCAGCCGGTAGCCGGGATGCGGACGCTCGATGATCTCGGCGAGGACGGCGGTATCCACGTCAGCCAGTGGCAAGCGGGTGAACCTCAAGCTGAGGACCTTCCGGAATCCGCGCGCTGCCAGGAAGTGGTCGCCGGGCGATCCGGCTTCCGCCTGCGCGACAACGCAACGTCGGGCGTTGTCCCGGGCGGCGGCCACGGCGCTGTCGAGGAGCCGGGAGCCGACGCCCTTGCGGCGCTCCGCGGGATGAACGCGGAGGTCCAGCTCGGCCAGGTGCTCTTGTCCGCCATCGAACAGGCGCAGAAAGGCCGTCCCGGCAGGAATGGAGTCCGCGTCCGATGCCAACCAGGCAAGACGCCGGCCGTGCGGCCCGTGAGCGGGGTCGGTCAGTGGGGTGATGCGAAGGGACAAGGTGTCTCCGTCGTGAGGAGGCGGCTAGGGTCAGTACGCGAACTCAACTCCTGGGCACTCCTGCGCATGTGCTCCACACCTCCTGGTCAACAGCACCGACCTGCACTGATGCAGGCGCCTGGGCGAACCTAGCTGGCCGATTGACTCCTGGGCAAAGGGTTATCGTCCAGACCGGGTCACCCACCGTGATCGCTCCATCGCAGGCGGTCAGACGGGTGTCGCCGTACTTCTATCGCGGGCAGACGGCGCCGGCCTCGGACGCCTGGGTGCGGCACCGGACCGCGAGTCCGGCCCTGTTTGTCAGACGCCGTCGCAGGCGTCGATCAACAGTCACGGCCGAAAATGAGCTCCCGTACGTCGTACAGGCCGCTGGAGCCGCCTCCGCCGCCGCCCGCGGCCAAACGTCAGGTCATGCCGACCGCTCTGAACTCCCCGGCTCTGGGTACTCGCGTCCGCAACGGATGGTCGGGCGCATGTCGCAGTCCGGCCTGCGGGAACTCAGACGGACGGGAGGTGGCCACGGTGTCGAGCACGCAGCCGCACCATGCCGGGTCCGGCCAGGGCGCGGACCGCGTGGGCCAGGAGCCGGTGGGCGAGCTGGTGCAGCGGGCCTCGCAGCAGCTGACCGAGCTGGTGCGCGGCGAACTGCGCCTGGCGCAGGCGGAGATGAAGGAGAAGGGCAAGCGCTACGGCAAGGGCGGCGGTCTGTTCGGCGGCGCCGGCATGGTCGGCTTCCTGATGGCGCAGGCGCTGGTCGCGACCGTGATCGCCGCGCTGGCGGTGGCGCTGCCGGTGTGGGCAGCCGGGCTGATCGTCACAGCCGCGCTGGGTGTGATCGCCGCGGTGCTGGCCATGAGTGGAATGAAGCAGGTCGACCGAGCCGCGCCGCCCATGCCCGCGCAGACGGTCGAGAACGTGAAGGCCGACATGGCCGAGATCAAGGAGAGCGCACACCGATGACCCAGCCGCCGCACGACGAACCCACCGCTTCCAGCCCCGAGGAACTGCGCGAGCAGGTCGAGCAGACCCGGGCCGAGCTCGGCGAGACGGTCGAGGCGCTCGCAGCGAAGACCGATGTCAAGGCGCGCGCCCAGGAGAAGGCCGCCGAGGTCAAGGAACAGGCAGCAGTCAAGGCCAGCGAACTGAAGGAGCAGGCAGCGGCGAAAGCCGACGAGTTGAAGGAGCAGGCCGCCCTGAAGGCCGGGGAAGTGAAGGCGAAGGCTGCCGACCTGGCCCACCAGGCACAGGAACGGCTGCCCGACCCGGTCAGGGACAAGGCCGCCCAGGCCGCCGGGCAGGCCCGGGCCAAGGCCGCCGAGGCCGGCCGGCTGTGGCAGGACAAGACGCCCGAGCCGGTGCGCCGTACGACCGCTCAGGGGGCGCGGCTGGCGCGTGGCAACCGCGGGGTGCTGCTGGCCGCAGCGGGTGTGACCGTGGTGGTGTGGCTGGCCTGCCGCCGAAAGGGGTGAGCCGGGTGAAGGCGTCGAAGATCGCTTACAAGCCGGTCGGTCTTGCGCTCGGCGCCGTCAGCGGCATGGCCGCGGGAGCGCTGTTCAAGCAGACGTGGAAGATGCTCGGCCATGACGAGGACGCCCCGGACGCCACCGACGAAGAGCGCTCCTGGTACGAGGTGCTGCTCGCCGCCACGCTCCAGGGCGCGATCTTCGCCGGAGTCAAAGCGGCCGTCGACCGCGCCGGCGCCACCGCCGTCCGCCGCCTGACCGGAACCTGGCCCGGCTGACGCGTATGAGGAGTCGGGAGGGCTGGTGGAACACCACCACCGGCCCTCCCATCCCCCCGTCCAGGACCCGTACGAAGGGCCTCGCACAGTCATGTCAGATCATCATGCGGCTGCCGCGCTGACCGCCGCAGCAGTCACCGCCGCGATCCTGGTCGCCCGGGCAGTCGTCCTCCACCAGGGCGACCGGAGGTGGAACGGGCGCGTATCCGATCTCATGCGCCCTCGCATCGCACCTCGCTCCGCGAAGGCCACGCCACCTGCGGACGCGCTCTCGGACCCCGCCTCCTGCGCCGTGCGAGAGGCTGAAGCGCACATCCAGCACTGTTGGCAGCAACTCCACACCCGCGCCGACCCGTCCGAGTGACCCACGCAGGGGGCCCGATTCAAGGACGGCTGGCACCGCTGACTACCTTCAGGCCCGTCGTAGACGAATCACCGACACGCACGCCCGGTCCGCCGCAGAGGATGCGGCGGACCGGGCGGCGGCCGGACGGCGCGGGCACCGCGGGCGCCGCGGGCGGCCTCAGCTCACCAGGGCCATCCAGGTGTTCGGGCCGACGACGCCGTCCGGGGTCAGTCGCCTGGACTTCTGGAAGGTGATCACGGCGTCCCGGGTTGCGGTCCCGAACCGGCCGTCCGCGGTGAGGGACGCGCCGTGGGCCTTCAGCTCTTCCTGGACCGCCTTCACTGCCGTACCGCTGTCGCCCTGCCGCACGGTGACGACCAGGCGTTGCCAGGTGTTCGGTCCGACGATGCCGTCGGCGGTCAGCTGCTGGCTCCTCTGGAACGAGACCACGGCGGCCCGGGTCCCCGCACCGAACTGCCCGTCCGCCGCGAGGGAAGCCCCGTGCGCGTCGAGCAGGTACTGCACGGTGACCACTTGGCGGCCTGTCTGGCCCTGCTGTACAAGAGGCCAGCTCGGGGCGGGCGGCGGAGGCGTGTAGTCGCCCAGGGCGAAGGTCTTCAGGTCCTTCAGGGTGCCGTTGAAGACGTCCTGGTCCCCCGGGAAGGGGCCGGAGTCGGCGGTCTGCCAGACGGTGTAGGTGTTCCAGCCGGCGGCCAGCGGGGTGGGCGTACCGGACTGGTTGACGATCCACAGCGGGACGGTGCGGCCGAACCCCCGGTAGTTGCCGGTGCAGGATGCCCACCAGCCGGCGGAGGTGTAGATCACCGGCTGGCGGCCCGCCCGTGCGCGGTACTCCTTCACGAAGGCCGCGATCCAGTTGGTCATGGCGCTGCGGCTGAGCCCCCAGCAGGCGTCGCCGTGCCCGTTGGCCTCGATGTCCAGGGCGCCGGGAAGGGTCTTGCCGTCGCGCTTCCACATGCCGCCGTGGGCCAGGAAGTAGTCGGCCTGTGCGCGTCCCCCGGAGGCGTCCGGGCGGGCGAAGTGGTAGGCACCGCGGATGAGTCCGGCGCCGGCCGCCCCTTTGTACTGCTGCGGGAAGTAGCTGTTGGTGTAGGTGATCCCTTCGGTCGCCTTCACATAGGCGAAGGCGGCGCCCATGGTGGCCGTCTTCTTCCAGTCGATCGTCGGGTTGTAGCCGCTCACGTCGAGCCCCCGCACCGATGCGGCGGTCCGGCTCGCCCCGGCCGTCGCGCTGGTGTCCGCGTGGGCCATGCCCGCGCCGCCGGCGCACAGGGCCGTCAGCGCGGCGACCGCCGCCGCACCGCGGGCCCGCCGCCCGGCTCTTGCCCGGGTGGCACCGCGCCCCTGGGGATACGTCATCGCTGTCTCTCCGTTCGTGTTCCGTGGTGGGTCAGGGCCTGCCCCTGCCGGATGTGCCGGCAGGGGCAGGCGGGGCAGCCGGGCGTGGCCTGCTACGGGCGCACCAGGCCGTAGAAGACGGAGCCGGACAGCGAGTAGCTCTTGTCGTAGACGCCGTAGCGGCCGGAACCGGCGGGATCGCTCGTGTTGCCCGAGATGACGCGCACGGTCGAGCCGTTGACCTGGTCGACGACGCCGATGTGGTACCGGTTGTGCGCGCTGCCGAAGATGATCAGGTCACCGGGCTTGGCGGACTTGAGGCCGCTGGTGCCGACCCACCTGTGGTGCTGGACGGCCCAGTCGTAGACGTTGGGCACGTACGTCATGAAGGGGATGCTGACTCCGGACTGCCGCCAGACCCACGTGGCGAAGGCCGCGCACCACTCGGTGCACACGCTGTACGGCTTGCCGGGAACGCACTGGTGGGAGTCGGCCGTGACCCCGATCTGGCTGCGGGCGGTCTTCACGATCTTGGTGCGGAGCGCCGAGGTGGTGTGGCAGCTCTTGACGAGCCGCTCGATGCCCATGGCCTTCATCGTCTGCTCGCCGGCGATGCCGTCCGCGGACAGATGGTGCTTGGACTGGTACTTCTTCACCGCGCTCGTGGTGCCGCTCCCGTAGTCGCCGTCGGCCTCCACCCCGGCCTCGGTCTGCACCTGCTTCACCTCGGAGGTGAGCCCGGCGAGCGTCTGCGAGCCGATGACGCCGTCGACGGCGAGACACCGGTCGCTCTGGAAGGACTGCGTCGCCGCCTTGGTCCTGGGGCCGCCGATACCGTCCACCTGACCGGCGCCGTAGGCCAGGCCGTTCAGATCCCGCTGGGCCAGCTTGATCTGGGTGGAGGTGGCAGCCGGCCGGGCGGCCGTCGAGACGGTCGCCGAAGCCGGGCCCGGGGCGGCCGCCAGGGCGCCGGTCGCGACCGCGGCGGTCAGCAGACCGAGAACGGCCCGCCGGGTGCGCCGCACCGGGCGGGCGGCCGCAGGAGTGTTCTTCAGCATGTCCGGTACTCCTCGGGTTCAGGGAGAAGAGAAGGTGAACTCGGGAAGAGAGCGCCCTGCGTTGCGTTGCAGCTGTACGGCCATCGCCCTCGTCCCGGGCGGCGCCGGCCACTCCCCCGCAGCAGCCGGTCGCCACTTCGGTTCTACGGCAGGACACGTTGTCCGGTGTCGGTGAAGAGCCTTCGGACAACCGTCTCCGGACAAGTAGGCTCCCGGCGACGCTTCTCGAACCTTGGGGGTATCAAGTGCCGCGCAGAGAAAAGCCGTTGGAGGACGATGGCAGCGCACTGACCGGCTTCGCCGCCGAGCTGCGCCGCTTACGGGACGCGGCCGGCAAGCCCACCTACCGTCAGCTCGCGGCGGCGGCGCACTACTCGTCGACGACGCTCGCCGACGCGGCCGGCGGGAGGAAGCTGCCCACGTTGGAGGTCACACTCGCCTTCGTCCGGGCGTGCGGCGGCGACGAGGAGGAATGGAAGGCGCGCTGGCACGAGGTCGCCGCGGGTCTGGCCTCCGCCTCGCCGCACGAAGAGGACGACGCGGGCCGGGAGCAGGACCGGCCGTGCCCCTATGTGGGGCTGTCGGCTTTCCAGCCGGAGGACGCGGACCGGTTCTTCGGGCGGGAGAGACTCACGGACGACCTGGTCGCCCGGGTCCGCGCAGCCCGGTTCGTCGCCGTGTTCGGGGCGTCGGGATCCGGTAAGTCCTCGCTGCTGCGCGCCGGTCTGATCCCTCGTCTGCGCGAGGGTGATGCGGTCGGCGGTCCGGGTCTGCCGGTCCTGCTGTTCACCCCTGGAGCGCATCCGCTGGAGGAGTGTGCCGCCCGGCTCTCGGCCTTCGCCGGGGGCACGGCGTCTGCCCTGCACAGGGAGCTCGGCGCCGATTCCCGGTCCCTGCACCAGGCGGTCCTCCAGGGACTCGCCAGGGCGGACTGCCCCGACGACACGGATCTGCTGCTGGTCGTCGACCAGTTCGAAGAGATCTTCACCCTGTGCCGGAGCAAGGACGAACGGGACCGTTTCGTCAGCGCGTTGCTCACCGCGGCCCAGGCCGCCAACAGCCGTACCCGCGTGGTCATCGGTGTGCGCGCCGACTTCTACGCGAGCTGCTCCCAGCACCCCGAACTCGTGGCGGCTCTCCAGGACGCCCAGTTGCTGGTCGGCCCCATGTCGACGGAGGAACTGCGCCGCGCCGTCAGCCAGCCGGCGGTCCGCTCCGAGTGCGCCGTGGAGACGGCCCTGCTGGCCCGGGTCGTGGCGGAGGCCACCGGACAACCGGGCGTCCTGCCGCTGGTCTCCCATGCCATGCGGGAGACCTGGCTGCGCCGTCGCGGCAACACGCTGACGCTGAGCGGCTACGAGGCCGCGGGCGGCATCCCGCACGCCCTGGCCAACACCGCCGAGGCCCTTTACGAGCAGATGTCCGCCGAACAGCGCCGGCTCACCCGCTCCGTGCTGCTGCGGATGGTGTCCCTCGGCGACGGAACCGACGACACCAAACGGCCCGTGTCGCGCGAGGACCTCGGCCCGGACACCGGCGCCGTGCTGGACCTGCTGGCCCAGGCACGGCTGGTCACCCTGGACAGGGACAGCGCCGAAATCACTCACGAGGCGCTGCTGCACGCCTGGCCCAGGCTGCGCGGGTGGATCGACGAGGACCGGGCGGGTCTGCTGATGCACCAGCAGATCACCGAGGCGGCCGCCGTCTGGCAACGGCAGGGCCGCGACCCCGGTGCCCTGTACCGGGGCGGCGTGCTGGCCGCGGCGCGGCAATGGGCCGCCACCCGTGGCGACGGTCCGGCCACCGGCCCCCGGGTGGAGGAGTTCCTCGCCGCGTCCATCCGGCACGCGGGCCGTGCGGCACGTCTGCGCCGCGCCGGAATCACCGCCGTGTGCGTGCTGGCCCTCGTCGCGTCCGTGGCCGCCGGAGTGGCGCTCAAGAAGACCGCGACCGCCCAGGCCGAACGGAACAACGCCATCGCCGGGGAGGTGCAGACCGAGGCGAGCCAGTTACGGCAGACCGATCCCTCGCTCGCCGCCCAACTGGACATCGCCGCCTACCGCATCCGTCCGCGGCCCGAGCTGCAAACCGACCTGATCAGCGCCGCCGGCGCCCCGGTGTCCAGGGTCCTGCCCGCGGGAGACGGCACCGTGTTCGCGGTCGCGTACAGCCCCGACCACCGCACCCTCGCCGCCGGGGGCGCGGACGGGCGGATCCGGCTGTGGAACGTCGCGGACCCGACCCACCCGGTGCCGATCGGCCGCCCCGTCGACAGCCACAGCACGTGGGTCTACTGGCTCGCCTTCAGCCCCGACGGCCGCACCCTGGCGTCCGCCGGACGCGACCGCACGGTACGGCTGTGGAACGTCACCCACCCCACCCACCCCACTGCGTGGGGAGCGCCGCTGACCGGTCACAGCAGCTACGTCTTCTCCGTGGCGTTCAGCCGGGACGGGCACACGCTCGCCAGCGCGAGCGACGACGGTACGGTCCGGCTGTGGAACGTCGCGGACCCGGCGCACCCGCGGCTGCTCGGGCACCCCCTCAAGGGACACGACCACGGCGCCGTCGCCTCGGCCGCGATCAGCCCCGACGGGCGCACGCTCGCCAGCGCCGGTCACGATCACACCATCCGGCTGTGGAACATCACCGACCCCGCCAAGCCGCAGCGTCTGGGGCGGCTCACCGGCTTCCAGGACACCGTGTTCTCCGTCGCCTTCAGCCCCGACGGCCGTCTCCTGGCCGGCGCGGGCAACGACCGCACCGTCCACCTGTGGAACGTCACCGACCCGACCGCACCCGTCCCGCTCGGAAAACCCCTGGCCGCGCACGACGACACGGTGTACGCGGTCGCCTTCAGCCCGGACGGGCGGGTCATGGCCACCGCCGGAGCCGACCACACCGTCCGCCTGTGGAACGTCATGGACCCGTCCGCACCCGTCCCGCTCGGGCAACCGCTCACCGGGCACACCGAATACGTCTACTGGCTGGCGTTCAGCCCGGACGGGCACAGCCTCGCCTCGGCCGGCGCCGACCACACCGTCCGGCTCTGGAAGCTCCCGGACACCGTCATCCCGGACTCGAGCTACGTCAACACCGTGGCGTTCAGCCGGGTGCGGCACATCATGGCCAGCGGCAGCACGGACAGTACCGTCCGGTTGTGGGACGTCACCGACCCGGCACGGCCGACACCCCTCGGCCGCCCTCTGACCGGCCACACCAACGCCGTACGGAAACTGGCGTTCAGCCCCAGCGGGACGATCCTGGCCAGCGCCAGCCGGGACGGCACCATCCGGCTGTGGGACGTACGCGATCCCGCGCGCGCCAAGCTGCTGGGCAGTCCGCTCACCGGCCACCGGGGCGAGGTCAGCTCGGTCGCCTTCAGCCCGGACGGCCGGACGCTGGCGAGCGGAGGCAAGATCGACCAGCAGGTCCGCTTGTGGGACGTCTCCCGTCCGGCGCACGCGACCGGCATCGGTGAGCCGCTCACCGCGCACAAAGGAGCGGTCACCGCCCTGGCCTTCCGCCCGCAGGGGCACGTGCTGGCCACGGCCTCCGCGGACGACACCACCCGCCTGTGGGACGTGACCCACCCTTACCGGCCTGTGCCGCTGGGCCATCCCCTTGCCGCCCGAAGCGGCGGTGCGTACGGCGTGGCGTTCAGCCCCGACGGCCGGACCCTGGCCACCGCCAACGTCGACCACACGGTACGGCTGTGGAACGTCGCCGACCCCGCACGGCCGCTGGCCCTGGCCGAGCCGCTGCTCGGCCACACCAGCTTCGTGTACGGGGTCGCGTTCAGCCCGGACGGCCGCACTCTGGCCAGCAGCAGCGACGACCACACCGTGGCCCTGTGGAACGTCACCGATCCGGGCCACCCGTCCCAGCTGGGCACCTCCCTCGTCGGCCACACCGCACCGATCGACGACGTGGCGTTCAGCCCGGACGGCCACACTCTCGCGAGCGCGAGCGACGACCACACCGTGCGGCTGTGGAACCTCGACGTCAGCCAGGCGATCCGCCGCCTGTGCGCCTCGACCGGCGCCGTCACCGCTCGGCAGTGGCACCGGTACATGCCCGAACCGTCACTGGAGCAGCCCTGCCCATGACGTGCCCTGCCCGGGCAGCGCACCGGCCCCACTCTCCCGACCTGCGGGTCTGAGCCGTCGTTGTCCGGCCCATGTTGTCCGGTGCCGGCTCACCGGCACCGGACAACGACGACGCGCTAGACCGGTTGCAGGTGCCGGCCGGCCCGCACGGCGGCAGCACCTGGCCGCACCGCAGAGGTTGTGGTTCCACACAGACACCGGGAGAGAACGAACATGACGATCATGAAGCGGATGCCCGCCCGTGCCGGAGTGCTCATGGCCACGGCGGCGCTGGCGCTGGGCGCCGTGGCCGGACACGCGGAGGCCCGCAGCGCGGACATCTCCAGCTGGAACAGCAGGTCCGACTGCGACATCAAGAGCCCGTACGACCTCTGCCTGTACTACTCCCCCAACGCCAAGAACGCCGCGTACCGGACGAAGCTGCTCCAGGTCGGCGACCTGGGGACGAAGAGGTTCGGCGGCAGCGGGGCCGGCTCCGGCCAGCGGGTCCGCAACAACGCCGCGTCCGCGCAGAACGGCACGGTGTGCAACGTGGGCATCTGGTACTCGACGAACTTCCGCGGGGACTCCAACTGGCTGGCGCCCCACAAGGGCGGCAACCTCACGAGCTGGATGCGCAACAACGAGGCGTCCATCGCCGTCTCGGACCACACCCGCTGCCCCGGTCTCGGTCACTGAGCAGTCCCCAGACCTGTGAGCACGCGGTGCCCCGCCGGGGGCGGGGCACCGCGTGCCCGACCTCCGAGGAAGCGATGGCCATGGCGTACGTCTCCGCACCCGCCCCCGCACAACCGGCACGGCCTGTACGAGGCGCACCGCGTCGATGGCTGCCACGACGCATCGCACTCGCCGGCGGCGCGCTGGCGCTGGCGGCCCTGAGCGCCTGCTCCTCCCCGTCGGCCCAGCCGTCCCGTCAGACTGCACCACCCGCGGTGGGCGCGATTCCGCGGATCGTCGGGGTGGAGCACCTCCATCTGCCCATCGAGCGTTACATGTTGACCCCGCGGCAGGCACTGGAATACGACGAGGCGGACGACGCGGCCGTACGGGCCTGCATGCGGCGGCACTCCGTGCCGTACCCTGCGGCGGCCCGCCTCCCGGCAGGGTCGGCGGCGGAGCGTGAGGCGCTGGACGCGTACACCGTGCTGTACCGGCGGTACGGGCTCACCGACGCCGCGGAGGCCCGGACCTGGGGCTACCACACCCCCACCGCCGCATCCTCCGGGACCACGGCGGCGAAGGCGGCAAAGGTGGCGAAGCCCCGGTCCCTCTCGACGGCGGCCCGAGGTGTCCTCACGGGGGTGGACACCTCGGGCACGCCCCTCACCTCGTACCGTGGCCGGCCGGTCCCCAGCGGCGGATGCCTGGACGAGGCCGAGCGGCTGCTCGGCGCCGGGGGTTCGCAGGGTCCGGGCACCGATACGGACGGAATCGTCACCAGTATCAAGGCCGACGGCTTCGAACGGTCCATGTCCGACCCCCGGGTCACCAAGGTCTTCTCGGCATGGTCGGCGTGCATGACCTCCCGGGGCTTCAGGATGAGCACCCCCATGGACGAGGTGCCGTCGTCGAACGGCGCGACCCCGTCCCGCAGCGAGATCGCCCAGGCGCGGGCGGACGTCGCCTGCAAGGCACGCACCAATCTCGTAGGAGTCTGGTTCGCGGTCGAGTCGGCCTACGAACAGGCCGCGATCGCAGAGCACCGCGCGGAGCTGGACCGGGTGGTGAAAGCCCGCGACGCCACGATCCGCACGATCGACCGACTCTCGCACGGCGACGAGAACCAGTCATGAGGCGGTGGCGCGTTCACTGAGGCTCTTCGGCGCCTGCGACCCGGCGGCCCGTGGTGAACGGGGACACCACGGGCCCCTCTCAGGCTTGCGCTTTCCGTTACGGCAACTTCTACGGTCATGCGTGTGGCCGGAGAGACCGGCCCGGCGAAGGAGGCACCGGTCATGGCCTGGTCGATCGCGGAGGTGGCGCGGATGTCCAAGGTGACATCGCGGACGCTGCGGCACTACGACGAGATCGGGCTGCTGCCGCCTGCGTGGATCGGGAGCAACGGGCACCGCTACTACGAGGAGGCCGATCTGCTGCGGTTGCAGCAGATCCTGCTGATGCGGGAGCTGGGCCTGGGGCTGCGCGAGATCCAGGCGGTCCTGGACAGCCAGCTCGACCAGGTGGCCGTGCTCCGTGAGCACCACGAACGGCTGCTCGCGGAACGGGACCGGCTGGAGACGCTGGCCCGTACGGTCGGGCGCACCATCGCCGAACTGGAAGAAGGCAGAGGCAAGGACCGTATGACCAGGATCAACAAGCCGGAGAACCTGTTCGAGGGGTTCCAGGCGCCCTCCGAGGCCGAGGCCGAGGTGCGGGAGCGGTGGCCGCAGGCGTGGGAGCAGTCCCGGCGGACCGTCGAGGCGATGACCTCCGAGGACATGGAGAGCTGGCAGCGTGAGGTGACGGCACAGATGATCCGCATGGCGGAGTTCATGGTGGCCGGCACACCGGTGTCCGACCCCGCGGTACAGGCCGAGGTGGACGCCAACTACCGGGGCATCTGCCGGTTCTGGACGCCGTGCGCGGCCGCGTACAAGGGAGTGGGCCAGAGCTATGTCGACGACCCGCAGATGCGGGCGAACTTCGACAAGATCGCCGAGGGTCTCGCCGTCTACCAGCGCGATGCGATGACCGTGTACGCCGACACCCGGCTGAGCTGACCGCACGCGCGTACCTGGTGGGCCGACCACCCCGGCTGCCACGGTGCCGGCTGTTGACCCGCTGAGGACCGGGATGGCCTGACGTCGTCCTACGCCGCGGTGCCCGGCCCGGCCTCCCGTGGGTCCCCGAGTGGCCGGGTCAGCCCGTAGTCGTCGGCCACCCGGCGCCACGGTTCCGTCTCGTCCAGCTCCCAGTAGTCCCGGCAGTCATCACACCGGTACTCCACGCTGCCCGCATCGATCCTCAGCACGGCCCCGTGCGGGCAGCGACTGCCGTCCCCGCGGCCGGCACACTCCTGTTCCCAGGTGTCCCCCATGGGATCGACCGTGCGGTGTGCCGACGGCAGTCAGACAGAGGGCGTACAGGGCGCATAGGCGCTCACCATGGGCAACACACCCCAGAACGCCTCAACAGCCCCGGGTAATTGCCCAGAACGCAATCGCCGCTCGCGCCTCCTCGAAGGGGTTCGAAAGCGCGCCAGGGCGTTCAGCTCTTCAGGTACGCCAGCACCGCCAGCACCCTGCGGTTCACCTCCGGAGAGGGTTCCAGGCGGAGCTTTCCGAAGATCGCTGCTATGTGCTTCGCCACGGCGCTCTCGCTGATGTGGAGGGTGTGGGCGATGGACGTGTTGGAGTGTCCCTCGGCCATGCCGGCGAGGACCTCGTGTTCGCGCGGGGTCAGTGAGTCGATGCGGCCGCGTTTCTCACTGCGGGACAGCAGCTTGGCGATCACGGTGGGGTCCATGACCGTGCCGCCGGCGGCGACGGTGCGCAGGGCGTCGAGGAAGGTGGTGGTGTGGGTGACGCGGTCCTTGAGGAGGTAGCCGACGGCGCCCTCTCCCGAGGAGAGCAGCTCGTGGGCGTAGAGCTGGTCGAGGTACTGGGAGAGGATCAGCACCGGGAGGCCGGGGCGGATACGGCGGGCTTCCAGCGCCGCCTTCAAGCCCTCGTCCGTATGGGTCGGTGGCAGGCGTACGTCGATCAACGCCACGTCCAACTCCCGTTCCGTGAGGGCTCTCAGCAGTTCGGGACCGTTGTCCACCGAGGCGACGATCTCGCAGCCGTGTTCGTGCAGGATGCGCGTCAGGCCGTCGCGGAGGAGGAAGAGGTCTTCGGCGAGGACGACGCGCACGGTATCTCCAGGGTCGCGGTGGTCGGACCACCCGGCGGGCTGTGCAGGGCGAGCACGCCGTCGAAGATATCCAACCGCCGCCGTACTCCGGCCAGTCCGCTGCCACCGGCGGGGTCCGCCCCGCCCCGGCCGTCGTCCGTGACCGTGACGCGCAGGTGCGTGGCGTCGTGCGCCAGGGTGATACGGACGCTCGTGGCCTCCGCGTGCTTGGCCGCATTGGTGAGGAGCTCCGAAACCGCGAAGTAGGCCGCCGCTTCGACCGGAGTGGGCAGGCGTGGCAGGGGCGGGCTCGCGGAGACTTCCACGTCCAGGTGGCTGTCCAGGGCCATGGAGCGCACGGCGTCGGTGAGGCCCCGGTCGGCGAGGACCGGCGGGTGGATGCCGTGCACCAGGTCGCGCAGATCCTGGAGGGCGCGCTCGGAGGCGGCACGGACGTCCAGGAGCAGGGCACGGGCGGTCGCCGGGTCGGTGTCGAGCAGTCCGGTCGCCTGATCCAGAGTCAGCCCGAGGGCGACCAGGCGTGCTTGTGCACCGTCGTGCAGATCGCGTTCGATACGGGTGATCTCGGCCGCGTGTGCATCCAGGACGGTGGCCCTGTTGTCGGTGAGCCGCGCCACCCGCCGGGCCAACTCGGTCGTACGCGGCGCGGAGAGCAGACGGCGGCTCACACGGCCGTGCAGGGCCAGGACGGGAACTGAAAGGCGCAGGCCGACTGCGGCGAAGGTTAGGCCCAGCAGCAGTGCCGCCAGCGCCGTCGGCGTCGAGGTGACCGGTATGAAGGCGTACCAGTTGGCGTCGCCCAACTGCCGCCAGACGAACGGCTGGACTAGGGCGCCGAACGCCCCGTACCCGATCAGTGTCGGCGGCACCGAGGCGAGCGGGCCGCCCGTCAACGGCTCGAGCCAGGCCCAGCGCAGATCGCGCCAGAAGCCGTCGTCACCGAGGATCGCGGCGCCGGTACGACGCACCGGGCCGCGGTCGGGCAGGGGTTCGGGCGGACTGAGGGGGCGGCCGCTCCAGTGGACGGTCCGCGTGCGGTGACGGTCGGCGACGCGGCGCAGGCAGGCGGCGGAGGGCGGCAGCAGCCGGAGGCCGAGGCCCACCGGCACGAGCAGCAGGGCGAGGCCCACCAGCAGCCCGGCGCCGGCCACCTCGAAACCCGAGAGCCCGGTCAGTTGGCATCGGCCCAGCGCGACCGCCTCGTCGCGCCAGGACCACTTCACCCGCACGCCCCCGCCTCCTCATTCCACCGCCGCGGGGATCGTCAGCGCCCTGCGGCCGAACACCCAGGCCCCCGCCACCAGCGCGCACGCTACCCCGAAGAGCACCATCGGCGCCGTACGGCCCGTCTCCTCGTCCATGAACAGGAGCATGCCGAGGTTCACCAGGGCGTGGAAGGCACCTGCCATCAGCAGCCGGGCCATGCCGCCCGTCGCCTCCAGGGCCAGGCCCAGGACGATGGACATCGCGATCGTGGCGAGCAGGAAACCCGCCGCGTACGCCGGGGCCTCGGCCAGTACCTGGACGTGCCACAGCCCCCACACCGCGCCGACCGTGGCCGACGCGGTCAGCGCGCTGAACCTGGTGCGCAGCAACGGCTGTAGGTAGCAGCGCCAGCCGATCTCCTCCCCGCACGCTCCGAGGAGTTGCGCGACCGCTATGAGCAGGAGGGAGTGGTGCAGTGTGCGCGGGTCGGTGGCGTGGGGCGTGCCCGTGAGCAGGGCGTAGGGGCCCGCCGACAGCAGGATGATCAGAAAGGGCGAGGCGAGCAGCGGCCAGGCGGAGGTCAGCCGTGTCCGGGGCCCGGAGACCAGCGCCCGCGTGTTTACCGGCCACAGCAGAGCCGCCAGCGCCACCGCCAGCGCCGGGCCGAACTGGGTGAGTTGCACCACCTCGGGAGGGATCCCCGTCGCCGGTTGCAGTGCCCCCAGCGCTCCGGCCGCCAGGAAGGCCACCGTCAGATAGACCGCTGTCCGTACGGTCGGGCTCTCACCCTGTCGCGTCGTCCCGGCCGTTCGCATCGTTCTTGTCGTCCGCATGACCTTCACGATGCCGGGCTGCCAGGCGCCGCGGACTGTAGCTGGATACCGAAGACCGTGTACCTGGATACACCCCTTCACCGTCCCTGTCTCAGACCGTCGGGTCCCAGAGCCCGCCCGCCTCGCCCCGGGCAAGGTGTTCGGCGTAGACGCCGACCTTCCAGGCGATCACCGAACGGCACTCCTCCAGCGCCTGGATCTGCGCCTCGACGCGCTGTTGATGTGCGTCGAGGAGCTCCAGCCGTTCGGCCTCATTGCCCGGGCCATGCCGTACCAGTTCGGCGAACCGTTTGAGGTCGGCCAGCGGCATGCCGGATTCGCGCAACTTCACGCAGATCAGCAGCCAGTCGACATCGGCGGTGGTGTACCGCCGCCGACCGCCCGCGGTGCGCTGGACCGGTCCGAAGAGCAGGCCCTCACGCTCGTAGAAGCGCAGTGCATGCACGCTGAGGCCGGTCCGCTCGGCCACCTCGCCGATGCTCAGTGGCTCGGCACGGGTTTCGACAGTCGCCATGCCGCCCAGCCTAGGACTTGATCTAGACCTCGCTCTAGATTCTAGCGTCGTCGGCATGACCATCAGTGATCAGCAGCCGCTCGGCTCGCCCTTCTCCGCCGCCAGCACCGCCGAGGACGTCCTCGCCGGTCTCGACCTGTCCGGCGCCACCGCCGTCGTGACCGGGGGCTATTCCGGACTCGGCCTGGAAACCACCCGAGGTCTGGCTGCCGCCGGGGCCCGGGTCATCATTCCCGCACGCCGGCCCGGCCTCGCCCGCGCCGCTCTCGCAGACGTGGACGGCTGCGATGTCATCCCCATGGACCTGGCGGACCTCGCCAGCGTGCGCGCCGCCGCCGCACACATCAAGGACTCCCTCGGCAAACTCGACTTCCTCATGGCCGTCGCAGGCGTCATGGCCACCCCTGAGCAACGCGTCGGGCCCGGCTGGGAAGGCCAGCTCGCCATCAACCACTTCGGACACTTCGCCCTTGCCTGCGAGCTGTATCCACTCCTGGCCGCCGCCGACGGTGCGCGGGTCGTCGTCAACAGCTCCGCCGGGCACGCCTTGACCGACATCCGCTGGCACGACCCGCACTTCTGCGCCGGCTACGACAAGTGGCTGGCCTACGGTCAGGCGAAGACCGCCAACGCCCTGTTCGCCGTGGAGTTCGACGCCCTCGGACGCGACGACGGCGTCCGGACGTTCGCTCTCCACCCGGGAAAGATCATCACCGGGCTCCAGCGGGAAATGACTCTCCAGGAGCAGATCGAACGTGGATGGGTGGACGAGCACGGCAACGTGATCGGCGCCGACTTCAAGACACCCTCCCAGGGCGCCGCAACCGGCCTGTGGGCCGCCACCTCCCCGCTCCTCGGCAGCCGAGGCGGCCTCTACCTCGAGGACTGCGACGTCGCCCGTGTCTCGGCACCCGCCGCACCCATGGACGACGGCGGCGTCCGCGCCTACGCCATCGACCCGGAGGCAGCCGCACGGCTGTGGGAACTGTCCGTCGCGGCGACCGGCGCTACCCCGGTCACGCGCTAGCCGGGTCTCCGGCCGGGTGTAGCGTTCCGCGTCTCCGGTCCGCCCACATCAGCCTCTCAGAACACGGTCGAGCGCTACCCGGCCTACGGGTCCCCACGCCGGCTTGCCGCCAGGAAGGCCTTGGTCCCCGTTCTGTCCCATCAGCATGAGGAACAAGCTCTTCAGGGCGGCCAGCCCACGGGCGCGCCGGATCGTCCCCTCGTCCGCCTGCGCGTACACGTCGAAGAAGCGTGAGGTCGCGCCTGAGGGAAGGATGACCCATGCGGCGGCGAGGTCCCACGCCGGATCCCCGGCGAACAGGGAACCGAAGTCGATCACGCCCGAGAGCGTCCCGTCCGAGACGACGACGTTCGCCGGATGCAGGTCGCCATGCACCCACACCGGCGGCCCCTCCCACTCGGGCGCCGCGACAGCGTCATCCCAGACGGCTCGGACATCGTCGGCGAGGTCGTCGGGGACGACGGCGTGGAAGAAGTGGTCGAAGCCGTCCGTGCACTGCTTGGGGTGGCCGCCGCGGTCCTCGCTGATCGGTGCGTCAGCGGGTGCCTCCACGTGGAGTGCCGTGAGGAAGCCCGCCAGGGTGTCGGCCGCGTGGTCGCCGCGACTGATCGCAGAGCAGTCCAGCGGCTCGCCTGCAACCCACGTCATCACGGTCCAGTGCTTGGGAAAGCGCGCGGACGGTTCACCGAACCGCACCGGGGTCGGCACCGGGAGCGGCAGGCGCGGGGCCAGCACCGGCAGCCACCGCCGCTCCTTGAGCTGGAACTCCGGTGTGGGGTCCATGCGCTGCATGCGCACGGCCAACTCGTCCCCGAGACGCCACATCTGGTTGCCCCAGCCGCCCTCCACCTCGCGGATGGCGAGCCCCGCAAGGTCCGGATGCTGCTCCTTCAGCAGGTCGTGGACCAGGTCGGCGGTGATCTCGATCTCGGAGTCGGTCATGCGGAGCCACAGTACTGGGGCAGGTGAGGTGGCTCCCGCTCTCACATCAGTCGACGACGTTGCGGAGTACGTCGGTGAGGGCACCGGCGTCGGCCGGGCTCAGTTCGAACACGACCCGACCGCCGCCTTCGAGCGGTATGCGCATGAGGATGATCTGCCCCTCCCTGGTGACCTCCAGCGGGCCGTCGCCCGTACGCGGCCTGATCTTGGCCCTGAAGCACGCAGTGGATTCACCGTTGTCGACGACTTGCTTGAGCGCGCCGGTGAGGTCACTCGCCTCTGCCGGGGTCAGTTCGAGCACGAACCGACCGCCGCCTTCGAGCGGTAGGCGCATGATGATGCCCTGCCCCTCCTTGGTGACCTCCAGCGGGCCGTCGCCCGTACGCGGCCTGATAGCGGCGCGCGGCTGAGAGAACTCACCACCGTTGAGGGTCAGCGGCTGCCTCGCGTTGCCCTCGGTCTTGACTGTGCACGTCCCCGCACCGGGTGCCGCGGTGGCGGCAGGCGCCAGGAACACCATGCTCCCGAGGACGAACGATGAGGCAACGAGCGAGATGACGGCGTTGCGCCGGATGCACCGGGCCATGGTGGGTGTCCTCCCTCGCGATGCGTGGAGGGCGCCGCGGAGCACGGGGGCAAGTCACCGCGCCAGCTGGCCGAAACTGTCCCTCCAGCGACAACGGGATGTACGACTGTGGCGCCGGACTGGTGGGTAAGGCGCCGCTCCCCCATCCTCCACCTCCCCGCACCCGGTGTCGACCGGACGGCCCTGGGCCTGTCAGCCTGCCTGACGGACAGGCCCAGCAGCTCGCCCCAGGGCGGCTTGACAGCTGGTGCTGGGCGACCGCGGCCACGACCACGGCACGTGCCGTCGTATGGTCGGGGACCTCGGCGTGAAGCCACTGATCGCCCGCCGCCGGCCCCGAGCACGGCTCCGGCCTGGGCACCCAACGCTGGGTCGTGGAGCGCGCCTTCGCCCCCGAAGCCTTCCTCGTTCTGGGATGCGCACCGATCTGGGGGTCAGGGCCCAGCGGCCCCCTCCGCCAGATCCTTGATCGCGTTGAGGCGGCGTTCCCACTGGGTGGCGAGGGTGTCCATCCACCGCGTCGCCCGCCTCAGTGGTTGCAGGTCGGCTTCGTAGCGGACCTCGCGTCCGACTCTGTGGGCGCGTACGAGTCCTGCGCGGTCGAGGACGGCCAGGTGTTTGGCCACCGCTTGGCGGGTGATGGGCAGGCTTGCCGCCAGGGAGGTCGAGGTCGCGCCGCCTTCGCGGGCAAGGACGGCCAGGACCTCTCGGCGGATCGGTTCAGCAAGGGCCACCAGGACGTCATCGGGAGCCTGTTCGCCCTCGTTGGTGCGGGTCATGCCGTGGTCTGTTCGCAGTCCGCGCGCAGTTGGTCGAGCTTGCCAGGCCAGTTCTGACCGTTGGCGCGGTGCCGGCCGATGACCTCCTGCGTGGGCAGCCCGAGGTGCGCAAAGCCGCTTTCGACCATGGTGAGCCGGGTGCCTCCTGTGGAGTCGTCTTCGGTCAGGGTGAACTCGACCAGAGTGGCGTTCGAGTCGTCCGGTTCCTCGCCTGCGGCGCCTTGAGACCACCGCCAGGACAGGCGGCGCGGAGGCTCGACTGTCTGGATACGGGCGGGAATGACGCCGTGGACGCCGTGGTCGAAGACCAAGAGGCCGCCGGGGCGCAGGTCGATCTTGACCGGCTCTCCATTGCCGAACCAGCACATCCGGCGACGCGTACGCAACCAGCCGGTTACACATGGGGTAAGTGGCCGCATGGGCCCCAGCAAGCTTCGGGCACCCGCTTCGTACTAGCCATCACAGTCCAAGATCGGCAAGAATGTGCGCGGTTCAGACGTCCGCCGGATCACGCCGGGCGCCTCTGCACGTGCCTTCTGCACGATTCATTCCTCGGGGGAAATCGCATGTCCAGTGCTACTTCGCAGCCTCCTGCCCGAAAGCGGTCGACCGCCGCTGTCGGCTGGTTCCTCACCATCGCTCTCAACGTGGTCGCACCCATCCTCATCTACAACCAGTTGCACGACCACGGCTACAGCGAGTCCACCGCCATCCTCGTCTCCGGTCTCGGCCCGGTGCTGGACATCGCGATCTACCTCGCCTGGCACCGGCGGATCGACGAATTCGCCATCGTCTCCCTGCTTTTCGTGGTGCTCACCCTCGTCATCTCGTTCACCGGACCCGACGACCCGCGGCTGCTGCTGGCCAAGGACTCCTTCGTGACCGGTCTGGTCGGCGTGGTGTACCTGGCCACGCTGGCCGCGCCGCGCCCGCTGATGTTCTACTTCGGCCGCAAGTTCGCCACGGACGGCACTCCGCAGATGATCGACTGGTGGAACGGCATGTGGCAGTACCCGGGGTTCCGCCGAGTGCAGCGCAATCTCACGATCGTCTGGGGCTTGGCGTTCATCGTGGAGGCGGTGCTGCGGATCGTGCTCGTCTACCAGCTGTCCCACAGCCAGATGGTGACCGTCAACAGTTTCCTGCCGTACGTCGTGATCGGCGTGCTGGTCTACTGGACGATGACCTATGCCCGGCGGGCGAGCGCCCGCGGCCGCGCCGCAACCGCAGCAGCCCAGGCCACCGCAACGGCGGGCGTCGACCATTCGGTCTGAGCCCGGCACCTGGTGAGCTGCCGCGACGCACACCCCTGACCACCGCGAGGTGGTGAGACGAACAAGAAGATCGCCGCCGTCCTTGCGGATGAGCGCGCGGTAGGTGAAGTGGTGACCCTGGCCCGGGGGGGGAGGGTGGGGGGGAGAGAGGGGGGGGGGGGGGGGGGGGGGGGGGGGGGAGGAGAACCGGGGGGAGGGAAAAGAAAACACCTTCTGTAACAT